>CAUZAY010000078.1:0-14964 GCA_963577695.1 Vicinamibacteria bacterium | reverse complement strand
ACACCCTGGTCGTCGACACGACGAATTTCTCCCCCATGTTCCCGTTTCGTGGCTCGAGTGCGAATCTCCATCTCATCGAACGCTACAGGCGCGTGGACGCGGACACGCTCGAGTACGAGGTAACACTCGAGGATCCGACCGTGTGGGTGGCGGCGTGGACTGTCCGGCAGCAACTAAAGCGACAGAGCGATGAACAGAACCGGATCTACTATGAGCCGCGGTGCCACGAAGGGAACTATGGCTTGGCGGCGATGTTCATCGGTGCGCGGCTTCGCGAGCGGGAGTTTGCCGCGCAGCAGGGCCCTGATCCGTTCTCATTGGATACGACGACAGGCGGTGGTGGTGCGCGGTAGCGGGTGCTTGCGTCGGTCGCTGTCGATCGGTCAGCTGCACCGACGAGATCGTGGGGGACAACGAAGAGTCTCGCTCGCCCGTACCCTGGGGCGATGAACGCGATCGAGGGGATGGAGTGCGCCACACCAGGGCGCGAAACCAGGACGCCCGGCATGCAGGTTGGGTCTGGTGAGCCTGCGATTGGCCCTGAGCGACATCTTCACAACGCGCCGGGGCACTAGCCGGAGCCGGCCGTGTCGCCGCCGTGTTCCAGATGTTGTTTCAGGGCGTCGAGTGAGGCCTCCCATCCCGCCGCGATGAGCGCATAGTAGCGTTGCCATCGCGCGCCTTCGTCCGAGCCGCTCTGGCGCACCCGCACTCGGGTGGCCGGTCCTTCGACCCGACAGCTCACTTCGAGCGCCATGGGACCGAACGGTTCCGCTTCCGGTGGTAGCCAGTAGGCGTCGGCAAGGAACAGTTCGCGCCGGGGTCGATACTCCATGACGGTGCCGTAGAACACGCCGCCCAGCGTGCCGAGCAGCTTGTCGCTGAACGGCGTGTTCCGCCACTCGATGGCGTAGATCCCAAGCGGCCTCGGCACGGTGACCGAGCGGACGGCGTCCCACCAGACCCCCAATGCCGCCGGGTCGAAGAACGCCGACAGCACCGCATCCGGTGCCGCGGTGATCAGTACAGAATGCTCGAAGGTCAGCGGTCGCACGGCCATGGTGATGATGATCGCCGCTCGAGACGACGGGAGCAAGCGGCCAGATCAATACAGCAGATAGCGCTCGCGCCGGGACCGGAAGGCCTGGAGGTCCGACTCCCACGATTGCGCGATGACGGCGAACGAGATGTCGTCGTCGAGCTGTCGCCGGAGCTGGTCCGAACCGGACAGGATGTCGATCGGCGGCTTGACGGTTTCGTACTCATACGGCGGCTGCCGCCAGGCGAAATGATCCGGGGCCAGCCGCCGACACGTCTGGAGCAGCGCCACTGTCGTCACCACCGGCTGAAACGTGGTCCGGTCGGTGACATGCAGTTGACACCCGCCACACGGCTGACCCGCATGTTTCTGGAATGTGGGCTGAAACTCCGCTGGGCGGACGTGGACGCCAGGGAGGCCGTGGTCGTTCATGGCACGCGCCAGGGAGCGCGCGTCGAGCCAGGGCGCGCCGACCAGCTCGAACGGGCGGGTCGTGCCACGCCCTTCCGACAGGTTCGTGCCCTCGATGAGCACCTGGCCGGGATAGACGATGGCGCTGTCAATCGTCGGCAGGTTGGGAGACGGCAGCACCCACGGCAATTCGGTGTCATCGTGGTACATCTGGCGGCGCCAGCCGTGGACGGGAAGCACTTCCAGTGACGCACCGAGGCCGAAGCTGTCGTTGCACAACCGTGCCATTTCGCCGATGGTCAGGCCGTGACGGAGCGGAATCGGAAAGAGACCGACGAACGACTCGAACCCTGGCGCCAGCATGGGGCCCTCGACCGAGAGCCCGCCCAGCGGGTTGGGCCGGTCACACACGAGCACCGGGACGCCGTGACGGGCACACGCCCGCAGACAGTTCGTCATCGTATGGATGTAGGTGTAGACCCGCGTGCCGACATCCTGCAGGTCAATCACCAGCCGGTCGAGTCCAGCCAGCATGGCGCCATCCGGTTCCCGGGTGTGTCCGTACAGGGAGTAAATCGGCACCCCGAGTGCGTCGTGCCGGTCGTGGTCGGTCTCGATCATGTTGTCCTGCAGGTCCGACCGGAATCCGTGCTGTGGTCCGAACAGGGCAGCGAGGGTGACCCCCGGGAGAGACGCGACCAGATCAGTCACGTGCCCGAAGTCAGAGTCGACCGAGGCCGGGTTGGCGACAAGTCCGACGCGCTGCCCGTCGAGGCGAGACGCCAGACTGGCCGATCCGAGGGTGACAGGCACGGCCGCATTATAAGGATGCGACTCCACAGATGTCTCTCCGGTCCTTCGTTTTCGGCGTCCCGGCGGTTTTTCTAGAGACGACCAGGAAGAGCTATCCCTTGTCCGTGCTATCATTTGCGAGAGATCCGCCTCTTTCTGAGGCGGCCCGAATACATGCGCACCCTGGCGGTCCAGAGCCGCACCGCTTCGAACCTGTCCGATGCTACGCAACCCGCCCCGGTCCGTCCCTTTCTGAAGTGGGCCGGCGGCAAACGGCAGTTGCTGTCGCAACTTGCCCGGTTCCAGCCGGCCGGTTTCGGCGTCTACTGCGAGCCGTTTCTCGGGAGTGGCGCGCTATTTTTTGATCTCCACAGCCGCGGTGAACTCGACGGTCACCGGGTAGTGCTGATGGACAACAACCCCGATTTGATCGGCTCGTTTCTGTCCGTGCGCAAGGAAGCGCCCCGCGTGATCCGCAGCCTCCGGCGTTTGGCCGAGGCGCATCAGGTCGATCCGAGTGGTTGCTACTACCGCGTGCGGGATCAACGGTTCAATCCACTACGCCGCCGTCTCGCGGAGACCGACGGACCCCGGCGACAAAGCGAGGGGTACACGCCCGGCCTCGCCGCGATGCTGATTTATCTCAATCACACCGGCTTCAACGGTTTGTTTCGCCTGAATGCATCCGGCGGCTTCAACGTGCCGGTGGGTCGGTACGTGAATCCTCGAATCTGCGATGCCGACAACCTCCGGCTGACCTCAGCCGTGCTGGCGAGACCGGGGGTGGAAGTGCGCGAAGACCGATTCGAGTCGGTCTGCGAGTGGGCGATGCCGGGAGATTTTCTGTATTTCGACCCGCCCTACGCACCGGTGAGCGCGACGTCATCGTTCACGGGCTATACGCCGGGCGGATTCGGGTCGGATGACCAGCGGCGTCTCCAACAGGTCGTGATCGAGCTGGCCCGCCGCGGGTGCCACGTACTCCTGAGTAACTCGACAGCACCGGAGATCACCGCGCTGTATGCGGACAACGTGGTGGCGCGGGCCGCCGGACTTCGAGCCTACAAGGTCACGGCACGCCGGGCGATCAACTCGCGAGGCGCCGCTCGGGGACTGGTGCACGAGTATCTGATCTCCAATATTCCACCTACTGCAGACTAAACCGGTGGCGATCACCGCCTCCGGACGGAGCGACCGTGTCGAACAACGAATTGCACACCGATCTGCGCACCGCCGTGCGCGAGCTGTGCTCGCGCTTTCCGGACAGCTATTGGCGGGAACTCGACGCCCAAGAGACCTACCCTGAGGAGTTCGTCAAGACCCTGACCGACGCCGGCTATCTCGCCGCGCTGATTCCGGAAGAGTTCGGTGGCTCCGGGCTTGGCATCGCCGAGGCATCCATCATCCTCGAAGAGGTCAACCGGTCTGGCGGCAATTCGGCGGCCTGTCACGCCCAGATGTACATCATGGGCACTCTGCTTCGACACGGGTCGGAGGCCCAGCGGGCGCACTATCTGCCGAAGATCGCCAGTGGCGAGCTACGACTCCAGGCGTTTGGGGTGACCGAGCCGACGACCGGGACCGACACCACGCAGATGAAGACGATGGCGGTCCGCAAGGGCGACCGTTACGTGGTGAACGGGCAGAAGGTCTGGATTTCGCGCGTCGAGTATTCAGACCTGATGCTGCTGGTCGCGCGCACGACGCCCCTCGAAGAGGTGAAGAAGAAGACGGAGGGCCTCACCACCATCTTGGTGGATCTCAAGGACGCCATCGGGAACGGGATGACCGTCCATCCGATTCGCGCCATGATCAACCACGCCACGACGGAGGTCTTCTTCGACAATCTCGAGGTGCCGGTCGAGAACCGGATCGGTGAGGAGGGGAAGGGGTTTCGCTATCTGCTCGACGGGCTGAACGCCGAGCGGATTTTGATCGCGGCCGAGTGTGTGGGCGATGGGCGCTGGTTCGTCGACCGCGCGTCGAAGTACGCCAAAGACCGGGTGGTATTCGGACGCCCGATCGGTCAGAACCAGGGTGTTCAGTTCCCGATTGCCCGGGCGCACGTCAACGTCGAGGCCGCCGACCTGATGCGCATCCGCGCCGCGGAGTTGTTCGACGCCGCTCAGCCCTGTGGAGCAGAAGCGAACATGGCCAAGCTGCTCGCGGCCGACGCGTCGTGGGAAGCCGCGAACGTGACCATGCAAACCTACGGTGGCTTCGGGTTCGCAAAGGAATACGACGTGGAGCGCAAGTTCCGCGAGACCCGGCTCTATCAGACCGCGCCGATTTCGACCAACCTCATCCTGTCCTTCATCGGCCAGCACGTGCTGGACATGCCCCGCTCGTTCTGATGCGACCACTCGAAGGGGTCACTGTCCTGTCGCTCGAACAGGCGGTGGCGGCCCCGTTCGCGACCCGACAGTTGGCCGATTTGGGAGCACGCGTCATCAAGATCGAGCGTCCTGGTGTCGGCGACTTTGCCCGCGGCTACGACGCGACGGTGCAGGGTGAGTCCTCGCACTTTGTCTGGCTGAACCGTTCGAAAGAGTCGTTGACCCTCGACGTCAAGCGCCCCGCCGCGGCCGAGGTGTTGCGGCGGTTGCTCGATCAGGCCGACGTCTTCGTCCAGAATCTTGCGCCGGGTGCGACGGGACGACTCGGTCTGTCGGCCCAGAGTCTGCGCGAGGCGCACCCCCGGATGGTCGTCTGCGAGATCTCCGGCTACGGCTCGACCGGGCCCTATCGCGACCGGAAAGCGTACGACCTGCTGGTGCAGGCCGAGGCGGGCCTGCTGTCGATCACCGGCACCCCGGACGAACTGGTGAAGGTCGGGATCTCGGTGGCCGATATCGCGGCCGGCATGTATGCCTATTCCGGTATCCTGACCGCCTTGCTGATGCGGCATCGGACCGGAGCGGGCACCCTCGTGGAGGTGTCCATGCTCGAGGCGCTGAGCGAGTGGATGGGATACCCGTTGTACTACGGTGTCTACGGGGGCACACCGCCGGAGCGTTCCGGCGCGCGGCATGCCGTGATCGCACCGTATGGTCCGTTCGCCGGGGGTGACGGCGAGGTGGTGTATCTGGGCATTCAGAACGAGCGCGAGTGGCAGGCATTCTGCGTCGGTGTGCTTGACCAGCCGGATCTGGCCACCGACCCGCGATTCGTGTCGAACGCGGACCGTGTCCAGCACCGTGACGCACTCGACGCGGAAATCGAAACGGTGTTCGGCGGGATGACCACGACAGAGATTCTCGAGCGTCTCGAATCGGCACGCATCGCGAACGCTCGGCTCCGCACGGTGCAGCAACTGTCTGACCATCCGCAGCTGGCCGCGCGGGAGCGGTGGCGCAACATCGACACCCCGGCCGGATCGATCCGCGCGACCCTGCCGCCGGCGTCGATTGAGGGGGTCGAGCCGGTGATGGACCCGGTGCCGGCACTGGGGGCACACACCGACGTCATCCTGGACGAACTGGGCTTCGACAGGACCACCGTCTCCGGGTGGCGTGACGACGGCACGATTTAGTACTCAGACGGGGCTGCGCCCCGGGCAACGACCGGCGACGGACCATGTGTGGGGAGTGAGATATGCCAGTCAAGGAAGGGTGGACCGGACGGGTCTACGAAGATTTTGAGGTCGGCGATATTTACGAGCACCCATTGGGTCGGACGGTACTGGCGGCGGACAACACCTGGGCCACGTTGCTGTCGATGAACACGAATCCGATTCATTTCGATCATGCTTACGCGGCCAAGACGCCGTTCGGGCGGCCCTTGGTCGATTCGACATTCACCTTGGCGGTCGTCACCGGGCAGTCTGTGATCGACCTGTCGCAGAACGTGATGGCGAATCTCGGGTGGGATGAAGTACGGCTGCCGGCCCCCGTGTTCGACGGCGACACGATCTACTCGCGGAGCGAGGTGTTAGAGAAGCGAGAGTCGAAGTCGCGTCCCACCGTGGGGATCGTGAGTGTGAAATCGACGGGCTTCAACCAGGACGGTAAGATTGTGATCACGTTCAAACGCACGTTCATGGTGTACAAGCGTGGACATGTGCCACCGCGGTTTCGGCCGCCGTTGCCAGAGGGTGCCTGAGGCCCGGGCCCCGGCGCGAGGATGTCAAGCATCGTGAGTCGCAACGGAAATCGTGGCGACCGCTCTGGTGAGCGCGGCCACAACGTGTCCTGGACGACAAGGCCCCGATGGTTCCATGGTCGCCTGGCGGGCGCGGCGCTGGGGGTGTGCCTGGTGGCCACGGCCTGCGGGGACCCGCTCCCTGTGGTCGACGGCGACGTGGCGTTCGTCGGGGTCAACGTGCTTCCGATGCGTGGGCCCAGTGGCCCGGTCGTGCTGGAGAACCAGACGGTCGTGGTGGCGAACCGCCGCATCGCCTCCATCGATCCTGCTGACACGGTCGAGGTGGCGGACGACGTCACCGTGATCGAGGCCGAGGGGAGCTATCTGATGCCCGGGCTGGCCGAGATGCATGGACATCTGCCTGGCCGTCCGCTGCTACCGCTCGATACCAAGAATCTCCTGTTTCTCTACGTCGCCAACGGGGTGACCACCGTACGTGCGATGCAGGGCAACCGGTCGCAGTTCACGACGCGCGATCAGATCGCTCGCGGTGAGACGATTGGCCCACGTTTGTTCGTCGGAAGCACGTCGATGAGCGGGGCCCGCGTCACCACCCCGGAGCAGGGTGCGCAACTGGTGCGCGAGTATCACCAAACTGGATACGACCTCGTGACGATTCACGAGGGTTTGACGCTCGACGTGTTCGATGCGGTGGCGGCCACCGCCAACGAGCTGGGAATACCGTTCGGCGGGCATGTGCCGGATGAGGTCGGACTCTTGCGTGCGCTCGAAGCCGGTCAAGTCTCCATCGACCACCTCGACAACTACGTCGATGCCTTGGTGCCGGACGACGCCCCCCGGGTAGACACGCCCGGGATCGCTGGCATCGGAGCCTTGTTGGATGTCGTCGATGAAACACGGATCGCCGAGCTGGTTCGAGCCACACGCGCCTCGGGGGCGTGGGTTGTGCCAACCATGGTGCTCTGGGAGACCGCGTTCTATGGCGACCAGTCGGCGGCGGAGCTCCGGGCCGCGCGGCCCGAAGTGCGGTACATACCGCCTGAGATGGTCGAGCAGTGGGAACGTGCGGTGGATGAGCGGCTCGCGGCAAGCGACCAGGCGACGAACCGTCGGGTCAGCGACCTCCGACGGTCCATTCTCACCGCGCTGCATGAGGGTGGTGCACCGCTGCTCTTGGGGACCGACTCACCGCAGGTCTTCAGTGTTCCCGGATTCGCGATGCACCGCGAAATGGCGTTGTGGGTCGAGCTCGGCATGAGCCCCTACGAGGTTCTGGAGACCGGGACGCGCCGAGTGGCCGAGTACTTCGACGCGACCGGCGACTTCGGATCTGTCGCGGTTGGGCATCGCGCTGACCTGCTCTTGCTCAACGCGAACCCGATCGAGGACATCGCCAACGTGTCCAGTCGCGGCGGCGTGATGGTGAACGGTCGCTGGATGCCCGAGGCGGAGATTCAGGAACGCCTCGCCGCCATCGCGACGACCTACGGCAACTGAAGCGGCTCGTCCCGTCGGCACTCCGTACGCAGCCGCGGGTCTTCAGACCCGCCGGGATGGTCGGCAGGCCTTCGAACACCGCGCTCAAGGAGCATTGTTGTGACTGAAGCACCAATCCCGGCTTTGACCCAGTTTGGCGAATTTGTCGCGACGAGCGTGGTCCCCTCAGCGGCGCGGGTGGCGGCGCGCGACGCCGTGCTCGACACCATTGGGGTCACACTGGCCGGGTCGATTGAGCCGGCGGCCAGGCTGGTGCGGGAGGTGGCTCGGGCCGAGGGCGGCACGGTCCGATGTGCCGTGCTCGGCACCGCCGAGCGGACCAGCGCTGGCTGGGCGGCCCTCGCCAACGGCACCGCCGCTCACGCCCTGGACTTCGATGACATGTGCTTCGTGTCCATGGCCCATCCGAGCGCGCCGTTGGTTGCGGCCGGGCTGGCGGTCGCCGAGCTCGCCGACGCTGGCGGTGCCGAATTGCTCGACGCCTACTGCGTCGGCTTCGAGGTCGAGGCGGTGCTCGGCCGCGTCATGAATCCGACCCACTACGAGCGAGGCTGGCACGCGACCAGCAGTCTCGGCAGTATTGGCGCCGCGGCCACGGCGGCCCGCTTGCTTGGGCAGGACCCGAGCACGGCGACCCGCAGCATGGCGATCGCCGCGGCGGAGGCGTCCGGCCTCAAGGAGAGCTTCGGGACCATGGTGAAGCCGTTGCAGGCGGGGCTCGCCGGTCGCAATGGCGTGCTGGCGGCGCTGCTGGGTGACACCGGCTTCAGTGCGTCTGAGCATGCCGTCGATGGGGCACAGGGGCTCCTCGTCGCTATGCAGGCCAGACAGGAGACGGTGGGCCACGAAGCGGCATCGCTCGGGCACGCATGGGAGATTGTCGACAGTGGCATTACCGTCAAGTTGTATCCATCGTGCGCCGGGACCCACCCAACCATCGACACACTGATCGACCTGCGCGCCGAGCATCGGTTCACGCCAGACGAGGTCGAGGCGGTCGAGGTGCTGGTGGACAGCGTGACCCCGACGGTGCTGATTCACGACCGGCCCGCGACCGGGCTGGAAGGGAAATTCAGCTTGCACTTTTGCGCCGCGGCCGCCGTGGCCCACGGCCGGGTGAACGTGCAGACGTTCGAGTCGCCGTGTCTGACCGATCCGGTCATACAGGCGCTCTTGCCTCGCATCACGATGCGCGTGGACCCGGGGGTCGGCGTTGGTCAGCCCACACTGACCGAGGCCGTCGTCACGGTGCGGTTGCGGAACGGCACCTCTTTCGAGCGACGCGTGCGCGGCGCTCGAGGCTATCCGGATCGTCCGCCGACGGCGACTCAGCTGGGGGACAAGTTCCGCGCCTGCGCCGAGCGAGCCGTGTCGCCGAGGGTCGCGGCCGACGCGCTCGATTGGCTCCGTGACCTGGAGCGGCACCCACGCGTCGCCGCGTTCTCAGACGTGCTCTCCGCCGTGCCAGCGTGAAGGGCCGAGGATTTTGTCCTAGCGATGTCTACACGACGCGTTCGCCGCTCAGTCTTGTTTGTGCCCGCCGTTCGCCCCGACCGGTTCGCGAAGGCGGTGGCGACCGGTGCCGACGCGGTTTGTATCGACCTGGAGGATGGGGTCAGTGTCGAGCAGAAGGACGAAGCTCGGGACAAAGCGCTCGCGCTGCTCACCGAGCGCCCCGCGTGTCGAGCTGAAGTGATGTTGCGGATCAACGAGCCGGGTTCAGATCTCGGAGAACGCGATCTGGCGGCCCTGGTCGGCGCCGGCGTCTCGCCAGATTCCCTGATGGTCCCGAAGGTCAGCGGTCCGGAGGCATTGACGTCGTTGGAGCGCCGGCTCGGACCGGCGCTGGCGGGGTTGCCGTTGATCGTCCAGATCGAAACGGCGCGCGGGCTCGCTGCGGCGGACACCATCGCCACCGCGTCACCCAATGTGGCCGTCCTGTTCTTCGGAGCGGTCGACCTGTCAGCGGAGCTGGGCTGCGCCATCGAGTGGGACGCGTTGCTCTACGCTCGATCCAGGGTGGTCGCGGCCGCTGCGCTGGTAGGGGTCGACGCGATGGATACGCCGTTCATGGATGTCTCGGCTCCAGACGAGTTGGGCGAGGAGGCTGAGGCGGTGCGGCGTCTGGGATTCACCGGGAAGGCCGCGATTCACCCGACTCAGGTCCCAATCATTCAGAGCGCCTTTTCGCCGGATGTGGCTGCCGTGGCCTGGGCCCGACGCATGGTGGCGGCCTACGAGGGCAATCAGGGCGGCGTCCTGCTGGTCGACGGGAAGCTGATCGAGCGCCCCGTGATCGCGTCTGCCCAGCGGATTCTCGCCATCGCCGACGCCGTCCACGCCGCGAGCAAGTAGCTCGTTGTGCCGTCCCGCGTGCTGAACGGGGTGACGCGGTTTTCGGAGCGCGGCGCCCAGCTGGTAAGGCGCGACGAGGGAGCAGGCAGGCGGCCCGCCCCGCCTGGCCGGGCGGGGGCGACCAAGGAAGCAACACCGCCAATGGGATGCCCCGCCCGAAAACCTCGCTGGCCGGCTCAGGCCCGCGACAACACGGGGGCGACGTTCGTCGGGCTTGCCACGAGCGGGAGTGGCGGGGGGGCGGGCACCGACACGGTTGTCGTCGACTGCTTCCGCCGTATCTGCTCGTTGCGATCGTACGCGAGGGCGGTCTGTAGCAACGGTAGATAGAACACGCCGTCTCCGAGCAGCGTGATGCGGTTCTTGCCGACCTCGACCCACTCGAGATCCTCAAACGCCGTCCAGACCACACGGTGCTCGTCGACGACATCGAGGCCGAACCGACGGTGATACGCCTCGCGATCGACCGACATGCCTTGCAGTTCCTGGAACAGCAGGTGTAGCCGGAGGTCGGCCGGCGTGTAGTGGAACCCACGCATGACTGGGAACTGCCCATCGCGAATACAGCGGAAATACTCTTCGATGCGCACCTGGTTCATGAACGCCCAACCTGGAGACTCCGGCGTGCCGAAAAAGAACGAGATCCCGGCGTATCCCCAGCCCCAGGCGTCGAATCCGATCGGGCCCTGATCCGTCTGTTGGAACGGCTGTCGAAACAGCTCTTCATACAGATAGGAGCTCGCCAGCTCGCCATCCAGTCGTTCGAAGTCGTACGGCGTCACCTGGGTGTACCCGCACGATTCGAGCACTGCTTTGCCGACTCGATACATCTCGAGGTTGTCTTCCGTCGAGGGTAGCTCCCCCCGTCGGTTCCGGGAAAAATCGGTCCGGCCGGCGACGTTCAGTTCGTAGTGGGTGATGTGGGTGACCCCGGTCGCGGCCATCGCCTCGAGGTCGCGCACCATGACGTCCAGTGTTTGGTTCGGCCAACCGAAGATCAGATCGACGCTGGCGGGCAGCCCCAGGGCGTCGCACGATTCCAGGGTGCGGTACACCTGTTCGGCTCGCTGCTTCCGTCCGCTGGCCTTGATCAACTCGTCGTCGAGCTGCTGGACCCCCATGCTGATCCGGTTCATGCCGCTGTGTTTCATACCCAGCAGCTTGTCGTGGCTGAACGTCTGGGGAATCCCCTCGAGGGTGACCTCGATGTGCGGCGGGATTTCGAAGACCCCCCGCACCACGTCCATCAACCGTGGGTATTGGTCGGCCTTGTACAGGTTGGACGTACCGCCGCCGAAGTAGATGCTGGCCAGCTCGGTGCCGGCGAAGTGATCGCGGAACAGGTCGCCCTCGCGTTCGAGGTAGCCCAGATATTCGTCGAGTTGACGGTGCCCTGTGTAGATTTCACTCGGAAACAGACAGAAACCGCATCGATCCGGGTCGGTCGGCAGGCAGTAGGGCGTGCCCACATACAGATTGACCTGTTTGCGGATGTCCCGGTTCGCCCGCTCGCGGGCCCGCAGGACGTCCTCCATGACGAGGTTCTTCTCGAGCCAATGCACCGGTGATGGATGGCCGTGCAGCACCTTGTTGCTCTGGCGCCGACTCCGGTGCTTCTCAACAAAGGCGTGAACCGCCTGCAAATCGCGCATGTGTGCCGGGATCCGACTGTCTGCAAAAAGGGTGACCGTCTGGGGGCGGGCACGCTCAGACCGTGTGAACTGTGGATTGTCGGCCGGACCGTGCGGGTTGTCAACCCGTGCGGCGGAGCGCCTAGCGGACCTTGGCCAGGATTCCGTGCTCGGCGTTGAATTCGACGCGATTTGGCTTGGCCGGGAGCGGCAGCTCGACCTGCACTTCGTCCGCATCCACCCAGACCCGATGGATCATCGGCGGGCGGTCGTCAAAGGTGAGACGGATCGGCACCGGCATCTTGAACCCCTCCGACACATTCTCCTGCCGGATGCGACCGTGTAAGACAAACGGCGCCGGGCTGTCGACTTGCGGGCTGACCTCGAGGTCTGGACGGTAGGTCGGCACCTCCACGCCATAGACCCACTGGTCGAAGAACCAGTCCATCGGTTCGCCGAAGGCGTCGGCGACCGCCGTTTCGAACGATTGCGTCGACATCGCGCCACCGACATGGTCGGTGGCGTACCCGCGCATGAGCGCGCGGAACCGGGCGTCGTCGCCGGTCTCGGGGTCCAGCAGCATCGACCGCAGCATATGCAGGATATAGGCCCCCTTTTCGTAGACCACCACCCGGTAGTCGAACGGGGTGTCGGCGGTGTTCAGGCGGAAACCGACGACCAGCGGGCCCGACTCGTGCGCGTCGCTACGACGCAACACGTCCGGACCGAATCCATAGTGCACGCCCCGGCCCTGTCCCACGTGGCCCTCGCCCAGGACATCGAGTCGCCACGCGTTGATCATGGCCAGGAACTGGTCTGGCGCATCAAGGCCGTCCCGGCTGAAGAGCGCGGCGGAGTAATGGGCAAACCCTTCCGTCATCCACTGGTCGCGATATCCGGCCCAATCGATGCCGGCGCCCCACCACTGGTGCGCCACCTCGTGCGCTCGGAACAGTTCAGATTCGCCCGTGTGCAGTTCACCGAAGGTTTGATACGACAGGAGGACAAGCCCCGGGAACGCCTGGCCGTAGTCGGTTTGGGTCTCGGTCACCAGCAGCGAGTCGAATGGGTACGGACCGAAGTAGTCGCTGTAGAACTCGATCGCACGCACGAGGTCGTCGATGGTTTTCTCCCGGTTGCCGGGAGCGAAGCCCAGATGGTTGTCGTTCGCGTAGACGGACACCGGGAGGCCGTCCGGTGTCACCTGTGTGATATCGAATTCTCCGTAGTGAAACGACATGCTCCGGACCGGTTCGGCCGTGGTCCAGCGCATGATGCGCGTGTCTCCAGCGACGCGCTCCTCGATCAGCGTGCCGCCGCTTACGATCCGGTATCGCTCCGGCACCCTGAACGTGAGATCCAGTTGGTTGTACGAGCCGTCCGGGTGACGTGGACGCCAGTTCAGCGTGTCCTTGAGGATGAAATCCAGAGTCTGGCGGTGTCGCTCGACCAGCTCGCCCTCGTAGGCCACCTCGAGAATGAACCGTTCGCCCGCGGCCACCGTACGGGGCAACGTGACGGTCACCCACGGTTCGAAGCGGTCTTCCTGCATACGTCGGTTGTGCCGCTCCTGCACGAAATGCAGCTGTTCCCCGACCAGCGACGGCGGCTGGTCCGGCTCCCTGGCGTCACTACTTTCGGGGGTAGGGCGCTCGAGGAGCGGGGTTGGAGATGTGTCGTCGTCCGGCCGCCAGCGCACGTCGCTCACCTCCAGCGTCGAGCTGATACGCAGCCGTACCCCCCGGGTCGGCTCCTTGGGATCGAACAGGAGCGCGGCCGTTCCGACGGCATTGCCGTCGCTGTCGAGTGCCAGGTCGACGGCCGCTCGCGGCACCGAGACACGCGGAGCGCGTCTGCGATCCGGGTTGTGCGGCCGCGCGGCCAGCCCCAGCATTTCTCCGGTGACCTCGTCGTCCTTCACCGACAACGACTCGGGGTCGACGGAGAACCCGTCCAGTACGGTCGACGCCTGGTCGGCTGGGTAGTCGCTCACCTGATGGAAGTGCATCCAGGTGTCGATCACACGCCGCCGGTCGTACCGATAGAGCCACACTTCTTCAGTTTCGTTCGGCTCGATCTCGACCGTCAGCCACCCGTGATCCTTGCTGTCGAGCTCCGCGAGTAGGTAGGCGGTGTCGGGACCGAAGGTCGCGGCCTCGCGCTGCAAGAGGTCTTCGAGCACCCGGCTCTCTGGATTGTCGAGCTGCTGTTCGAGTCGGTTCTTGCGTCGAGTCTCCAGGAGTCGGTTGGCGGTGTCGGCGTCGTCCTCAGGGCTTGGCGTGGCGAGTGCACGTAACTGTTCGACGAGGTCACCGGCCGACCACACGACGAGCCGGTCGAATGCCTCTTCGACCGAATGCTCGTCCGACAGTTTTTGGAGCTGGTGGTGCTCGACCGCGTCAGGGGGGTAACCGCGCAACACGCCGTCGCCGAGGAGGACCACCGGCGAGACAATGCCCTCGACGTCGGGGGCCAGATAGAGTTCGCCGTCCATCAGCTCGATCTCGAAACGATCTAGACGCACCCGTTCGTTTCGGATCTGTCCGACGTGTACGACTTCGGCCGCTCTGAGGGCCTCGTACCGCGGCGATGGGCCAAGTCCCTCGGCGCTCTCGTCGCGTGTCTGCTCGCCGGCACGGGCCAGTGGGGGCGACATCGGGTCCGCGACGAGGCAGACGAGCCACCCGACGAGGAGCGGACCCCTGAGGCGTCGACTGACCTCGATGCGGCTGAGTGACGGAAGAGCCCGCAGCATGGGGCCAGCTTACCATCGGGACCTGAAATTGGCAGTGCGAACTGGCCGCCGGAGCCGGGTGTTCGTCGGGGGGCGGCCGGACCATGACACTCGGGACGAGGCGTCACACGCGTGGAGCGCTCCGATGGAGAGAGAATGGGCCATCGGCACGCATCGCGACCGTCGCCAGTCGGGACAAGTGGGCCGCTTTTTTGACCCCGAGTTGGCGATGGCGCGGGCGTCACCGACGACCCACGTATGTAGAAACGCCGGTCGGGACGAAACCGTACACAAGAAAATGCAAAATATTTGTAATGGACTCAAACCGCGCGCACCGAGTGCGCTAAATGCCCGTAGAGTCCGAACCCGGGGCGTGCATTCCCGTTCCTCATACTGGATCA
>CAUZAY010000077.1:0-15105 GCA_963577695.1 Vicinamibacteria bacterium | reverse complement strand
CGACACGCGCGTGTAGCTCAGTTGGATAGAGCGACCGCCTCCTAAGCGGTAGGCCGCAGGTTCGAATCCTGCCACGCGCGCCACCTTTCGGTCGGGCGCTGGTCCACCCTCGCCTCGTTGGGGACGGTCTGCTTATCAAGACGGCCTGCACCGCGCGCCGGCGGCTCCTGTCCCGGGTGCCTGCAGAAAAGCCAAGATCGGAAGCGACTGGCTCGGAAGTAAGATGTCCGCTGCCTCAGGTCCCAGTCTGGCAACGCGCATCGCCAAGCCCTGATTCTCATGCGAGCCCACCCGGACCACGCACCGTGATGACCTTGCGCCGACCACGACGTACGATTGCGACGGCGATTCTGGTCGTCAGCCTCGGCGCGCTGCTCACGGCGCCGATCCGCGGAGCCGTGCTGTCCAGGGTGGGCGCGCTGCTGATTCTCGACGATCCGCTGGAACCGACCGAGTTGCTGGCACTGACGAGAGAAGCGGGGGACACCGGCGTACTCGAGGTCGCAGACCTGTATGCTGCGGGGCACGCGGAGCGTGTGCTGCTGCTCCAGCCACAGCCCTCGGCGGTCGATCAGGAGTTGGCCCGTCGCGGGGTGCAGATGTCCGATCTCACCCTCGATCGGCTCCTCCAACTTGGCGTGCCGCGCGCCGATCTAAGCGTGGTCGACGCGGGAGAGGGCGGTACAACGGCGGGTACGCAGGCGCTGGCGGCTTCTGCGCACCGCCAGCGGTCGCACTCGGTGACGGTCGTCGTGAGCCCGACCCATGGTCGCCGATACAAGCGGGCGCTCTTGCGTGCCTGGCCGGAGGACCTCCCACCACCTCGAGTGCGCACCAGTCGCCATCACCCGTTCCGGGCCGACACCTGGTGGCGGTCGAGAGGCACGTTGCGAACTGGACTGGTGAAATGCAGAAGCTGGGCGTGGACTATGTGGCTCACCCCTGGTGAGGCAACGGGTCGATGCCTTAAGACGCGCACGGAGGAGTCGAGCGTCCACATTCTGGTAAACTGTGGTCCGGGGTGGACTTGCCAGAAAGAGAGAGTTAGGGACCCATGAGGCGGAGTGAGCGACATCATCTGAAGCAAAACGCGTTTGCCGTGGCCTTGGTGCGGCTCCGCGATCAGCTCCAGGGTTCCGGTCCGGCAATTGGGGTCGGGGTGGCCCTGGGCGTCGTCGGTCTGCTCTTGTTCGGCGGCTACTCGGCGTGGTCCGGCCGCACGGCGTCCCAGGCGGGAGCGCTGCTGGCCAGTGCGCTGGTGGTGGCCGACGCACCCGTGGTTCCACCGCCGCCGCCTACCGCGCCGGTCCCGGTCTCCGATGAAGCGAACGGCGACCCGGCCGCGCCGACGACCGACACGCCCGCGGCTCCCTTCGTCCAGCCGGCCGGCACCTATCCAACCGTGGCGGCCAAGATGACCGAGGCCCTGCCCAAGCTGTTGGAAGCCGCCGACGCCTATCCGGGGACACAGTCGGGCATCACGGCTCGCTACCGCGCCGCCACCGGACTGGCCACTCTCGGGCGCCACGACGAGTCGGCGGATCAATACCGGCAGGTCATCGAGCAGGACGACGCGGGCGTCTACACCCGCATGGCGACTCTGGGGCTGGCGGACGTGGAGCTGGCGCGAGGCAGCTACGATGCCGCGATCGCACTGCTCGAAGAGTCGTCCGGTCCCGAGGCGGCGGAACATCTTCCGATCGATGGGGTCCTGATGCGCCTCGGACAAGCGTACGACCTCGCGGGTCGGTCGGATGAGGCTCGCGCGACGTTCCAGCGCGTGCTCGAGGAGTTCCCCCTCTCCTTGTACTCCGCCAATGCCGAGCGTGAGCTTGAGGCGTTGCAGGCGCAGGGGTAAGCGCGAGAGCAGGCGGCACAGCATCATGTCCGACGCTGGCACGCCGACGGACCAGTTCACGGTCGGTCTGATCCAGATGACCTGCACCCCGCAGGTCTCGTCGAATCTCGATAAAGCCACGGCACTCATCGAACGCGCCGCCGAGCAGGGCGCCCAGGTGATCTGTCTCCAGGAACTGTTCGCGTCGCACTACTTCTGTCAGTCCGAGGACGCGAGCCAGTTCGACCTGGCTGAGCCGGTCCCGGGCCCCATCACGACACGGTATGCGGCGCTGGCGCGCCGCCTTGGTGTGGTGCTCGT
Organism: Vicinamibacteria bacterium; assembly: GCA_963577695.1. Classification (GTDB taxonomy): domain Bacteria; phylum Acidobacteriota; class Vicinamibacteria; order Vicinamibacterales; family UBA8438; genus UBA8438. The sequence goes on along the minus strand of CAUZAY010000077.1, from coordinate 12,947 downwards.
CGTCCCCGTGTTCGAGCGCCGGGGGTCCGGTCTGTATCACAACACGGTGGTCCTGCTGGACGCCGACGGCGCGTTGCTCGGACGCTACCGCAAGACCCACATCCCGGACGACCCGCTCTACTACGAGAAGTTCTACTTCACCCCCGGGGACCTGGGCTACCCGGTATTCGACACCCGTTTCGCACGGATTGGGCCACTGATCTGCTGGGACCAGTGGTTTCCAGAGGCGGCACGACTCAGCGCCCTCGCCGGCGCCGAGCTGCTGGTGTATCCGAGTGCCATTGGGTGGCATCCCGACGAACGATCGACCGAGGGAGACACGCAGCACGACGCCTGGCGCACGATGCAACGAGGGCACGCCATCGCAAACGGGGTATTCGTCGCCGCGGTGAACCGCGTCGGGCATGAAGGCCCCGCCGACGAGGGTCTCGACTTCTGGGGACAGTCGTTCGTGTGCGACCCGGCCGGATGCGTGCTCGCGACGGGCTCGGCCGAGACGGACGACATCGTCATCGCCGTCTGCGACCGGACCCACATCGAGCGGCAACGGCGTGGCTGGCCATTTCTGCGTGACCGGCGGATCGACAGCTACGAGGGACTGTCGTCGAGATGGCTCGGCGCGCCGGCGACCGACCCACACTCCTCGCCGCGCACGGACCAATGACTGGCCCGTGGCCATATAAGGACACTGACCGAAATAAATTACCATCTTTTGGCCGCCGGGGCATCCCGCCCGGCGACGGTGCTCGTCGCTTATATACTCCCGGTATGCGCGCTCCTCGCGCCTAGCCGGCCAGGCGCCCCGGCGCCCCGGCGCCCAAAAGCTGGAAACTTTATTTCGACCAGTGTCCTAAGCGATGACCAGGCGCACGCACGCCGCCGCCCCCACCACCGCCCATCCCGTCATGCCGGCGGAGTGGGCGCCACACCGAGCCACCTGGATCGCCTGGCCGCACAACCGGCGCGACTGGCCGGGCAAGTTGGCCGCCGTGCACTGGGTCTACGTCGAGATGGTCAGACGATTGGTGACGTCGGAACGGGTCGCCATCATCTTCCGTTCTCTGCGGGACGAGCGCCGGGCCCTGGGGCGCTTGACTCGCGCCGGTGTCGATCCCGCCGCGCTGGAGTGCTATAGATTTCCCACCAACCGCTCGTGGCTCCGTGACTCGGGGGGCACGTTTGTCAACACCGAGTCCTCCAGCGACACATCGCCACCGACGCTCGTCGACTGGCACTTCAACGGGTGGGCCGCATACGACGACTGGCTCGACGACGACCAGGTGCCGGGACGAATCGCCGACGCTCGACGGTTGGCTCGCATCGTCCCGGCGGCGCCGGAGCTCGACCGGCCCGTGGTGTTGGAGGGTGGCAGTATCGATGTCGATGGCGAAGGCGTCGCGCTCGCCACGGAGCAGTGTCTGCTTCACCCCGACATTCAGGCGCGGAACCCCGGTCTTGGACGGTCCGGTATAGAGCGTGTCCTGCAGGAGTATCTCGGTGTCACCAGCGTAGTCTGGCTGGGGGAGGGGCTTGTTGGCGACGACACCCACGGGCATGTCGATGACATCGCCCGGTTCGTCGGCCCCAGGACGGTAGTGGCCGCCGTCGAGTCGGACCGCCGAGACGTGAACCACGGGCCGCTCGCCGACAATCTGGCTCGCCTGCGCGCGGCGAGAATCAACGGACGCAGGCTGACCGTCGTCCCCCTACCCATGCCGAGACCGCTCTGGTACGGGAAGCAACGTCTTCCGGCCAGCTACCTGAATTTCTACGTAGCGAACACGCTGGTGCTGGCGCCAACGTTCAACGACCCGGCCGACCGGGTGGCCCTGGAGATCCTCGCCGAGCTGTTCCCGAGTCGAGAGGTCGTCGGGGTGCATGCCGTGGATCTGGTGCTCGGCCTCGGCACGATCCACTGCGCGACGCTGCAGGAGCCGGCGGCAGGTGGTCAAACGCGGGTGCCCGGGGACGGATCTAAAGGCCCGCGGCTACGGACCGCGCCTGCGCGACGGGTGTAACAAACCGCGGCTACGGAGGGCTGGCGACCACGCACGTTCAGGAGCGGCTGCGCTCCTCGAGAAAAAACGCGGCGTGGGGCAGAGGGGCCGTCGGCGCGGTGGTCGCATTGGGGGGTGGGGCGAACAGGGCGAGCGCGGCGTCGGGCGCCAGCGGGCGACCGGTTAGCCGCCCCGCGAGGCGCGTCACGACGTGCAGCACCGCGTCGAGCGCGCCGCACAACGTGCTGTCATACAGATAATCGCCGACGAACAAGAGTTGCGGCCATCGGGGGTCCGGCGCGTGCCTCCGGTCCAGCGGGAGCAGCGGCACGCCGCCCGGCAAGCCGGACACCCCGGCCACGCCGGTCCAGCGGTCGACAAATCCTGTGATCAACGCCCCGCCCGGCACCGTCAACCCCGCGGGCATCGCTTCCAGCACCGCCGCGACGATGTCCGCGTCCGGTCGACCGGCCAGCGCCACCGCGTCGGTGCCCGCGATCAACCAACTCTGGACGCCCACGCCGGCCGCGCCGACATCGGGAGACTGGTCATACACCGTCACGCCGCCGAAGGCGTCGCTGACGAAGTAGTCTTCTGGAAACAGATCGCGCCAGAACCGGCGACGGAACAGCAGCGTCACGCGGAGGTAGGCGGTCCCGTGGTCGTGGTGTCGGATGTGGGCGTCGACCGCGCCGGAGAGTGTTACGTCGGCCCACTGGACCGACCGGAGCCCGGGTGGCGGGATGGTGAGAATCAGCGCATCGAGGTCCCGCGTCTGCACCTCCCCAGTCGTCGTGCAGCTCACCTGAATGCCCCGCGTGTCATCGGCCCGCACCGAGGTCACCGGGGCTGCGCGCAGCACCGGGGAGGTGACCTGAGCCGCCAAGGCGCGGACGAGCCCGTCGTTTCCGCCGGTCAGGGTATACATCGTGCAGTAGCCGGGGTGGTCGATCAACAGATTGTCCATCCCGAACAGCCCGCTGGTGCGAGCGGGCTCGGTGGCCAGGTCGCTGTGGCACTGCATGGCGGTGAACCACGCGCCCCGCGCGTCGTCGATCTCGCCGAGGACGTCCTCGAACGTGCGGTGTAGCCAGGGGTGCTCGTTGTCCCGGGGTCGTCCAGCGAGCGCGTAGTCGGCGGGCGGGCGCAGGGCCGTCCCTCGCTCCCAGAACCGACGAACCTGGTCGATCCCACGCTGTCCGAGCCATCCGGCCAACTCGGCATCGTCATGCACGACACGGCCATCGATGACGAAGGACGGCGTGCCCGTCAGCGGACGCGTCTCGAGCCCCAGGTGACGGACGAGATGGCGCAGCTGTGGGTTCCCCGCAATGTCGTAGAACTCGGCGACCCCGGCCTCATAGCTGACGCCAGCCTCAGGCACGAGCGTGGTCCGCACCCGCCCGCCTACCTGATCACCGGCCTCCAGCACGACGATCTCCGCCTCGTCCCCAAGCAACCGCTCCAGGAGCCAAGCCGAGAGCAGACCGCTGAACCCGCCACCGACGATGCCGATCTGCGCCGCCACGTGTTCACTCCGGCTTGGACGCCCGTTTCAACTCTGCCAACAGCGTCAGTGCGTCGAGGGGCGTCATCCGGTCGAGATCGAGCTCCCGTAAGCGGGCCTCGACCACGCTCTCGGGCGCCGGAGGAGCCGCGAAAAGTCCCAGTTGAGTCTGTGGATCGGTCTCGGCGCTCGTCAGCGTGGGGCGTCCGCCCCGCGACAACTCGTCTCGCTCGAGGCCGGCCAGAATCTGCTTGGCGCGCGTCACCGTCTGGGCGGGGAGTCCAGCCAGCCGAGCCACCTGGATACCGTAGCTCCGGTCGGATCGCCCCGGTTCGACTTTCCGAAGAAAGTGAATCTCGTCCTCCCACTCCCGGGCCACCACCTGGTAGTTCGCCACCCTCGGGAGGGCGTCGGCGATGTCGGTGAGCTCGTGGTAGTGCGTCGCGAAGAGTGTTTTCGGCCGGGCGCGCGCATCGGTGGCCAGATGCTCCGCAACGGCCCACGCAATGCTCAGACCGTCGTAGGTGGCGGTGCCGCGTCCGATCTCGTCGAGGAGCACAAGACTGCGGGAGGTGGCCGTGTGGAGGATGTTCGCGGTTTCCTGCATCTCGACCATGAAGGTCGACTGACCGCGCGCGATGTTGTCGGAGGCCCCGACGCGCGCGAAGATGCGGTCGGTCATCGGCACCTTGGCCCGGTTCGCCGGGACGAACGACCCGATCTGCGCCATCAACACGATCAACGCGGTCTGGCGAAGATAGGTCGATTTCCCACCCATGTTGGGACCGGTGAGCAATATCACCTGATGGCTGGTCGCGTTGAGCGTGACGTCATTCGGCACGAAGGCATGGGCCGCTTGCCGCTCCACCACCGGGTGACGCCCCTCCGTGATCAGGAGCTCGTCCCCGTCGTGCACGTGCGGTTTTGTGTAGTCGTACACGGCCGCCGTCTCCGCCAGCCCGGCCAACACGTCGAGCCGAGCCAGCGCGCGAGCCGACTCCTGGATACGCTCGGCCGCCCTCCCGACGGTGTCCCGCAGCGCGTCGAACAGCCCGACCTCCCGCTCGAGAATCCGTTCGTCCGCGCCGAGGACCTTCCGCTCGAACTCCTTGAGGGCGGGGGTAATGAACCGCTCGCCGCCGGCAATCGTCTGCTTGCGGTGGTAGTCGTCCGGCACCGCGTGCAGGTTCGCCTTCGACACCTCGATGTAGTACCCGAACACGCGGTTGAACCGGATCTTGAGGGACCCGATCCCAGTGCGGGTGCGCTCGGCCGCCTCCATGGCGGCGATCTGTTCCTTTCCACCGCGACTGATGCCTCGGAGTTCATCGAGCTCGGCGTCGACACCGTCGCGAATGGCACCGCCATCCCGGGCCAGCGCCGGCGGTTCGCTGACCAGGGTGGCTTCGATCGCATCCCGAATCTCGGGCACTTCGTCGAGCTGGGCGCACACGCTCTGGAGCAGCGGCGGCTCGAGTGGACCGAGCACGGCCCGAAGACGGGGAATGGTGGCCAGCGAACGCTGCAGACCGAGCAGGTCACGGGGCCCGGCCGTGCCCATCGCCGCTCGGGCGACCAGGCGCTCAAGGTCGTGCACCGACTTGAACACGTCACGAAGTTTTCCCCGCTCCATCGACCGGAACGCCAGGTCCTCGACCGCGTCGAGTCGCTCGTGCACCTCGTCGAGCCGGCACAGCGGCCGCAGCAGCCACGCACGCAACAAGCGGCTGCCCATGACGGTGACGGTGTGATCGAGCTCGGCCAGCAAGGAGCCTTTGCGCGTCCCTTCGCTGGAGACTACGACCTCGAGATGTTTCATCGTCGACGGGTCGATGATCATCGCGTCGGCGGTGTGCCGAAACGCGATGCTCCGTACGTGCTGCAGCTGCGCTTTCTGGGTGTCGCGCAGGTAGTGCAACACGGCCCCCGCCGACGCGATCGCGGCCGGCCGCTCGCCGAGCCCAAAGCCGTCGAGTCCCGTGGTACCGAGTTGCTCGGTCAGCGCGTCGCGGGCCCGGTCGACATCGAATGTCCAGGGCTCGACGGTGGTGACGGCCGGCTCGGGCGCGTCAGGCAGCAGCGGGCGAAGATCGTCCTCGGACGACAGCAGGACTTCCCGCGGGCGGAGCATCGCCAGGTCGTCCCTCAAGGCCTGCCGCCCTGTGTCTCCCTCGTACTCCGCCGTCGTGAATTCGCCCGTCGAGAGGTCGAGCACGGCCATGCCGTACCGATCCTGTTCGCGGGACGTTGCGGGCTGGGGCTGGAACACGACGCCCATGAGAAACGTCGGTGCGCGGTCGTCGAGATAGCCCGTCTGGGTAAACGTGCCAGGTGAGACCACCCGCACCACCTCGCGACGCACGATGCCCTTCGCCTTCTTGGGGTCCTCGACCTGCTCGCAGATCGCCACCCGAAACCCCTTCTCCACGAGCCTGGCCAAGTAGCCGTCGGCCGCGTGGTGGGGCAAGCCACACATCGGAATCCCGCTCCCGGAGGCATCCTTTGAGCGCGACGTCAGAGTCAGGTCCAGCGCCCGTGACGCGGTGACGGCGTCTTCGTAGAACATCTCGTAGAAATCGCCCATGCGAAAGAAGACGATCGCGTCTCGATACTGTCGCTTCGCGTCCAGGTACTGACGCATCGCGGGTGTGGGCGCCCGCGCAGGCGAGGAACTGCTCTTCGAGGATCGGGTCACTGCAGGTCTTCGTGGGAGACCGTCGCGCGGCACGCGCGACGGAAGGGCCGGAATGCGGCGACCGGTGAACTTGTGTGAGTATAGAAAGCCCCTCCAACCCCCGTCAAGACAGAGACATGTTGATTCTCGCGCTCGACACGACGACCGCCGGCGGAAGCGTCGCGATCGCGCGAGACGGGCGACTGCTCGACGAGCGCACCGGAGACCCCACCGTGCGGCAGGGTCAACGGCTACCCGGCGACATTGAGTCGTTGCTGGCCAGACACGGGCTCACGACCGGATCGGTGGATCGCTACGCCGTGGCCCTCGGTCCCGGCTCGTTCACTGGGCTTCGCGTGGGCATCGCGACCATCCAAGCGCTCGCCCTGGTGCACGGTCGGCCCGTCGTGGGTCTGTCGGTGCTCGAGGCCCTAGTCCACATCGTGGCCCACCGACGCGCCGCCCCTGGCGGTGAATCTGACCTGTCTGGTCTCCCCGACGTTCCAGACACACCGGACCTCATCGTCCCGTGGGTCGACGCCAAACGGGGTGAAGTCTTCGCCGCGATCTATGAGCCTGATCTCGCCGACAGCGCCACGGTGGTCCAACCCGGCGCCACCTGGCGGGTCGCCGACGGCCCGGTCGCCCTCGGCCCCGGACCCCTTCTTGACCGCTGGGGTGCCGCACTGGCGGGTCGACGCACGCTGGTCATCGGCGACGGGGTGACTGGCACGCGAACGCTGCTCGAGTCGCGACTCGCACCGGACTCACGAGTCGTTGACCGCCTGCCGCCCCTGGCCGGCGTGATGGCGCGTATGGCCGACGTCCGACCCTGGTGTGAGCTGGCGACGGCGCCGCACGCGCTTCGCCCCGTCTATATCCGTCGCCACTACGCCGACCTCGCCCGGGCCAGGCAGCAGACCGCAACCGCCAGTGCGGTGCCCCACACCCGTCCAACGCCCGGGGCACCGGCCGCGAAATGAGCACCGCCGGACGTGCCGCATGCGCCGTCCTGCGTCTCGAGCCGGACCGGGATCTCGATACCGTGGTGGGCATCGAGGCGGCGGTGTTTCCCACGCCCTGGACCAAAGATATGTTGCTGGCGGCCCTTGCCCGACTTGCCGGGGACACGCCTACGTCGCCCGGTCGAACCAGACGGTGAGGGCCTACTGCATCGGTCAGCTCGTGGTCGACGAGTTGCACATTCACACGGTCGCGGTGGCGCCGGCCTGGCTCGCCAGCTGCTCCAGACGGTCCTGCGCGAGGCGGGGGCGTTGGGGGTCCTGTCAGCCAGCCTGGAGGCTCGGCGCTCGAATAGCGCCGCTCGACAGCTCTACGAGGGTGCCGGATTCACCCGCAGCGGCGTACGACCAGACTAGTATGCGGACCCGAGGGAGGACGCGCTCATTTACTGGCGTCACGAATCCGACCATCCGTTGGTCGAGACGGAGTCGCCGCCTGGGTAGGGGAGGGCAGCGTCTTGAACCATCCTTGGAGCGTATGGTACGGTTCCTAGGACCGCTGCACGAGTGACGGCACGGTCCCTCTGATGACGTCTTGAGGTGTCGTCGGACTCCGGCTCCCAGAAAGATTTCCCATGGCCAAAGTGCTCGCGGTTCTGCGGGACAAGCGCCACTCACCCCGCTTTCAACGGGGCGTCTACCTGCTACCGGGCATGTTCACGGTGGCGAACCTGTTCTGTGGCTACGCGTGCATCGTCTACGCCATGCGGGCGGACTACGCGACAGCGGCGGGTTTCATCGGGGTGGCGACGGTGCTCGACCTGCTCGACGGCCGTATCGCCCGGCTCGCCGGCGCCACGAGCGAATTCGGGGGCGAGTTCGATTCGCTCGCCGACGTCGTCTCGTTTGGCGTGGCACCAGCCATCCTGGTGTTCGCCTGGGGCCTCGAGCCCCTGGGACGCCTCGGCTGGGCCATCGGGTTCCTCTACGTCACTGCGGCCGCCCTGCGCCTCGCCCGGTTCAATGTCCAGCCCGGGAGCAGCGACAAGCGCTATTTCCTCGGCATGCCCAGTCCGGCCTCGGCCGGCGTCCTGGCGTCGACGGTCTTCGCGTGGCCCGGCGGGCTCCCCATTCCCCAGGCACCGATCGTCGCCCTCACCGTGGTGGTGGTCCCCGCCCTCATGATGGTCAGTAGCATCCGGTTCCGGAGCTTTGGGGCGCTCACCCTTAAACCGCGCCGGTCATCACTGGTCCTGTTGCAGTTTGCCGTCCTCATCGCGGCCATCGTCGTCCAGCCCCAGCCGGTGCTGTTCATCATGGCCTACAGCTACCTCGCGTCCGGGCTGATTGGTCTGGCCCTCCACGGTCTCCGCGCGTCCTCCTCCGTGGGGCGCGGCAGCGATTCCGATGAGGGCACCGGAGGGACGGCCGCCCCAACCGCCAAGACCGGGTGAACTTGATTTACGTGAGACAGGACCCTAATCAGTAGCGGTGGTCGCCAGGCGCCGTTCGAGAACGACGGGCAGCGTGATCGTAACCGTGGTGCCATGGCCCCGATGGCTCGTCACCTCGATGGTGCCGCCATTGAGCTCGACGTTGCGTTTCGCGATCGCCATGCCGAGGCCCGTACCGCTGACCTTGGTCGAGAAGTACGGCTCGAAGATACGGGCCAACGCGTCCGGCTCGACCCCGACTCCCGTGTCGGTCGCGACAAGTCTGACCTGCCCGCCATCGGGGACCACCGCAATCGAGAGGGAGCCGTCGCCGGGCATCGCATGAAGGGCGTTTTCGATGATGTTCGTCAGCGCCCGTTGCATGAGCACCCGGTCAAGCTGCAACGGTGGCAACTCGGGCGGATAATGCGCCGAGATCGCGACCCGTCCCTCCAGTCCGGTGCGATACGGTTCGATGATGTCCTCAAGCAGTGTCTCCAGCGACGTCGACGCCAGGTCGGCCACCGGGGAAGAGGCATAGCTCGAAAATTCTGACGCGATCTGACGCAGAATCCGGACCTGCGTCAAAATGGCGGTCACGCAGCCCTCGAGCACCGGTGACAGCGGCGACCCACGGTCGGCGTGCACCCGTCGCAAGTGTTCCGCGTTCAGTTGCACCGGTGTCAGCGGGTTCTTGATTTCGTGCGCGACCTGACGAGCCATCTCGGTCCAGGCCTCTAGCCGATGTGTGCGCTCGAGCTCACGGCGTTGCGCATCGAGTTCGACCGCCATCTTGCTGAAATCGGCCTCCAGCACCTCGAGCTCGTCGGCCGACTTGTCCGCGACCCGGCGCTGCAGCAACTCCGTGCGTCGCGACACCGGCGCGAGAAACTCGCCCCGAGCGACCCGGCTGGTGCCGCGGGTCAGGCGCCTGACCGGATCCGCGATGCTTCGCGCAATTGCCCAGCCGATGAATCCCACGACCGCGGCAAAGAAAAGCGCCGACCCCCAGACCCGTCGATTGAGTTCGTCGATCTGGCTCTCGATTTCCTGCTGCCGAGACGCCAGCGGGAGGGTCAGAATCACCTCGCGGCCACCCACCCGCACCGGCGTGGCAGCGAGCTGATAGCTGCGGGACCCGATCGTGTCCTCACCAACGAAGCTGGGCGCCTGGTCGATCGTAATGGCCCGGTACACCATGTCCGGGGTGCGCGTCGGCAACAACCCAGACGCATAGAGATCGCGCTCGCTCGTCGCCACAAGCTGAGGCCCGTCGAAGATATTGACACCCTGTCCCACGACCTGGCTGAGCCACACCAGAGCATCATCGGTATAGGGGCTGGTCACCTGTCCGTCCAATGGCGGCAACACCGCGGACTCTTCGATCACGCTGCGTGCCACGGCGGCGGCGCGGGCGGCCCCGGCCTCGACGTCCGCACGCAGTTGGGCCGCGAGATACCCCTGACTCAACACCGCCACCACGACCACCGGCACGGTGGCGACCCCCACGAACCACAACTCGAGTTTGAGCGTGAACCGTGCGCGCACCTCGCGCACGACCAGCAGACCGCGAAGCGGCGGGAACAGCACGCCGCCAAGCCCGACCCCGATGAGCGCAACGAGCGACGTCGCGATGATGAGCAGAGCGAGCTCGGACAGATGGAGCAGATGGTCGAACGGCGTATGGCTGGGATACCCCAGCGCGAAGATTCCGGAACGCGCGTTGGTGATGAACACGTCATAGCGCGTCGAGTCCTTCACGAGTTGCGTCCAGAACGGCACGCGTGAGCCGTAGACCTGATCGAATACGTCGTCGATGCCCCACGCGGACCGCCCGGAAACGAACGTCGGCTGCAGCCCCCACCCGTAGATGACCAACTCGACGGCGTGTCCGAGCTCGCCGGGCAACGGCGCCGCCGCGGCGCCCTCAAACAGAGCGGCATACGGACTCTGCGACGCGATGAACGGCAAGGACTCGTAGTCCACCTGTGCCACGTGCAGCACCACGGCTCCGGCCGGCACCCCGGCGTCGCCGGAACCAGGTTCGCACAGGCCACGCTCGGTGTGGAGCAGCCGCCGCTCCTCTGACCCGAACGGTTTGACATGCCCAAACGGGTCGGCCCAATCACACCCGGTGCCAGCCCACGGTATCGCCCCGAGGCCATACTCCGGCAAGTTGAATGCGAACCGACTGTTCAACGTCCCATCGGCGCTGTACAGCTCCACCGCCGAGCTCACGCGGGACGCGGCAAGGGTGGTCCGACGCCAGATGTTGAACGCGCGATCCGTGTCGAGGGCACCCTCGTCGGCGCCCGGCGGGGGCGTCGCCATTGCGGCCAGGTCGGGGATACGGTCCACTTCCTCCTGAGTCTGGGCGAGGAGCTGCTGCAGCACGTCGGTATGCTCGGCCGCCTGGATGGCGTAGTCCGTTTCGACCATCCGCCGTCTGGCGTCGTCAGTGAGCTCGACGAGTGCGAGATACAGCGGCAGCGCCGGAAGCAGGATCGCGCCGAGGGTGGCGACCCCCCGCGCCAGCGGGTCGGTGTGCCGAAACCAGGTCCACAGTCGTCGCCAACGGAGGGCCAGCGCCAGCACCATGCCGACGACCACCAGTGACGACCAAGGTGGCGCCCACCCGGTCGCGATGACCAATCCGGTCGGCAGCACCACCGACGGGGCGACCATCCACTGCCACCGGCGACGGATATCGACAGGCCACCGGGCCAAACCGGCCGCCATCGCCACACCGATCGCCCACACGGTGGCGGCGCTCCACAACACCAGCGCCAACTGCAGGGCCACCCGGGAGGTGTCGAACGGTTGCAGCGCGGTATACATCAGGTCGACGCCGGCCCCGTTGACGGTGTCGCGCAACATCGCCTGCTGCGCGGTCAGCGCCAGGACCGCAACGCCAAGGGCCCCGAGGTGCCACAGCGCGAGAGTCCTCGTCGACGGTGGCCGCGACCGCCCCGCCCGGCTCGACCAGCGCTGCCGGTTTACCGCATCGGCACACAGCGCCACGACGATGCAGAACAGCGCCGCCGTCAACAGCAGGTCGAGCGGACTCCGCATCAGAGCGCCCCATCGGACGGACCGGTAGGCGTCGGGCGAGATCAGGGAGAGGTCGAACAGCTCCGGCGTGCCGGCGAGCCAAAAGAGACCGCGGGCCACAAACGCCCCGGCGACGGCCCAGCCGAAAGTGCGGAGATAGCCGAGTTCCGCGCGATACGCCCGGGCACGGCTGCCAGCGACCAGCGCCGTGATCCCCAGCACTACGAGCACCAGCGCGAATACACGAGTGCGCCACCGTGTCCGCAGGTCCGCAATGTCATCAAGCCGAATGGCGGCGGTGATTAGCGGCTGACCACTCGCGTCGGCGACCTCGAAGCGATGGACCCCAAGCCCCGTCGGCGCGTCCAGAGTGGCCGAGCCGCCCACGGCGCCACCAGCAGCACTGATGTCCGCACGCCCGACTGCGGTCTCGAGACTGAAGCCGAGCTCGGGGACGGTCGTCGTGGTTGGTGCGGCGAGCACCCGTTCCACCACCACGGCTCCCAGGCTTCTGACCGGCCGGCCGCGCTCGGCCGCCGGGTCGACCACCGGAGCCACCTGCACCAGGCGCAGTCCGCCGGCGTTGACCTCCGCGAATCCCACGGCGGTCCGAAGCTCAAGATTGCGACTCAGTTCCCGGGGCCGCCCGCTCCAAGCGCGTGGTGCGCCGCGGGGGTCATAGATGGTGATGGCCAGCCCCGGCGCCGCCTCCGCCTCCGCCGTGGCTTCAAGCAACTCGAACAAGCCACGGGTCGCCGACCGGTCGTCCGCCAACGCGCGTCGCACCTCGACCCGTCCGGCGAGGGCCTGGGCGACCCGGCTGAGGGTCGCGTCGAGGGATTGAACACGCGTGGTGAGCTCCCGCTCCACGCGCACCATCGCGCCCTCATCCGTCCACCCCACGAGCACGCGCTCGCCGAGCCCACCCAACACCAGCACAGCGCCGGCCGCCCCCAACGCGAGCCCGAGAAAACGACGCCAGTTGAGGACAGCAGTCATCCGTTTGATAAGACCCGTGACAGACAGACGAATCACCGCTTCACCGGGCACCAGGGTTCAGCACCGGTCCCCATGCTTCGGTGAACTCACCGAGCAAGGAAGGTGCCGGACCCGTCAGCCCTGGAACGTGGCTCAGCCGAACGGCGTGGAAAAATAGAAAACGGGTGTACGCCAGATCTGGTCGGTCAGGGCAGCGCCGCGATAAACCAATCGAGCTCGAAATCGTCCTCGGCTCGCTGCCCTGCGCCTTCGGCCGACGCGCGATCAGGAAAATCTCCGATCCGCACGCTATACATCGGCCGGTCGCCAGACTGCGTCTCCACC
>CAUZAY010000076.1:0-15148 GCA_963577695.1 Vicinamibacteria bacterium | reverse complement strand
GAGGACCGTGCGCGGGCGCGGAGTTTTACCGCCGGGTCCGGGATCAGCCACGCGCCCGCTTTTCCCCGGGTGCTGGGACCAGGCACTCCGTTAGCCCGCGCGAAGCGCCCTTAAAGCCAAGGCGAGGAGGGCTACGCTCGTCGACTGGTTCGCGGACCGAGATGCCCGCTCCCGCCGCACCGGGCAGAACATCGGCGGCCGAGACTTTTCTTCAGGAGACGAACGCCTCGCCGGGAGAGCCTGACAAGGATGGGTCTGGTCTGCTACGGGCGGAGCATTACTTTTAGCTCTGACCGCGCCGCGGCGAAGGCGGCTTCGAAGTCTTCCAGCGCGTAAGTGGCGGCAAGGAGAGGTGCCGTCTCCACCCGCCTGTCGGACAGCAGCGCGATCGCGTCCGCGAAGGGCCCGCACCGCGACCCCACCAACGTAATCTCGTCGACAATCGCCGGCCACAGAGTGACCGGCGTCTCGCCGTGAACCGTCGATTTCATCACTACCGTGCCGCGGGGACGGACCAGTTCCATCGCGCGGGTGAGTCCCGCGGGGCGGCCGGTGACGTCGATCGTGACGTCGAAGCTTGAGGTGGGGATGTCGTCGGTCGAGCGTCCAACCGTCAGTCCGAGGTCCTTGGCCACTTGCAGCTTGCGGTCATGTTTGCCCAGCAGGGTCACGGTGGCCCCGGTCGTTCGGATGACCTGGCCGACCAGCAGCGCCATGCGACCGTCGCCGACGACCGCCACCGTGGCCCGAGGCCCGATGTCGACCTGGGTGAGAATCTCGCAGGCGGCGGCGGTCGGCTCCACCAGGACCGCCGCCTCGTCGCTGATGGCGTCTGGCACCGCGTGGAAGTTCGCCGCTGGCAGCGAGAGGTGAGAGGCGAATGCCCCGGCCCGCCCGACGATACCAAGGACGGTGCGTCCCGGGCAGTGGTTGGCCGTCTCCGAGCGGCACCAGTCGCAATCGCCGCAGCCGACGTTGATCTCGCCAACCACACGTTGTCCGAGCCAGTGGCGATCGCCCGGCGGGGCGGTCTCCACCGTGCCGACGAACTCGTGACCCGGCACCCCGGCGAAGCCGGCGTAGCCCTCAAGAATCTGGAGGTCGGTGCCGCAGATGCCGGCGCGCCGGACCGCCACTCGGCATTCGCCGGACCGGATCTCGATGTCACCCGTCGCAACCCGCACCGGGTCCGGGCGTGTCGTTTCAGGTCCTTCGGTCTCGATGACGAGTGATTTCATGGTCGCGACGTCAGGAGGTGCCACGCATAGCGCAGCGTCACCACCGCGATCGGGATGAAGACCAACACCCACGCCCATTTGTAATCCTCTGACTGCCAGTACCCATAGCTGATCATGGCCAGCAGCAGCAGGTTCAGGCAGACCCCGATGGCGGTGTGCTTGTTGGCGACGGGGTCCGCGTCGGGCTGCGGTGCAGGAGTGGTCATGGACGGGTCGGCTCCGGTTGGGCGAGAGGTCTTGTCGCGGGTTCTCAGGGCACCGGCGTCCACCCGGCCCCGCCATCGACCGTCCGAAAGCGGCGGCCATCGGCGGTTGTCACGCGGCTCCCTGCTCCACTTCGGGCGTTTGCGACATGAGCCGCGCTGAGGTCGACAGCATGGCGACGAGCGCGGCGCCGACGAGACGGGCAACCAGTGGGGTGGGCATGGGTGACTCCGGAGGAGCCCAGGGGGAGCAGCAGGTCAATTGTAGCGCGTGCCAAGCGGATTGCTGGAGAACCGTGCCGCCATATCGCACCGTCCGTCCGAGGTCGACACCCCGCGTGGTGTTTCGAACTTCGGGCACTGCACTAGAATGATCGCCATGGTCGTCACTCGTTTGCGGGTTTTCGCCGCGCCGGGCGTCGCCGCGATGGCTCTAGGGTTCAGCGCGGTCGCCACCGGACAGGCCCCGGTGGGGTTTGACGCCGCGTTTCGGGACAAGACGATGCGCGTGGACTACGTCCACTCGGGTGGACTCGGCCAGGAGATCATCGCCCTCGGTCAGATTGTGTCCGATGGGCCCTGGGGTGGCAGCCGGACGCGGCTCGTAGACGACCTGAACTTGGGGAAATATCGTTTCGAAGTGATCGATCGCCGCACGAATCGTGTGCTGTACTCCCGCGGATTCGCGTCGATTTATGGCGAGTGGGAAACCACGGCCGAGGCGCGCGACGTCCATCGGAGTTTCCACGAGTCGTTGCGCTTTCCGTGGCCGATCGCCCCGGTGCAGGTGGTGCTGAAGGTGCGCGACGAGGAGAACAGTTTTCACGAGATCTGGTCCACGGTGATCGATCCCAATTCCAGGTTCGTGAACGCGATCGACCGCGAGCCGTCGGGCGAAGTGTGGACCGTGTTCGAAAATGGCCCGTCCTCGGAGAAGGTGGACCTGCTGGTGGTCGGGGAGGGATATACCGAGGCCGAGCTCCCGAAATTCCATGCGGACGCCACGCGACTGGTCAACGCTCTGTTTGAGGAGGAGCCGTTCCGGAGTCGCAAAGGGGACTTCAACGTCTGGGGGCTCGACCTGCCGTCGGCCGAATCGGGAGTCAGCCGTCCGAGAGCCGGCGAGTTCCGTCGGACGCCCTTGTCCGCCGAGTACAACATCTTCGATTCAGAACGGTACCTGCTGACCTACGACAATCGAGCGCTCCGAGATGCGGCGTCGGCGGCGCCCTATGAGTTCATCGAAATACTGGTGAACGAGGAGCAGTATGGCGGCGGCGGGATTTTCAACTTTCAGGCGACCGCCGCGGCGGATACCGGGTTTGCCGAATACGTGTTCGTTCACGAGTTCGGTCACCATTTCGCCGGGCTGGCCGACGAATACTACACATCCGACGTCGCCTACGAAACCGGCGCCGCCTATCACGTGGAGCCGTGGGAGCCGAACGTGACGGCCCTGCACGATCCCCAACACGTGAAGTGGGGCGACCTGATAGACGCGGACACGCCGCTGCCCACGCCGTGGGACAAAGAGGCGTTCGAGAACGGGAGTGTGGCGGCGCAACAGGAGCGGCGCGGGCTACGAGAAGACGGGGCCCCCGAGAGCGCGATGGACCGTTTGTTTACCGAGCAAATGGACCGAGAGACGGCGCTGCTGGGCGGCATGCCGCACGCGGGCAAAGTCGGGGCTTTCGAAGGCGCCTCGTACGAGCCGACCGGCCTGTACCGTTCCGAGGTCGACTGCATCATGTTTACCCGCAACCCGGTCGGTTTCTGCCGCGTGTGCCGTCGCGCCATCGAGAACGTCATCGACCAATACACCGGCAGGCCGTGATGGCCGTGTCGATCGACATGATTGATTCTGATTTTCTGTCGCAGCTCGAGCGCATCGTCGGGACCGAAGGATTGGTACGAGACGACAGCGAGCTCCTGACCTACGAGTCGGACGGGCTGATGTCGCATCGGTCTCGGCCGGCGGCCGCCGTGTTGCCGGAGACGGCCGAGCAGGTGCAAGCGGTGGTCAGCTTGTGTCACCGACACAAGGTGCCGTTTGTCGCGCGTGGTCAGGGCACCGGCTTGTCTGGCGGGGCGCTTCCGCATCCGGACGGTGTGTTGGTGGTCATGACCCGGATGAATCGGGTGCTCGATATAGACATTCCCAACCAGCGCATTACGGTCGAACCCGGCGTCATGAACCTGGACGTGACGCGACGGGTGGCGGCGGACGGCTACTATTACGCCCCGGACCCGTCCAGCCAAATCATTTGCTCGATTGGCGGCAACGTCGCGGAGAATTCTGGCGGCGCGCACTGCTTGAAGTATGGATTTACGGTGCATCACGTGCTGGGGGTCGAGGCGGTGTTACCGGATGGCAGTATGGTCCACCTGGGCGGCGCGGCGCTCGATAGCCCGGGCCTCGACCTGCTCGGTGTGGTCGTCGGGTCTGAAGGCACGTTGGCGGTGGTCACCAAGGTGACCCTTCGGCTGATGCGCCGCCCCCAGGCGGTCCGGACGCTGCTGGCCGCGTTCGATTCCACCGACGCGGCCGGAAACGCCGTGTCGGACGTCATCGCCGCAGGCATTATTCCGGCCGCCATCGAGATGATGGACCGCACCACGATCAGGGCCGCCGAGGCCGCCGTCCAGCCCGGCTTTCCCGATGCCGAAGCGGTGCTCATCGTCGAGCTCGACGGGCCGCAGAGCGAAGTGGAAACGCTGTTCCGACAGATCGAGGCGGTGTGCGCGCACAACCAGGCGTGGGGCGTGCAGGTGGCCCAGGACGAGGCGCAACGTGCGCGCATCTGGATGGGGCGCAA
Organism: Vicinamibacteria bacterium; assembly: GCA_963577695.1. Classification (GTDB taxonomy): domain Bacteria; phylum Acidobacteriota; class Vicinamibacteria; order Vicinamibacterales; family UBA8438; genus UBA8438. The sequence continues at coordinate 10,891 of CAUZAY010000076.1, read as the reverse complement.
AGCGGCGTTTGCCGCCATGGGTCGAGTGTCGCCGAACTACTACGTCCAGGACGGGGTCATCCCTCGAAGCACGTTACCCGAGGTGCTTCGCCGTATTCGCGCACTGGAACAGCGTTCGGGATTGACCATCGGCAACGTGTTCCATGCCGGCGACGGAAACCTGCATCCGTTGGTCTGCTACGACGACGCCGTGGCAGGCCAAGCCGAGCTGGCCGAACAGGTGGCATCTGAGATTCTGTCGTACTGTCTCGATGTTGGTGGGTCACTGACTGGAGAACACGGTATCGGGTCGGACAAGGCGTGCCACATGCCAAAGATGTTTAGCGACGACGACTTGGCCACCATGCAACTGGTGCGAGTCGCATTCGACCCGCAGGGAATATGCAACCCGGACAAGCTGTTTCCCACGCCGCGCCTCTGCGGCGAGGTGCCGGGTCCGTATCGCGCCCACCCGGCTGAAGTGGCCGGGCTGGTGGCACGGGTGTAGGACAGGGCTGCGCACGCCCCGCGGCCGCCCCGCGGTTCCGGCGAACAATGACGACGATGACGAATGGACCGTCGGACGTGGCCCTGGCCGATCTGAATGCGCGGCTGGGCGCGCCGGTCGCGCGCTCTGGCATTGGTACGGACGCGGTCGACGGCGTCGTGCCCGGACTGGTGGTCGAGCCCGAGACGCCAGCGAATGTGAGCCGGATGCTCGCCTGGGCCACGGAGAGCGGCCGGACTGTTATCGTCCGCGGCGGTGGTACCAAGATCGGCTGGGGTGCCACGCCAACGTCGATCGACGTGCTGTTGTCGATGCGCCGGATGAGCGGGATCGAAGCGCATCGCCATGGAGACTTGACTGCCACCGTCCAGGCGGGGACGACGCTGTCGGCCGTGAACGCCGCGCTGGCCGAGCATCGTCAGTGGCTGGCTCTCGATCCCCCCGACCCGGACATGGCGACCATCGGCGGGATCGTCGCCACGAATGACAGTGGACCGCGCCGGCATTGGCACGGCGCGCCCCGAGATCTCATTATCGGGATGACGCTGGTGCGGGCCGACGGCGTCATGGCCCACAGTGGTGGGATTGTCGTAAAGAACGTCGCTGGCTACGACCTCGCTAGACTGTTGACGGGCTCGTTCGGGAGCCTCGGCGTCATCGTGAACGCCACGTTCAAGCTTGCCCCCCGGGCCGACGCGTCGCGGACGGTGGCCGTCACACTTGCCGGCCCGGAGCAGTGTGGTCCGTATGTCTCCGCCCTCCTCGCGCAGGCGTCCATGCCGACCGCCCTCGAACTGGCGGCGCCCCCGGCCGGGATGCTGGTGCGCTTCGAGTCTGTCGAGACCGTCGCCGAGCAGCAGGCCTCGCAGGCCGTCACTCTCGCCGAGCAGCAAGGCGGCCGCGCGGTCGTGTTGACCGGCGATGACGAGATCCACGCCTGGCGTGCCCACGATAAGCGCGTGTTCGGCACCGATCAGGACGGGACCATTCTCAAGATCGTGACCGTGCCGACCGAGGTGTCCTCCACCTTGGCGCGGATCGGCGAGGCCGCCCAGACGAACCACCTCGACTACGCGGTGACCGGGCGAGCCGGTCTCGGCGTGCTCAATGTATTGGTGCAGGGCGACGCTGAGTCCCGAGCCTCGTTCGTCACAGTGCTTCGGAACCGTTTCCTGCCTGGTGAAGGCAGCGTCGTGATTCGTCGCGCAGACGCCGAACTGAAGTCACTCGTTGGCGTCTGGGGCCCGATCGGCGACGGCCTGCCGATCATGCGGGAAGTCAAACGGCGGTTCGACCCGACCGGTACGCTCAATCCAGGCCGTGGCCCCGGCGGATTGTAGGTTTTCCGACGAGGCGCCCGCCTGGCGGCGTTGCTTCGTCGGTCACAGCCCACCTGGCTGGGTCCTGCTTCAGACGGGGCTTCGCCCCGAACCCCCACGCGGCCGCTCCGCGGGGACCCCGAGTGCCCCACTCCGCGGCCGCGGGGCGCGCATTATCGCGCGCCTTCGCCTGGCGGCGACGTCGTGTCTCGAAAATTCATCGTTTTACAGGGACTTGTTAGTCCCCTGTGCCAGGGGACGAGTCACCGCCGCGTGGATGCGGTTAACCGAGGTCGGCGCGGGTTCCTGGACTGACGCCGCGGATCGAGGCATCCACCAGCTCCACCATATGGTACGTGCGGGCCGGGACGCCGGCTTGTTCCAGCCGGCTGGCGATCTGCAGCAGACACCCCGGATTGCTCGACACCACCGCCTCGGCACCGGTCGTCCGGATATTTGAGGCCTTCCGGTCTCCCAAGCTACTGGCGGTCGTCGGCTCAACCAAGTTGTAGATCCCGGCAGACCCGCAGCAGATGCCTGCTTCGGGGACCTCGCGGACATCCAGTTCCGGGATGGTGGCCAGAACCTGTCGTGGTTCGGCCGTCACCCCCTGCGCATGCTGCAGGTGGCAGGCGTCGTGGTAGGCCACGCTGAGTGGGACTGGGTGCCGTGCGGCGCGCGGCTCCATTTCGGCCAGCAGCTCCGCGATGTCTTTGCACTTGTCAGCCAGCGCCTGGGCGCGTGCGGCGTATCTGGGGTCGTCCCGCAAGAGATGTCCGTACTCCTTCAGCGATGAGCCGCAGCCGGCGGAGTTGATGACGATGGCGTCGACATCGGCTGCTTCGGTGTCGAACGCGTCGATGAACCGTCGCGCCATCGCCGCCGCATCCTCTTCGAGACCGGCGTGGAGCATCAGCGCGCCGCAGCAGCCCTGGGAGGGCGGAATCACGACTTCACACCCTTCGGCTGTCAGCACCCGAATGGTCGCGGCGTTGACGTCATCAAAAAACACCCGCTGGACGCATCCCAGCAACAGGCCCACCCGGCGACGTCGTTCACCGACCGCCGGCACCCGCGCCGGTGCGTCGGTCCACGCGCCCCTGAGTGAGATCGGCGGCATGACCGCCTCCATCGCTCGTAGTCGCTCCGGTAGCAAAGCCAAGAGACCTGACTCGCGCGCGAACCGCCGCAGACCCAGTTTTTGGTAGCCCCAGAGCTTGAGCGCCACCACCCGGAGCCGTTCCGGATACGGAAAGAGCCCGAAGATCAGACGTCGGAACAGTCGGTCCGCGAGCGAGCGTTCGACCTGCCGCTCGATCTGCGGCCGTGTCGCCCCCAGCAGCTTGTCGTACTGCACGCCCGATGGACAGGCCGTGACACAAGCCATACAGCCGAGGCAGGTGTCGAAGTGGCGCGCGACGGGGTCGGTGATGTCGGTGTCCCCCGCCAGGGCGCCCTTGATGAGCGCAATCCGGCCGCGAGGCGAGTCGGTTTCACGTCCCCAGAGCACATACGTAGGACAGGCCGGCAAACAGAACCCGCAGTGCACGCAATCGGCGACGAGCGCCTCGTCGGGGGGATGATGGGCGTCGAAGGCGGGAGACATATAGGACACAGTCTGCCGAATCAACTGCCGCTTGTCACTCGTCTTCGCGTGCGTTCCCGAAATGCGGGTGACGGACGATCGCTCGTCATATTCGCTCGAAACTGGCCACGCCGCTGTCGGCGCCGGAGGGAACGTCAGAGGTCAGGGCAAAACCGGCGCGCCGTAACTGGCCGAACAGGGGCTCTCTCGGCTGTGTGGGATGGTATTCCATGGCTATTCTCCGGATGCGTCGCAACATGTCGCTCGGGGTCGAGCAGAGGGCTTCATGCTCTGAGCCTTCAATGTCGATTTTCATCAAATCAACATCGGTGAGGGCGTTCTCCACCAGGATCTGCGACAGTGTAGTCGTCTGTACGGGCAATCCTCGGTCGCTGCCGGGCTCGAGTAGCCCCCTCGACTGGTCGGGGCCCGATTGCAGGTCGATATGCCTGCTGCCCTCCGCGCCCGTCACCGCGCACGCGTACAGCGTGACCCGGCTCTCTAGCCCGTTTCGCGCGAGGTTGCCCCGCAGTTGCTCGAGCGTCCTGGGAAATGGCTCAAACGCGTAGATCTGTGCTCGTGGGGCCTCCCTCGATGCAAACAGACTGAAGGCTCCGATGTTCGCCCCGAGGTCGAGGATCGTCCGGTCGCTCTCCTCCACCACATACTCGTGTCTAAAGAAGATGATCCACACGGTGATCAGGTCGTGGTGCGTCAGCAGGAGGAGTAGATCGCCGGATCCGGTCGTGAACTCGTAGGAAAAAAACAGCCGTCGCAGGTGGAGGTAGTCGAGGAGCAACGCCAACCACTGCGAAGTTTCGGATGCCGCCCTAAGGACTTCGGGCAGTCGGCGCCAGTGAGAGACGGCGCGGCGCATGCGCGAGGAACGAAGCATGACTCGCGTGACAGTCTGTCGGATCGGACCATGGCTTGTCACCCTTGGTGCTTCGGTACTCGTCGAGGGTGCCGCACCCGGCGCGCGGGTGGGCGGGGATGAGTCGGGTGGCGGCAACCCAGGTATGATTCCCCGGGAGCGGCCCGTAGGGCGCGCTTCCGACCCCTTGGAGGACTGAACACACATGACCAGAGCGATTCGGATTCACGAGCACGGCGGCCCCGAGGCGCTGCGCTGGGACGAGGTCGACCCCGGGGTCCCGGATGTCGGGCAGGCGCTGATCCGCCAGACCGCGGCCGGCCTCAACTTCATCGACGTGTATCACCGCACGGGGCTGTATCCGGTGCCGTCCATGCCGGCGATCATAGGTAACGAGGGCGCCGGCGTCGTGGAGGCCGTCGGCGAGGGAGTGACCACCGTGCAGGTGGGCGACCGGGTCGCCTACAGCATGAGCCTGGGCAGCTACGCAGAGCGGCGCGTGGTCGAGGCGCATCGGCTCGTGACGCTCCCTGATAGCATTACCGACGAGCAGGCGGCCGCCATGATGCTCAAAGGGTGCACCGTGCAGTATCTGGTGCGGCGGATTTATCCAGTCAAGACGGGGGACACCATACTCCTGCACGCGGCGGCCGGCGGCGTCGGGCTGATCGCCTGTCAGTGGGCGAAGCATCTGGGCGCGACGGTCATTGGGACGGTCGGAAGCGACGCGAAGGCGGAACTCGCGCGAGCCCACGGCTGCGACCACACGATCGTCTACACCCGTGAAAATATCGTCGAGCGGGTCAAGGCGCTGACCGACGGGGCAGGCGTGCCGGTGGTCTACGATTCGGTTGGCAAAGATACGTTCATCGCGTCGCTCGACTGTCTGCAACCGCGCGGGCTGATGGTCAGCTACGGCAACACATCGGGCCCCGTCGACCCGTTCAGTCCGGGTGCGCTCGCCACCAGGGGGTCGCTCTTTTTGACCAGGCCAACACTCGCCAGCTACATCAGCACGCGAGAAGAGCTGGACGCGACGGCGGCCGATCTGTTCGGCGTGGTGGAGAGTGGCGCGGTCAAGATTGCCGTCAGTCAGACGTACCCACTTGAGGATGCGGCTGAGGCGCACCGCGCCCTGGAGGCGCGCGAGACGACCGGGTCGACCGTGCTGACAATTGGAGGATAAAGACATGAGACCGGTGCACAAGTTCGGACTAGGGTTGGTCTTGGGAGGACTGGTGGTCGGGGCCGTTGTGTCGACCTCGGCGCAGCCGGAACGACGAGCGATTAACTTGCCGGGGCGGAGTGTCGACGCGCCCTTCAGCGACGCGATCCTCGCCGGTGACACGCTCTATCTGGCGGGACGGCTTGGACTGGAAAACGGGCAGGTGCCCGATGATCCGCGACAGGAAGCCCGCAACGTGCTCGATCAGATACAGGCCGTGCTTGCCGAAGCAGGAATGACCATGAGCGACCTGGTCACCGTCCAGGTGTTTTGCTCAGACGTGGCGTTCTTCGGCGACTTCAACGCCGTGTACACCAGCTACTTCACTGCCGACCCGCCGGCCCGCGCGTTCGTGGGCAGCGGCACGCTGCTGAGGGACGCGCGGTTCGAAGTGACCGGCATCGCGGTCAGGCGCTAGTCCCCAGCGGCACTTTCGCCACGGGCTGCCAGGGTACGAGCCGCCCCTGGCGTCCTGAGCAGGGCCATCGCGCCGGCAGCGCGACTGGTGCTGACCGGGTTCGGTCATCGGCCTACGCGAGTGAGATGACGTGAAGATGAAGGGCGTTCCTCAGGCGCTGATCCCGTGCGCCACGATCCTGACGGTGCTCGCAGGGGCGGTGCTGACAGCGAGTTGCTCAGGTGGTGACCCCGCGACCGATCCATTGGAGATCGCCCCCGCGGTCGACGCCCAGCCGATCACGGATGGTCGCACCGCGCATCGTCCGGCCGTACCTGGGGTGCGAGGCCTGGTCACGGCGGGGCATCCGCTGGCGTCGATGGCGGGGATGCGGATTCTCATGCAGGGCGGCACCGCCGCCGATGCTGCGGTGGCGGTGTTCGCTACGCTGAGCCAGGTCGAGCCGATGATGTCTGGGGCCGGTGGCAACGGCTTCATGACGATCTACGACGCCGCGACGGGTCGTGTCTTTTCGCTGAACGCGACCGGGGCCGCGCCAGCAGCGCTCAACGCCGCCGACCTCGAGCCGGAGGCATTGCATCGCGGTATGCAGGCCGGTGTGGTGCCGGGGTTGTTGGGCGGGTGGATCGCCCTGTTGGAACGGTTTGGCACCATGACCCTCGGACAGGTGCTGGAGCCGGCCATCGAGTATGCCGAGCAGGGGCATCCGGTGGACCCGTTCGTGGTGCGGTCGATCACGCGTTCCCGCGAATTGCTCGGACGGTATCCATCGACGGCGTCGGTGTTTCTGCCCGACGGCAAGCCGCCGGTGGCGGGGCAGCTCGTCACATACCCAGATCTGGCCAGAACGTTCCACAAGCTGGTTGAAGCTGAAGATACGGCTCGATTGGACCGACGTGGTCGAGAGGCCGGGTTGCGAACCGCATTCACGCGGTTCTACCGCGGCGACATGGCGCGGGACATGGTCCGGTTCTACCAGCGGAACGACGGACTGTTCACCCGAGCCGACTTCGCCGCCTACGAACCGATCTGGGCCGAGCCGATCCATACGACCTATCGTGGCTACGACGTGTACACCAGCCCGGCCACGTCCCGTGGTGGGCTCGAAGTGACGATGCAGCTCAACCTGGTCGAGGGGTTCGACCTGGCCGCCCTGGGGCACAACTCGGCTGAGTCGCTGCATCTGATAGCGGAGGCGATCAAGGTGGCGAAGTCCGACGTGTATCACTTCGTGACCGATCCAGAACACGCGGACGTGCCCGTCAACGGGATGGTCTCGAAGGCGTTCGCCGACACCCGGCGGGCCCTGATCTCGCTCGATACGGTGGTCGACTACCCCGACCACGGCGCGCCGCCCGGGGCGCCGGCGGCAGGCGGTCGACCGGCGCCGCGCGTCGCGGGACGGGCGGTGGCGGAAACGACCTACCCGGGGAGCACGACCAGTTTCTCCGTCGTCGATGGTGCGGGCAACGTCGTGGTCGCGACCCCGACGCTGGGCAGCCTCTGGGGTACCGGGGTGGTGGTGGGAGATACCGGACTTTTCTTCAACAATGGTACCCGCGTCGGGTCGACCTCACCGTACCCGGACGACGTGAATTACGCCCGCGGTGGACAGATTCCGATCTTGAACAACGCGCCGACGCTGGTCATGCGAGATGGAGCGCCGTTTCTCGCGCTTGGCACCCCCGGCGGCGAGACCATCGGTCAGACCCAGTTCCAAGTGCTGCTCAATGTCATCGACTACGGCATGAGCATTCAGGAGGCGGTTGAAGCCCCACGTCTTGCGATCGCCGCTGACCCGAACTTCTACAAGCCGGGCGCCGAGATCACGGTCCAGGTTGAGAGTCGCGTGGCGCCGGACGTCTTGCGCCGGTTGGGGGAGCTGGGACACGAAGTCGAAGCGGTCGCCGAGTACTCCGTGGGCAGCATGCAGGGCGTTCTGTGGAACCTGGAGACCGGTACGATGGTGGCCGGCGCGGACCCGCGCCGGATGATGTACGCGGTTGGGTGGTAGGGGCGAAAGGGATCGGGGGCCCGGTCGATGCGAGTCAGGTATGTTTCAGCGACGGCACTGATCGGCATCGCGGTTTTGACCCTCATGGGGCCGCGGCCGGTCGGTTCGGCACAGGCGAGCCTGGTTACCCAGGTTGTCGACCTCGGCTGGATTCGAGTCCCGGCCGGCACGTTCCGGATGGGTTGTGTGGAGCCCGATCCGTCGTGTCTCGACAGTGAGCGGCCCGACCATGAGGTGACGTTCCTCGAGCCATTTGACTTGATGGGGGCCGAGGCGACCATCGCGCAATACGCGCAGTTCGTCGCCGACAGCGGGCACTCGGCCCCTCCCTCGCCGGAGTTTCCGCAGGCCGCGGATCATCCCGTCGTGCTCGTGAACTGGGATGACGCGGTCGACTTTTGCGAATGGGCCGGCGGCCGGCTTCCCACGGAGGCAGAGTGGGAATACGCGGCCCGAGGCGGACAAGCCGGGCTGGTCTACGGCACCAGTCACGAACTGTCGCGCGATGAGGCGAATTTCGGAGCCGACCGGTGCTGCTCCGGCGCGACCGGCGGCGGCGACGCCTGGGTGAACACGGCACCCGTGCGGTCGTTTCCTCCGAACGATTTCGGCGTGTACGACATGACCGGCAACGTCTGGGAGTGGGTAGACGGATGGCTGGACGACCAGTACTACGCATCCTCGCCTCCCATCAACCCTCCCGGCGCGGCCATGGGCTACTCGCGTATCGCCCGAGGTGGTTCCTGGCTCAACTTCGCGGCGGCGCTGCGGACCTCGGTGCGGCTGCCGTTCGCGCAGACCGGGCAGACCAGCAATGTCGGCGTGCGCTGTGCCAAGGGTCTCCCCACGGCGAGAGCCGACTGATACGAGGGCCCGTCCGGCGGCCTGGGCCTGGACCGCCAGGCGGGCGTGCCCGGCCGCGTGCGAGCGCTGGCGTGCTCCCGCTTCGCGCACACCTCGGGCAACGGCGTTCCTGGCGCCGGTCACCCCAGGTTCGACGACCACGACCGAGTAGCCGGCCGCCGCAGGGCCGAGGCGACGACCCCGTTCCCCCCCACGGCGGAGAAAGGGCCGGACGGCGGGAACCGTTCCAGGAGTCTGAGAATCGTCTCGTTCCGGTGATGAAACCAGAAGGAATCGTCCTCCAGTGGAAACAACCGCTCGGCCGCGTGTTCCGGGTAGGAAACGGCCCCTGACTCGGACCCGACCCAGTAGCCCTCGGCCGACCGGCTGAGCGTACGATCAGGTCGTTCGCCGTGGCCACCAGCTGGACGTCGCGCGACGACAGCCTGCCCAGCGGCCGGACGATCGACGACATTACATCCGGCCTATCGCCTCTTCACGCCGACGATCCACAACTTTCGGTTATGTCTCGCTGACGGCCGGCGCCAGCCACCGGGGACCACGACTGATCGTGCGGGACAAGGTGACCGGAGAGATCGTTGGCTCGATCGATGTCCCCAGCGGGGCGCTGGGGACGCCGACGACGCATCTCTACCGGGGAAGGCAATACGTGGCGCTGGCCGTGGGCGGCGTCTTGCCCGAACTCATCACTCCCGCGCTACCGTGACCCGAGGCCAACCGCACAGCGTATCGAATCAGGTCGATGCGGCCTCAGGTTCGCGGCACTGGCACGCTGGTGCCAGTGCCGGAGGTGATTGAGGAGGCGACTCCGTGCCGACGAACCGCCCGCCTCCCTACCGCTGGCTCTTGGCCCAGGCCAAATTATTTTGAGCCAACTCGAAACCGGGTTGTAGTTCGATCGACTTCTCGCAGGCCTGAATGGCCTCCTCAAACCGCCGTAGTCCATTGTAGGAAGCGCAGATGTTATTGAGCGCCAACGCCCTGCCGGGGTCCAAGCTCCGGGCCTTCTCGAACATCTGCAACGCCGATTCCAACTCTCCACCATTGTAGGTTCCTCCCACAAGTGTATGCAGGATTTTGGGGTGATCTGGGTGACGCATCAGGGGAGTGTAGGTGAGGAATAGGCCCAGAGACCGGGCAATTTCACGGTCGTCTGCAGCTGAATCGACCGCCGCCTGCGCGGGCCCTGCTTGGCGGCAGCCTCTCCCACCGCAAGGTGCTGATTCGAGAATACTTACGCCGCGGTGAGGCTGAGGCTTGCCGAAGCCGGCGGCTCGGTGCAATCCGGTCCCTGGCCGCTGTCGTAGGTTCGGTCAGCGAGGGACCCGCTCTTAGATGCATGGCCGTTCGCGACACTCTGAAACTGCTGATAACAGGCCATTTACCAGTAGCGAGGACCAGCTCTCCTTGCACCGATTCTTGAGAGGAACCACTTTTTTGGCCGCTGGTTGGTCGATGAGGGTCGCGGTGAGGAGGCGGTCACGAATATTCGTCTTGCGATCGAGTCCAGCGTCGGTTACATGCCGCCTCGGGGCGCTCTCATGAATCTGCACTACGCCACCGGCGATCAGTTGGCGCTGCAGGCGTTAGTCGAGAGTACGTTGGCTCTCGCTCCATCGGATGCCGTCGCCACAGCGTATCTCGACGGTCGCACGCCCCTGACCGGCACAGTAGACGGCGAGGCGCTCTGGACTCAGGGGTTGAACTTCACCAACCAGGGCCGACACCTCGAAGCCGCCGTCGTCTACCGGCTGGCGAGTGAGGGCGGGGGTGGATTGACCGCCGACATTGTGAACAATCTCGGCTGGTCGTTTGGCCAGTTGGGGTTTCTCGAACTGGCCATCCCGTTGTTCGAGCAGGCGCTCGAGCATCGGCCTGAGTTCGCGTTGGCGGAGAGCAACATGAACTGGGCGAAGGAGCAATTGGACCAGGAGCAATCGGACGGTCAGTGACGCGGCTTCTTCCTGATGACGATCACGTGGTGCAGTGCCAGCCATCGGCTGAGAGGTGAGATCGCGGTTTCGAAGAGCCTGAGCGGTGTGGACATGAAGGCCGGCGCCAGCGACCGAAAGTTCATGCCCCCCGAGAGCAGATACCGGATGTAG
>CAUZAY010000075.1:0-15164 GCA_963577695.1 Vicinamibacteria bacterium | reverse complement strand
GTACCGTCTCCGTGTTCATCGCAAGCGCCTCCGTGGTCGAGAAAGTCTGTCGCTAACAGCTTTGCACGACGGCGGGGGCGGTTGTGTTTCTACCGAAATCGGACCTTTCACGAATAATCCGGGCTAGGCCTATTCCACATCTTCACTCCCCCGATGCGTCGCCCAGCTCACCCAAAATCCTGCATACATTTGTGGGAGGAACCCCGGGTGGTTTGACACGATGACGGTCATGACGAAGAATCGTCCCCAAGACGGTGCGGGCAAAACTCTTCTGTCGGACGGGGGAACTGGCTGGGGTCGATTACGAGATCGATCAGCAGGCGACCATCGGGCGAAGCACCCAGAACTCGCTGAGACTGGATGCGCCGGTGGTATCGCAGACCCACGCTCGCATCTCATACGACACCACCCTCGATGCCTTCGTCCTCGAAGACCTCGACAGCAAGAACGGCACCCGGCTGGACGGCATCTCCGTGCACGGGCGACAACGCCTGGGTCGGGTCCACGTGGTCACCGTGGGCGAGCAGCACGATCTTATTTTCGTGGCGGCTTCGCCCCAGGGTGAGTCGTCTCCACAGAGGCCTGTGACGTTCGACACGCTCTATGAGCCGCCGTCGGCCCTCGACGTGCCGGTCTTGTCTGCCCCCATCGCCGACCCGAGCGGCAACAACACGGTTCACGAACCGGCGTCTGCCTTGGAGGTGCCCCGGATGCAGAGCGGACCGGGGCCGGGAGCCGGTGTTGGCGGAGACGCCCACCCGTCGTCCAGAGAAACCGTACTGGATGCCCTCTCCGCGCTCGAGGCGCCGTCTCTCGAGATGGTCGGCGGCGTCCGGGCGAAGGCTGCGGGCAACCCCGGACAGGTCGTACTGGAGGTGACCCTGGCAGATGGCACTACCCGACGTGTGGTGTTGGGGGAAGGTCGCCACGAGATCGGCCGCTCAGCCGAATGTGCCGTGAGCATCGATGATCGGACAATGACGCGTCGGCACGCCGTGCTGACGGTGACCGGGGGTGGAATGAAGCTGGAGGATCTCGATAGCCGTAACGGCACCTTCAAGAGCGGCGAGCGGCTCACCGGGCCGGTCTCGCTCCGGGTCGGCGACGTCGTCACGTGTGGCGACCAGGTGACCGTCAGGGTGGTGGCGTCATGAGCGGCAGTGGCGGCGTTGGCAGGACACCCGCGAATGGGCAGAGTAGGAGCGTGGACGTGTCGAACCGCGTAAGACGTGTGGTCGCGTGGCGAGTGCACGGGCTGCTGGCGGCGGCGGTGGTGATGCTGGTGCTGTCGTTTTCCGTCGTGGGGGCGCAGGAACCGACTCAGCCGCAGGAGAGCGGCGAAGACCATGCCGCTCTCGTCGCCGACGGTCGCTTTCCGTCCGCCACGGCGTGCGCACCGTGTCATGAGGACATCTATCGCGAGTGGTCGGTGTCGGCGCACGCGTACGCGCAGATGAGTCCGGTGTTCAACGCGATGCACGCGACCATCCTGAAGGCGACCAACGGCACGAACGGAGACTTCTGCATCCGGTGCCATACGCCGGTCGGCATGAATCTAGAGGAACCAGAGTTCATGTCGAACCTGGATCGCTCGTCGACCTCGCGCGAGGGGATTACCTGCGTGGTCTGCCATCGACTCGATCAGCCATACGGGAAGATCAGCGGGCGCCTGCCCATCGTGGAGGGTAGTGTGTATGACCCCGTGTTCGGGCCCAGCGGCAACGCCGAGCTGGCGCGGGCGATCGAGAGCGGCGAATACAACCTGCAGACGGACCCCGACCGGGCCGGTCGAGGCGTGCACCGCGAGGCGCGCGAGTTCGCGCAGCTACCGACCCCAGGTCTGTGTGGCTCATGCCACGACGTCAACCTGGTGAACGGATTCCGACTCGAAGAGGCGTTCAGCGAATACAAACATTCGCCGGCCGCCGCCGCCGGGACGACCTGCCAGGATTGCCATATGGGCAAGGACCCCGGTGTGCCCAATGGGTACGCGATGGGCCCGGCCGCGCGGGTCGGCGATCGCGACACGGCGGTACGGAAACGGACGAACCACATGTTCGCGGGACCGGACTACTCCATCGTCCATCCCGGCATCTTTCCGCACAACACCGAGGCTCAGGAATTAGCGACGCTCCGCGAATGGCTGACCTTCGACGTCGACGCAGGGTGGGGTACCGACGAGTTTGAGGAACAGGTCGCCGATGACACCGAGTTTCCGCCGCGGTGGGTCGAGCCGGATGATCGGTACGACGCCGCGGACATCCTGCGAGACAACCTGGATCTGCTGGCCGAAATGGGGAGGCAGCGGCTGCAGGTGCTGCAGGCCGGGTATCAGTTGGGAGAGGTGGTCGTCGAGCGGGCGGACGACGAGGGGGTGAAGTTTCGGGTCGAAGTCAAGAACGGGACGAATGGTCACAATGTGCCGACCGGGTTCGATGCGGAGCGGGTGGTGTGGCTCAACACCACCGTGACCGACAGCGCCGGCGCCGTAGTTTACGAGTCGGGGGACCTCGATCCGAATGGCGACGTCCGCGACAGCCATTCCGTCTACGTACATAACGGAGCGGTGCCGGCCGACGACGAGCTGTTTTCCTTACAATCGCGATTCTTGGTGCGGATGGTGCGGGGTGGCGAGCGTGAACAAGTGCTTGCGGTCAACTATTCGCCAGATCCCCTCCCGTTCCTGCGCCCGTCCACAAGTTCCACCGTGTTGACCGGGCGACCGGTCGGCGCCCGGAAGCATCGGCAGACACTCCCCCCACTCGGCGCCAAATGGGCCACCTACACGGTCGACCGCGACGCGCTCGCCGGGTCCACCGGTCCCTACTTTGCCAACGTGAAGATCAAATCCGCGATGGTGCCGGTGAACCTCATTCACGAGATCGAAGGCGTGGGGTTCGACTACGGCATGTCGGCCCGAGAGGTGGGCGACGCGGTGGTCGCCGGCCATGTCGTCGTGCAGGAACGCGACCTCGACCTCAGTCGCGGTGGGGCGCCGGCGACAGCGCCACCGGCGCCGCGGCGCGGCGGAGCGCACGAGGCGGCGGCGCCCGGTGCACACGAGGACAGTCGGCTCAGCGACGAGGCGCTTCCGCTACAGCTCGCGCGCTTTCCGAATCGCCCAAAGCCGTTGCTCGAACTGGGCGCGCCGTTTCTCGGGACCGGACGTATCGGACGCGGGTTCACCTTGCCAGGCGGCGCCGTCTGGACGCCATCCTTTCTCCTGTTCGGTCAGTTCCGCACGGGTGTGAGCGTCGTCGACAGCGGTGACGTGCAGGATACCCAATGGGCGAACCGGTTTGACCTGTTCGGCAACCTCTATCTGACCGGCACCGAGCGGGTCGTGTTCGGGCTGCGCCCCACCGACCAGACCGACTCGCTCGGGGGACGTCAGTTCAGCGGCTACCGCCACCAGTCCATCGACGGCGGTGGCGGGGGCGGCGCCTTCACCGATGAGTTCAATTTCGATTGGGACACGGTGACCCATCTGTTCTTCGAAGGAGACCTTGGCGAACTGCTGCCGAACCTGGACATCGACGACCGCCGTGGGCTCGACCTCGGGTTGTCGGTTGGGCGTCAGCCCATCAACTTCCAGGAAGGGATGCTGATCAACGATTTTGTCGACGCGGTTGGCATGACCCAGAACAACCTGCGCCCGGGCGGCGTCGTCAATCTGCGTTTTACGGGACTCTACGGGTGGAACCAGATCAACCGGAACACACCGTCTGACCAGTTCTTTGTCCGCAACCTGGAAGGCGACCGCGCGCACCTCGTGGGCGCGTTCACGGAAGTCGACTGGCGCTCAACCACGGCCGCCTTCGACGTCGTCTACGTGCGCGGGGGCGAGTTTGCTCCCAGAGGGGCGCTTTCAGCCGCCGCGACTCGGGCGACGGCTGGCGACGGGGTCTATGCGGGCGTCAGTCTCGTCGGGCGACCGGGCAGCGGAGCGTTCAACCTCGGGCTTCGGGCCCTGACGTCGGTGCCAGTCGGAGATACCCCGAGCGCTGGCGTCGTCGTCGGCGATGATGGGTTCGCCTTTGGCAATCCGGCGAGTCGGGGGTCGGTCGTCTTCTCGGAAGTCTCCTGGACGCCGCACCACACGGAGAATTTTTTCTACGGCAACACGTTCTATGCGGTCGACGACTATCGCGCCGCGGCGCTGGATCCGACCGTTCCGGGCCCGCTGGCGCGCGCCGGTATCCTGTTCGCCGGGCCGGGCCTTGGCAATGTCGTGGGGGCGCTGTCTTCCACCGCCAGCGATGTGGTGGGTGGCGCGTTTGGTCACCAGATGTTCTTCAGCCATACCCGACAACAGTTGCTGGTGGAGGGTGGGGGGCGCTACTCCACCCAGGACTGTCTGGGCGACACGGCCACGTGCGAGGCGCACTCCTTCGCCGGTATGGCGCGGTATCAGGTGGCGGTGGGCCGCCGCGGGGTGCTGGTGTTTGACGCCTTCGCCGCGCAGGATCGGTTGCGTGGCGCCGCCGTCGATGCTGATGGCAACGCCCGGCGTCTTCGCGTCGGCGGCCGCGCGGAGATCGTCGTGAAATTCTAGTGCGCTGGAATGACGTGAGACGAGGCGTGACGCGTGAGGTGGCGACGACCATCGTCCTCGGGCTGTGTGTCGCCGCGCCCGCCCGGGCGCAGGAGGCGACGGACGACGCCGCCCTCCGCGCCACGCTCGTCGAGATCGCCGGCCAGGTCGTCTTGCCGGAGCGCTGTGGCGAGTGCCACGCGGCCGAGTTCGACGTGTGGGAACAGACCGCGCACGCCACTGGGTTCGACACGCTGCACACCACCGACCGCGCGAAGGAGGTGTATCGCGCACTCGGCCTCCGGTTGATCAAGCGGGGGACGGAGGAAACCACGCCCGCCTGTCTTGAGTGTCACTACACCCCGGAGGTGCGCCGCGACACCGTGCGTGCCGCCGCCGGGGTGACCTGCGAATCGTGCCACGGACCGGCGCGCGACTGGGTGGGCGTGCACAACAGCTACGGCGTGGCGGAGTCGGACTTCCAGGCAGCCGCGCGTCTCGAGACGCCCGAGCACCGGGCGCAGCGAATTGCCGACAGCCGCGCCGCCGGGATGCGGCGCCCATCCGATCTGTATGACGTGGCCGCCAACTGTTTCGGCTGTCACACCGTGCCAAAGGAGGAGTTGGTCAACGTGGCCGGTCACACGACTGGGAGCGACATCGAGTTGGTGGATTGGATCGAGCAGATCCGGCACAACTTCCTGGAGTCGTACAAGACCGCCGACGGTCGGACGAATGCGGCGCGCCCGGCCGAACGGAAGCGCGTGACGTATGTCGTCGGGAGGGCGCTCGACCTCGAGTACAGTCTGCGCGGGGTGGCGGCCGCCACCGAGGACGCGTTGTATTTTGCTGCGATGAGCGACCGGGCCGGTGCGGCCATTGATGAGCTCTACTACGTGAACGACACGGTGGCCATCCCCGCCGTGCAGACGATGATCACGGAGTTCGACCGGGTCGAACTGAAGCCGAACAACCAGCGCGCGTTGCTGGCGGCGGCGGACGCCATAGGGGCCGCGACCCGGGCATTCATTGCCGGCACCGATGGGTCCGACCTGATGGCGGTCGACCCCTTATGGAACCCAGAGCTCGACCCGCCAGAGCCGCCACCCGAGACCGATGTGCCCCGTCCGACCGACGGAGCGCGGGTCACCGAGGTGGCCCTGCCGGCGGCGGCCGAGGCCCTCCGTACGTCTGGGCCAATTCTGCGAGAGCGGCCGTCGGTCAACCCGGCTTCCGGTGCGGGCACCGCACCGACGGCCGGGACGACCGGAGCCGCCGATCCGCCGCCGACGGTCCCGCGTTACGAGACACGCACCCGTCCGGCTTGGCGGGAGGCGCCCGACCACGCCTTCGTCAAGGTGCCGTGCGGGAAGTGCCATACACAGCAACAGAGATGGTGGCAGAAGGACACCCACAAAGGCACCGCGGATCCGTTGCGCAACGGCGATCCTGACGCGGCACGGATCGCGACGTTGTACGGGATCGATCCCGCGAATATGGCGAAAGGCGACCAAGTCTGTATGTGGTGCCACGGTACCATCGTGGCCGCACCGACCCGGAAGGTTCGACCTGGCGTGGGGTGCCAGCGATGTCACGGGGCCGGCGCCGACTACCTCGAACCTCACGAGACGGAGAGTTACGTCCAGTCGCTGAGTCGCGGGCTGACCGACTTGAAGAGCGCGGCGGTGCGAGCCGGCACCTGCGCCGGCTGCCACTACATTACCGACCCGGGACTGTTGGCCGCCGGCCACGCGACCGGCGCCGACTTCGAGATCGTCGATCGGATGGAAGAGATCCGGCATTGGGGTACAGACTACGGGCGCGAGACCGACGACCCAATCGGGGCGGCGGCGCTGTCGGCCGCGCACGGTACCGTCATCGGTGACCGTGGTCCACCCCCGCAGGTGGAGTTGACCCAGCCGGCGACCGCCCCCGTTGCGGACGTTGTCACGCCGGCATCGTCACGGCCGAGTGTGGCGGGTGGCGGGGGTGCGCAGGGGACCACGAGCCAGGTGGACACCGGTGGGGCGGCAGCGCGGCCCAGTGCGTCGCCCCCCGCTCTCGACGACCGGTCTCCCCGGGCGCGCGCACAGCCGGTACGGACCTACGTTCCCGCGTCCGTGCCGCCGGCTGCCGCGGACCCGGGTCTGGCTGCCTTGACGGTCCAGCCTGGCGATTCCCTCGAAGAGGTGCTGCTCCAACTCAAGACGCGGCTCGAACAGCTCTATCGCGCGGTAGGACGCGCGGCGGCACCATGATCGACGCCGAAGGGGGCGTGATGTTGTTGCAGGACCACCATGGGTGACGCCACGATCGTCCGTCGTTCGGAGCAGCACCGAGACCGCTGGAGCGTGTTCGGCGCCTCGGACGGGATCCGTCATCTGTCTGAGCGGCTCTCGGCGGACGATCTGAAGCAGTACGCGATTTTCGAAGACTTCAAGGACCGTTTTCTCGACACGATCAGCCCCGACATCACGGTGGCGCGTTGGCGAGAGGGCGCGGTGTTGTTCGAGGAGGGGAGCTACATTGACGTGGCCTTCTTTCTCGTCGAGGGAGAGGCGGCGGCCTATCTCGCGAAGCACGAGAGTGGCGACGGTCAGCCGGTTCCGATCTTTGCCTCGCCTCGCACGGGTCGGGCTGGGGCGACGGAGAAGACCGGTCAGGTGACGCCGGGCGACACTGTCGGCGCGGCGGACCGTCACGCGGCGCCCCGGCCGGCCGAGACCACGTTCCTGTCGACCATGGACTTCGACCTGGCCGGGCCCGGGGACGTCATACCGCTCGCCGCGGGGGAGTGTTTCGGCGAGATCGGCGCGCTCAACGGTTGGCCGCAGTCGGTGACCGTGAAAACCACCAGCGAGTGTGTCGTGGTGCAGATTCGCGTGCCCGCGCTCCGGCTGATGAAGAAGCAGTCGAGCGGGTTCCGGAGTGGCGTCGATGGCACGTATCGGAGCCGAGCGCTGCTCCCGCAATTGCGCGCGACGCCACTCTTCAGCGGCGTGGCGGACTCGGCGCTGAACGAGTTGGCCACCCGCGTGGAGTTGGTCTCCTGCGACCCCGGCGAGACGGTGGTCACCGAGGGCGACCCGGTGGACGCGCTGCATCTGGTGCGGTCGGGCTTCATGCGGGTGACGCAACAGGTGGGCGAGGGGCGGGCCGCCGTCAGCTACCTGTCGAAGGGGATGACGGTTGGCGAAGTCGAGTTGCTGATTCCCGAGATCCAGGGGGCGCAGTTCACCGTCTCCTCGGTGGGCTACGGCGAACTGGTGCGTATTGCCGCCGCGGATCTGCGGGAGGTGCTCACGGCGTATCCGGATGTGGAACAGGAGTTGTGGCGTCGGACGGTCGACCGGATCAAGGAGACCGGCTCGGGCCGTGCCGACCCGCAACAGTCCGAGTTCATCCAGTTCGCCCTCAACAAAGGTCTGGTCGAGGGCAACAGTATTCTCGTGATCGACCTCGACACCTGCACCCGATGCGACGATTGCGTTCGGGCGTGCGCCGACACGCACGGAGGACGGCCTCGGTTCGTGCGTGAGGGCGACCGCTACAACAACTTGCTGATCGCCAAATCCTGCTATCACTGTCAAGACCCGGTCTGTCTGATTGGGTGCCCCACGGGGGCGATCCGACGGGCTGAGGTTGGCGACGTGGTCGAGATCAAGGAACCGATCTGTATCGGGTGCGCGACCTGTCACGACAACTGTCCCTACGATGCCATCGTGATGCAGGACACTGGGACCACGTGGGGTGACGACGCGCTGCCCAAAGCCCTGCGCGGTGAGCCGCGGGCCCTCGCCAGCAAGTGTGACCTCTGCTACACGTCGGCTGACGGACCGGCCTGCGTGCGAAATTGCCCTCAGCACAGCGCGTTTCGCGTCAGTTCGGTCGAGGAGTTTCAACGGCTCGCTCGGCGGGGCGGTTCATGAGTCTGGCCGCGTGGACCGCGCCGACGGGCGTGAAGTCGGTCGGGTGGTGGCGAACATTCCTCGCGGGCGTGGGCCTCTGCGCGGTGACCCTGTCGGTCGACCTCGGTCTGGGCGCCCCCGGTGGCGTCGGCCGCTGGACGGTGGGGTACGGCGTCGCCGCGGCGGTGCTGCTGGTGGTCGCGCTGGTCTATGCGGCGCGCCGCCGGATGCCTCGACGCGGGCCCGGCGCCAGCTATCACTGGCTGCAGTGCCATGTCTACGGCAGCAGCCTGTTCCTTCTGCTCCTGTTACTCCACGCGGGCGCGAGTATGCCGAGCGGCGTGCTGGGATGGGGCCTGTGGGGTGGCGGGCTGTGGGTGGTGGCGACCGGCCTGGTCGGGGTGGGCATACAGAAGTGGATACCTCGGGCTCTCAGTTCAGGGCTGTCGACCGAGGTGCACTACGACCGGATTCCGGAGCTCGTGGATCACGTCCGGGGTCGGGCGGAGGCGTTGGTGGCGGGGGCGGACGAGTCTGTGCGGGCGTTCCATCGGACCACGCTGGCGCCGGTGCTCGCCGCGCCGCGGGCTCGGCTTATCTATCTGATCGATATCAGTGGAGGTGTTCGAGGCCGGATGCACCAGTTCGACTACCTGCTGCAGCTTCTTGGCGACGAGGACCGCCGCACGTTGGAAGAGTTGCGGACCCTGACGCGCACCAAGCTCGAGATGGACGCGCAATATACACTCCACCGGGTGTTGCGCG
Organism: Vicinamibacteria bacterium; assembly: GCA_963577695.1. Lineage (GTDB taxonomy): Bacteria > Acidobacteriota > Vicinamibacteria > Vicinamibacterales > UBA8438 > UBA8438. The sequence continues at coordinate 5,957 of CAUZAY010000075.1, read as the reverse complement.
GGTGGCTCTACGTGCACGTGCCGGTCGCGGTCGCCCTGACGGTGCTGGTGGCCTTCCACGTGTTCGCGGTTTGGTACTACTGATGCGATCTGTGCGGTCGTGCCGTTGGACAAGGCTCTGGTCGTGTGGGGTGCAGGGCGGAGCCCCGTCACAGTAATGTCAGAACACCCAGGGCGCGACGGTCCAACCAAAGGGTCTTTCGGCGAAGCCGGTCTGCCGGTCTCGACGACCTACGTCCAGCCGCCCGGTCGGAACCGGATCTGGTGGCTCGGGCTAGCGCTGGCGGGGGTGGCCGGCCTCGTCCTGGCCGTCAATCTGAACCTGCAGAGCGGTGCCCTCGTCTCGAACGGTCCGCTCTCGTCGAGCCACGCGGTCATCGGCGACAACTGCGTGGCGTGCCACACACCGTTTGGCGAGGTCAGCAGCGAGAAGTGTTCGTTGTGTCACGAGGACGGCACCGCCGTCGTCGGACCGTTCAGCCTCGATGCTCACTACGTCTATGTGTCGGGCGACCACACGCGGGCGTTTCGTCGGGATGGCGAAATGACGTGCGCGGGGTGCCATACCGAACACCGGGGCCGAACCGCCACTCTGACCACCGTGCCAGAGACCGGCTGTGTCGCCTGTCACGGGATCGAACGGCTGGCGGATCATCCAGAGTTCAGCGTCATCGCCGACTCGACACCGGACGACGCCGGTCTCGCGTTTACCCACATCAGACATGTTGACCGGGTCATGGAGGATCGGGGAACCGGCGATCTCGAGGTGGCGTGCCTGGCATGTCACACGCCAGGCAGCGAGGCCCGCGGCTTCGAGCCGGTCGCGTTCGAGACGCACTGCGCAGACTGCCACCTGGGGACTGAAGTCGAGGGCGCCGAGCTCCCGATCCAGCCGGCCGGCGTGTCGATGGTCGACGAGTCGAGCGGAACGGCCGCGCTGACGCTCGGGGTGGAAACCCTCGATACCATTCGGGCTCGTCAAGGGCCAGGGGAACGGTGGGCGCTCGACATGAGCGCGGCGCAGTTCGATACCGACGATGGCTATGTCGTGAAGGTCGCGACCGCCCACGAAGACCCCTGGGTGATGCACAATCTCCGGCGCCTCCGACGAGCGGTCTATCCGATGGGTGGCTTGTCCGATCTGCTCCTGATGTCGGCCGATGTCAGACCGGAGGACGAGGCCATGCTGTACACGGAAGCGCTGGCCACTCTGCGTGCGTATGCCGACGGACTGCGCGGGCGCGGGGAAGCCTGGGTCCAGTCTGAGCTCCTGGAACTGGATCGCGTGGCCGCCGATCTCGAAGCGCGTCTGGTCGATCGGAACACCACGCTCAATGACGCGCGATTCCGGCTCAACCGCCCAGACCCGCGCTTGGGTCAGACGCAGCTCGACGAGATCGACGCGTTCGCCGATGAGGTTGCGGAACCCTGTCTGACGTGCCACACCGTGCGGCGCGCCACGATTGACCGCGTGCGTGCCGCACAAGGGGTGTTGAGTCGGGCGCGGTTCGAGCACGGCGCGCACGTGCTCCAGCGTGGGTGCCTCGATTGCCACACGGCGATACCGTTTGAGGCGCACCTGGGGGGTGAGGGTCCGGTCGACGCGGCGCTCGACAATGCCGCGATTCACAACCTGCCGGCGGTCGGCGAGTGCCGCCAGTGTCACACACCGGACCTGGCTTCAGACCGGTGTGTCACGTGCCACGACTTTCATCCAGAGGCCGATGTGCGAAGTCGACTGCTGCGGTAGCGCATGGACGAGGTGATGGTGCTACCCGACGGGCGACTGGAGTTGGCGACGCCGGTGACGCAGCCGGACGTGCTCGACGTCCTGATCGTGGGAGGTGGTCCGGCTGGCACCGCGGCCGGATTTCGAGCGAAGGAGCTCGGTCTTGCCGCCCTGGTCATCGAGATCGATGACGTGATGAAGCGCATCCGCGACTACGACCAGAAGAAACCGATCAAGCCGGACTTCGGCGCCGGCAAGCAGATGGGGTTCCCCAAGGGGGGCGACCTCGTGGAGCAGTTGCACTTCTTCAACGACGTCAAGGGCACCGAGCTGTGCGACCACTGGAAGCGGCTGTATCGCGACCACAACGTCCCGGCCCAGATCGGGGTCGAGTTGATGGGGTTGGAGCCGGAGCCGTCATCGGAGGGCACCTGGCTGGCTCAGGTTCGGAATCACCGGACCGCGAGTGACGGCACCGTGCGCGCGAAGCACGTCGTGCTGGCGTTGGGGGCCGGGATGCCGCGGAGGCTCGACGTGCCAGGGGACGTGCGTGCGATCGGCGATCGCCTGGCCGGGGCCGAGCGTCATGTGGGCGCGATTGCCTGCGTGATCGGTGGCGGCGTGTCGGCGATCGAAGCGGTGGTCGCGATTTCGGCGGCGAAGGCGGCGGTCGGGGACGACACCGCGGTGTACTGGTCTCATCGCGGCGAACAGATGCCGCGCGTTCCGCAGGCGTTGGAGGCCGCGCTGACCCAGGCCATCGATGTTCATGGGAACGTGCGATTCCTCCCGGCGAGTGAAGCCCGCGCGGTCGTTGAGACGCCGGACGGCAAAGTGTTTCAGTTGCAGAAGCGACGCGAGACGCCATCGGGACCGGCCGATCCGACCCTTCTCGAGTTCGAGACCCGTCACGTGATCGCCTGTATCGGCCAGGAGATCGACTGGGGGCTCATCCACGGTATCGGGATCTACCAGGTGACAGGAGGGCCGCGCGGCAAGAAGGCGATTCCGTTGAGCGTGTTGCTCGAGAGTCGGCAACCGAACGTCTACGTGATCGGCGACACGCTCAACATCGCCTATCTGGAGTGTGCAGACTACGACGGCGACGCCTCCGGGTTCCAGGAAGTGAAGCACCGGGGCAATATCAAGGCCTCGCTGATCGACGGGGTGAAGGTGGCCGAGGTGATCGCCCAGAAGCTCGAGGGGCGAGCCGAAATTCGCGTAGAACTGGAGTTCGTGGGAGGGAGCACCCCGGTCTCCGGCCCCGCGAGCGTGCCGCCGACGGCCGCGGATGCGTCCGAGTCGGATAAGACGGTGCTCGGGTTCGCGTCCTCTCCGCCGATTGCGCCGTCGCCGCCCGCGGCGGTGCTCGTGCGCTTGCTCGATCGGGAGGTGGAGGCTGAGCAGTTCGTGCTGTTCGCGGGCCAGGAGACGTCGATCGGCCGGCGGGGATGTGACATTTCGTTCTCCGAAGACACCCGGATGGCTGACCGCCACGCGACCATGTTGCCCGACGGCGACGGATATCTCGTGCGTGACGACAGCGCGCGCGAAGGCGTGTTCCTCCATCTGACAGATGGGAACGGGCGGGCGGTGGCGCCTGGCACGGTCGGCCGGGTTGGCGGACAGTGGGTCGTGTTTGGCTCGGTGGCTGAGCCCCTGTCATTGGCACACCACGACGCCCAGGGGCGGCAGGTGTCGCAATACCGGTTGCGGGACGGTACGCAGATCGTGGGCCGCGCCGCGCCGGATATCACACTGACGGCGACCGACATGAGCCTGTCCCGCCGGCATGCGTCCATCGTTGTGGGCGGCGGGCAGGTCTATGTCCGGGACCTCAATAGCGCCAACGGTACGTTTCTCAAGGTCGACGGAGTGACCAGGGTGACGGATGGAGACATTCTGCGTCTCGGCAATCAGGCGCTCAGGTTCGGCCTGTTCGAGCCGCAGGTCCGGTCTGAGGTCCTGAAGGTGGAGACCGGACGGTTGTCGGAACGCCGGGTCGCCACCGCGGTGGCGGCGGCGGAGGGCGCGGTCGTCGTCTTCCAGAATCGGGGCCAGACCTGTCCGTTCAAGCCGGGACAGACCATCTGCGACGTGGCCGAGGATGCAGGAGTGGCGCTGAAGGCCGATTGTCACAAGGGTATCTGCGGGAGCGATCCGGTTCGGATCGTGTCGGGGCAGGAGCATCTCCACCCGATGACGGACGACGAACAGGACACCTTGGAGGATATCTGCGGGGTCGATCCCGCCTCGCATCGCCTGGCGTGCCGCGCCAGACCGACGGGGCCGGTGGTGGTGGACATCGTCGATCAGTAGTCAGGCGTCGTGGTGGCGCCGTGGATTGACCAGACGGGTCCATGAGCGATACCCTTGAGCCGTCGAAGACCTGTAGTCGACACCAGACATTAGGGGTTACCAGCACTTATGCCAGCCAAGACCGTGAAAATGCTCATCACGACCCTTGTCCTGACCGCCGCCCTGGGTGGGTTGCTCTGGGGCACCCTGGCCGAGGGCACCGAGTACTACATGCATGTCGACGAGGTGATGGCCGAACCGGAGTCCTGGTACGGCAAGAAGCTGCAGGTGCACGGCTACGTCGTGGAGGGGTCGCGGTTCCGCAAGCCAGAGTCGCTCGACTACGTCTTTCAGGTCGAGAACAACGGCAAGGTCATCAGCGCGGCCTACACCGGCATCGTCCCCGACACTTTTCAAGACGGCTCGGAAGTGGTCATCTCCGGCGAGCTCGACCCGCACGGGGGCTTCACCGTGGCTCCAAATGGAGTGATGGCGAAGTGTCCATCGAAGTACGAAGCGAAGCCCTCCCTGGGCTCCGATCTGGCGGCGTCCAACTAACGAGTAGTCCCACTACGTCGTTCTGGGGGTGGCGGTGGTCGTAAGCCGACCGCGCCGCCTACGTCCAGGACAAGTCGAGGTCGAACACGATGGCATCTCTGGGCTATTTCACACTGCTGGCGGCCTTTGTCGTCTGTAGCTACGCGGCCGCGGTCTGCGTAGCCGGGGCTCGGCGTCGTGCGCCTCGGCTGGTCGAGAGCGGCGTCGGAGCGTTCTACCTCGTGATGGCGCTGATGTTGCTGGCGACGGCCGTCATCATCCACGCCTTCATTACTGGCGACTATTCGATCCGATACGTCGACATGGTCTCGGACTCGGCCCAGCCGCTGTTCTATCAGATCACCGCGTACTGGGGCGGCCTGGACGGCTCGATCATGTTCTGGGTGACGCTGCTGTCGATTTTTGGCACCTGCGCCGTCTACACGAACCGAGAACGGCACCGTGAGTTGATTCCGTACGTCGTCGCGGTCATCTCCGTCGTGCAGATGTTCTTTCTGTTCGTCATGATCGTGCACAAGAACCCGTTCGCGACCTACCTGACGCAGACGCCGATCGACGGGCGGGGCCTCAATCCGTTGCTTCAGAATTTCTACATGGCGATTCATCCGCCGTCGCTCTATATCGGCTTCGTGGGGATGACAGTGCCATTCGCGTTCGCCATGGCGGCGCTGATCACCGGCCACGTGGACGACTCGTGGCTGCGCGCGGTGCGCCGGTGGACGATGATGGCCTGGCTGTTTCTGACGCTCGGGCTCGCCCTGGGGATGATCTGGGCCTACGAGGAGCTGGGTTGGGGAGGGTACTGGGGCTGGGATCCGGTCGAGAACGCCGCGCTGCTGCCCTGGTTCACCGCCACCGCCTTTCTGCACTCCGTGATGGTCCAGGAACGACGCAGCATGCTCCGTGTCTGGAACATGACGCTGGTGATTCTCACGTTCTTTCTCACGATCTTCGGCACGTTCATGACCCGGTCCGGCATCGTGCAGTCGGTTCACGCGTTCGGGCAGGACACGGCGCTGGCCATCATGTTTACCGTGTTCATGGTGGTGCTGCTCGTCTTCAGCTTCGGTCTCGTGATCTACAGGCTGCCGCTGTTGCGGGCACGTAACGAGCTGGAATCATGGGTCTCGCGTGAGGCCGCCTTCCTGGTCAACAACTGGGTGTTGCTGTTCTCGGCCGTTTTCGTGCTCTTCGCGACGATGTTCCCCACGTTGAGTGAAGCGGTGACGGGGGCGCGGCTCACAGTCGGGCCGCCGTTCTTCACGAAGTGGATGATGCCGATCGGCCTCATCCTCTTGACGCTGACCGGCATCGGTCCCCTCCTGGCGTGGCGGCGGTCGAGCACCTCGAATCTGGTGTATCAGTTCACCTGG
>CAUZAY010000074.1:0-15339 GCA_963577695.1 Vicinamibacteria bacterium | reverse complement strand
CTACTTTGCCGCCGATCTGTTCTACTGCGGAGCCGGTGACAGCGAGAAAGCGGTGCAGATGCTCGTGGACACACTTGGTGCCGTCGAGGTGCGCCAGCGCCACGTCGCACGCGGTTACGACCAGAGGCCGGCCCCTGTCGGGGCGCCGCCGGCGGCTGCGGGGGGCCAGCAGTGAGCGCCGCCCCGGCCACGCCGATGACGGCGAAGGCGATCTCCTGGCTGACGATGGTCCTGATCGCGCAGGCCGGGCTGGCTGAGGGTGGGCAGCCCGGTCGCCAGACACGCGAGCAGGACCCCACCCAGGCGATGGTGGAGTCGCTGGCACAATTCCGGTTCGACCAACTGGGCCATCCCCAGATCCAATCTGACTCCATCAAGCCAGTGCTCGCCCCACGCACACGGCCTCACAGACTTCTGATCCTGCCGGTACGGTTTGCCGACACCGGCTACGACCGCTTTGCCGGCGATCCGGCCCAGGACGACAAGAACCGGGCCTATTTCCAGGATCTCCTGTTCGCGGGCGGCCCCGAAGACCCCGAACCGGGCACCTTGTCGCACTACTACTGGCATCAGTCACGCGGTCGCTACAACGTCACGGGAGACATCTTTCCTGTCGTGGAACTCGAACAGCCGTTACACCACTACGGTCGGCCAGTGCAAAACTCGGACGGCAGCTGGCGCAACGACGAGCTCGCGAGCGAGTTGGTCATCGACGCGCTACAGGCGGCCACGACGGCAGAGCCCGACTTCCCCTGGCAGGACTACGACCAGTGGGATCCGCAGGACTTTGACGAAGACGACGATCGCGACGAACCCGATGGTTACCTTGACCACTTCATTCTTGTGGTCGCCGGCAAGGGCCAATCGTCGTGTCAGGGTCTGTACAAGCTCGGTGAAAAGCTCAATACCAATGCCGCATCCGACGCGTTCTTCGGGCTGACCCAGACCGAGCAGCACTGCGCGGACCGGATCTGGCCGCACCGCTTCGCACTGAGCCAGAACTTGGACAGTGGTCCGATGGTGGACGGCCGCATGAACGTGCGCGGCGGGGCCGACATCGGCACGGGAATGTGGGTGCTGGACTACAACATGCAGTCCGAGTACACAGAGCCGTCCACGTTCATTCACGAGTTCGGCCACTCTCTGGGGCTGCCGGACATCTATGCGAGGGCGACCAACAACTCCACCGCGTCCTGGGACGCCATGTCGAGCACCGCGTCACCAGAGCCACAGGAGTTGAGCGCCTGGTCGCGCACGGTACTGGGTTGGTTGGAACCATGCGTCGTGCGACCGGGCGACCTGGGCGGCCCGCGCACCGGGTCGCTGTATCTGAAAACGATGAACGACTGGAGCGGTGAGGCCGGCCACGCGTCCACGGATGGCCTGTGTGACGCCGCCATGGTGATTCTGCCGCCCAAGGTGCGCGACATCGTGATGGGACCGCTGAGGGCCGAGCACGGCACGCAGGCCGTCTACTCGGGCCAAGGGAACAACATGAATCGAACCCTGGCGCGTACGTTTGACCTCAGCGGGGTCGCCGCCACGGCTCCGGTGGTGATGAACGTGGACGCCTGGTTCGTCATCGAAGCGGAGTGGGACTATCTCTACGTCGAGGTCGCCGGTGCGGGCGAGCCATTTCGACGCATCATGCCCACTGACAAGGGCGCCATCGACGACAAACAGAGCGTCATGCCATCGGTCAAGGGGCATGAGGGGGCCGGGTCCTCCCCCGGCTTCACCGGGCGCAGTGGCGACCTGGACGGCGACGGCAAGGTGGAACGCGCGCGCGGCTGCGATCCCAGCGCGGCGCGCACGCTCGCGGAAGACCGAGTCGGCGCCGACACGGCGGACCCCTGCGAGGCGGCACAGTGGATTGAGGCAGAGTTCGACTTGAGCCATTACCGGGGCCGCGAGGTGAGGGTGCGCTTCACCTATTTCACCGATATGGCGGCGGTCGAGGATGGCGCGTTGCTCGACAACATTTCGATTCCCGCCATCGGCTTCCGCGACGACTTCGAGGGCCCCGACCTGACCGGGTGGCAAGCCCAGGGCTTTACGCTGTCCTCGGGACGGCACCAGCTGGCGGTGCCGCACTTCTACCTGTTGGAATACCGCGACCCGTATCGCGCGTTCGAGACCGTCGAGAACTATGACCGGGCGCTATCCCACCCCGGTTTCACGTTCTTTCCGGATCGGGACGGGGAAATGTCGGCCATCAACGTCAACTACCGTCCAGGGGTGGTAATGTGGTACTACAACGGCGAGTATCTGTGGAGCCAGAACGAGCCGTCCGAAACCGGGCCTGGACGCGGCTTCTTGCTCGTGGTGGATGCCAACCCGCAGGAGTTCGCGATCCCCGGCCTGCCGCAGCAGTACTTTCAGACCGCTGACGGGTGGACCCATTGGCAGTTCGACGACGCGGCGCAGCCGCTGCTCCGCAACGGTTTTGTCGACGCCATGTGCTTCCAGCGCCGGCCGTCCTACTACTCGACCGACGTCGCCCCAGAGGATACGGCCCGGTGCGCAGAGGTCCTGGTCGACGGTGAACCGGCGATGGAGCGGTTGCGCTGGGACGGGCGGCCCCTGATGTATGGCTACACCATCATCAACGAATTCCTCCCCGGTCCCGAGCGGCGCGCACGCAAGTCCGGCGGCAGTCTGTTTGACCTGCGTATCCGCGACGGCCAGACACAGTATCGACTGTATGACCGAGCGCTACGCGGCATGCACTCCGCCGATGCTCCCTTCGCGATTGAGGACTTCGCCGGCGGCCTGGAAGTGTATCGCCCGCAGGACGGTGTCATGAGCCGGCAATCGGCATCGCCCTTCGTCGCGGTCAGCGCCTTCACCGACGAACGACCAAACCGCTACCAGAACCCCACGCTTCCCTTCGGGGGGGCCGACATCCCCGACGCGGGATTCAGCTACACGCTTGAGCCGCCCGATCCACGGGCTCCGGAGGGCAGTGAAGTACGCGTGGACTTCCGCTGGCGCTAGCAGCCCGTGGTAGAAGTCCCACTGCATTCGACCGACGCTGAATCCGGCCGATCTGCGTTGTTCATCGGTCAAATACTGCCGGCATTTTCCCTCTTCTCGCCTTGCCCGACCGGTCCAGCGCCGCTCTCGGTGCGACGCGCGACTTCTACCACGGGCTGCTAGGGGTTTTCGGGCGGGGCATCCCATCTGGCGTTGTTGCTTCCTCGGTCACCCCCGGCCGGGCGGGGCGGCCGCCTGCCTGCTCCCTCGTCGCGCCTAGCCAGCTGGGCGCCGCGCCCCGAAAACCGCGCCACATCGGTCTTTAACACCCTCCTAGGTCGGGGGCCCGCGGTCCGGGCGCGGAGTTGGGGTCGGTGACCGGCGAGTGCCGCGTGGGGCGTCAGGCGGTCGCACCCGTTGCGTGGCCGGTTTCCGTCACGTGGTGAGGGCCGAGTGGCGCTTGTCGACGGTGCTTGTCGGCATACATGCGCGCATCGGCTTCCTCGAGTAGCGCTTCGATATTCCCAGCGGCGTGGCCGAGTTCGGCGCACCCGACACTGAGTCCGAGGCCGGGTGGAAGGGCCCACCCTTGCACGGACAAATCGAACCCTGCCTTGAGCTTCGCGCTCTTGGCTCCCGCCCTCGCGCTCGGTGCAGGACATGAGCGCCACGAACTCATCGCCGCCCCAGCGGAAGACATAGTCGGAACCTCGCACATAGCGCTGGAGCAGGCTGGCGACATGTTGCACAAGACGGTCGCCCATCGCGTGTCCCATATCGTCGTTGATCGACTGGAATCGATCCACGTCAACGAAGACCAACGTGAGCGGGATGTTGTAGCGGGCGTGCCGTTGCACCTCACGGTCGATGATCTGGTCAAAGAAACGGCGGTTGTGACACCCGGTCAGCGGGTCCGTCATGGCCACACGCTGAAACTCCCGCTGCGACGATTCAAGGCGCTGCTTGTACCGCTCCAGCTCGGCCGTCAGCTTCTCGATCGTGTCCGGCGCGGCGGCGTCTCGCAGCCGCTTGGCACTGCGGTGACTGCGGCGCAACGTGGTCGCGGCCTGGTTCTGCTGCGTCGGTCTCAGCATGCCTCTCTCGTTGGGCAAGACTCGGACCAACCCGCATGCTCCATCCAGTGCTCGGAGCGCCCGCGACGAACGACGGCGTGAAACGCGGGTCTGGTCGTTGAGCGGGCCGTAAACACGGGTCCTTCGGTGATCGGTTCGACGGTTCGCTGGCACGTGGGCGTCGGGAAACCGACACCCGAACGCCAGCACAGCGTGTCCGCTCAACCCCGATGGCGCCGAAGACCGTGTCGCAGTGAACACACAGGACAGACCCCGACACGGCAGACCTGCTCGAAGCCACGCAGCGCCAGCCGGCTCAGCCGCCGGCGCCGTCAGATGGCGCTGCGAACGCAGCACGACTGGCGGTCAACCACGAGCCGCCGTCAACCACCAGCGTATGCCCGGTGATGTAGGAGGCTGCGTCAGAGCACAGGAACAAGGCCGCGTCGCTCACGTCTTTGACGAGCCCGAGACGTTGGAGCGGTGTGGTCTGCTCCACCCGCGTCTTTGCGGCGTCGTCGAGGAGTCTGCGCACGCCTTCGGTGTCGGCGATCGGCCCCGGGGCGATTCCGTTGACACGGATGCCGTACGGCCCCCATTCGACGGCAAGAACCCGGGTCAGCGCATCGACCCCCGCCTTCGCCGATGCGACGTGCAACTGCGCCGGGGTGCCCTGGTAGTGCAAAGTCGCGCTGATATTCAGCATGACTCCGCGGCGGCGTCTCAGGTGCGGGAGCGCCGCCTTCGCGCAATGGAACGTTCCCTTGAGGTCGATGTCGACCACGGCCCCGAACCCGTTGGGTGACAGGTTCTCGGCCAGGCAGAGGAAATTGCCGGCGGCGCCGTTAACGAGAATGTCGAGCCCGCCCAGTTCCTCGACAGTCTTCGCTACGACTCCCTGGACCGCCGTTGGGTCTCTGACGTCGGCTGCAACCGCTACCGCGCGGCGGCCGGTCGCGCGGATCTCGGCCGCGGTCGGGTCCAGATGTTCGGAGGACCGACTCGTAATCGCCACGTCGCATCCGTAGCGGGCAAGCTCCAGCGCGATACCCCGGCAGATGCCGGTCCCTCCCCCCGTTACGAGCGCGGTCCGTCCCTCGAGCAGGTGCGATTGAAACGTCATGGACTCTCCTTGTGTCTGGCCGGAATGGCGCCACTCGCCTGGTCGCCCGGTCGGACGCATGGGGCAGGCCGCACCGTGCCGCGCTATACAATGCGACCGGTCTTGCGAATACTCGCTTTTCTCACCGAAGCATTTCCGCTCTGGGTGCTCATCTGCAGCGCGTTGGCGCTGGTTCGCCCCACGCTCTTCACCTGGTTCAGCGGCTCACTCATCACTGTCGGCTTGGGCATCATCATGCTCAGCATGGGGATGACGCTCGGATTCGACGATTTCCGACGCATCGGGAGAGAGCGGAGCCGCGTGCTCCCGGGTGTGCTTCTGCAATATTCGGTGATGCCGGCGCTGGGATGGAGCCTCGGCTATCTCCTGGCCCTGCCGACGCCGTTCGCGGTCGGTCTCGTCCTGGTGTCCTGCTGCCCGGGCGGCACCGCGTCGAACGTCATTTCCTATCTGGCGAAGGTGGACGTGGCCCTGTCGGTCACCATGACGGTCCTGTCTACGCTACTCGCAGCCCTGATGACCCCGACCCTGACCGCGCTACTGGCTGGCAACCGCATCGACGTCTCCGCTACTGGCCTGTTTCTAGACACGGTACAGGTAGTGGTGCTGCCGGTGGTGGCAGGCGCGCTGCTCAAGTGGCGCTTCCCCCGAGTCATCGAACCGGTGTTGCCAATCGCGCCCTTGGTGGCCGTGCTCACGATCACCCTGATCGTCGCCTCGGTCGTCGGCGCCGGACGAGAGCAGATCCTGGAGTCTGGCCTTCGACTGCTGGTCGCGGTGTTTAGCCTGCATCTGCTCGGGTTTCTGTTCGGCTATCTTGCCGGCAAGGCCGTGCTCGGGCGCGAAACCGGCGCGCGCACCGTCGCCATCGAGGTCGGCATGCAAAACTCCGGTCTCGGCGTCGTGCTGGCACGCGGCAACTTCGCGAACCCGCTGGTCGCCATCCCTAGCGCGGTCTCCACCGTCGCACACTCGCTGATCGGCAGTCTGGCCGCGGCGTGGTGGAGCCGATCGCCCGCCGACGACGCGCCGCCTACCACGCCCCCTCAGGCATCGTGACGCGGCCGGTCGCGCAGACTCATCAGCGACCGGTCACCGCCCGTTCGACCAAGGCGCGCTGGACGGCCGGCAGGTCGAGCGCGAGGGCGGCCCCACGCCCCTCGTCGGACATCTTTCGCCAAGTCTTGGCCAACACGCCCAGCAGCGTATCGTCGTCGTGCTTGGATACGAAGTCGGCGAGGTAGTGTGCGAGGAACACGAGGCAGATGACGTCCTCGAGCAACTGCACGTCCGGGTCGGCCTTGAGCTGCTCCTTCCGCAGGAGCGACTCGACTCGCGCGACCAGCGCATCGTCGTATCCAACGTCTCGAAGGATGGCGGCGGCCGTCGACGCGTGAAACCGGGCCAACTCCGTGCGCCACTGCCGATAACCGTCCCGTCCGTCGGGGTAGTCGGCACGGGCGCTGGTCCAGCGACGAATGTGCTGACACCGGGCCGCGAGGCGCACCGCCTCCGGAGCGTCCGGTCGATACCGGTCCAGGCAGGCGGTCATCCGACGCGCGTAGACCAGCTCTCTCGGCTGAGCGACCCCGTTGACCAGGTCCTGGTTCGGATCCTCGGCGTTGGACGCATCGAACCGGTCAATCGCGCGCTGGAATCGATCGGTAGAACTGATCACCAGTTGGTTCTCCTGCCACGCCGCCACGGGGGCACGAGCGGGCGGCCCCCACCAACAGCGTCGCGGCCTCGGTCGACGCCCGGGGCGTTATGATATCTAGTTCCATGCCTCGTGACGATGACATCCACCCCGAGTTTGATCGCATGTTGGGGCGCGAGGCCAAGGAACACCTTCTCGGCCAGCGTGGTCGGGTCTTCTGGCTGTACGGCCTGTCTGGTTCAGGAAAAAGCACCCTGGCCCACGCCCTGGAAAGGCGGTTGCATGGAGAAGGCGTCCTCACGCGGCTACTGGACGGCGACAACATTCGCACCGGCCTCAGTCGCGGGCTCGGCTTCTCGGACGAGGACCGCCTCGAGAACATCCGACGCATCAGCGAGGTGGCGAAGCTCTTTGCCGAAACCGGGATCGTCACACTTGCCGCATTCATCACGCCGACGCGGGAGCTGCGGGCCATGGCGCGTGACATCGTCGGAGCTCGAGACTTCCGGGAAATCTACGTGAAGGCCTCGTTCGCCGCCTGTGCCGCCCGCGACGTGAAGGGACTGTATGCGAAGGCGACGGCCGGAGGCGTGAAGGATTTCACGGGAAGAGACTCCCTTTTCGAAGAACCTGACGCGAACGACGGAGATGTTGTCGTCGTCGACACGGAGCACACGACCGTCGAAGATGCGACCGATACGCTTTACCGGGTCGTGCGCCCCTTGATCGAACCGCGAGGCTCGAGACCCGGGGAGAAATAGGTTCGGATTCCTCCTCGGGTCCTCATTGACAGAGTGCACATGCTGTCCTACAAGCTCAACCACGTCCGGCAGTTGGAGTCTGAATCGATCTTCGTGTTGCGGGAGACCGCGGCTCAGTTCGATCGCCCGGCACTCCTATTTTCTGGTGGCAAAGACTCCATCGTCATGGCGCATCTGGCCCGAAAGGCCTTCCACCCGGCGCGCATCCCTTTCATGTTGCTCCACGTGGACACCGGGCACAACTTTCCCGAGACCATCGAGTTCCGCGACCGCTTCGTGAAGGAGATCGGCGCCAGCCTCGTCGTGGCGTACGTGCAGGACTCCATCGACAAGGGCCGGGTCGTCGAGGAGCAGGGCGCTCATGCGAGCCGCAACAAGCTGCAGACCGTGACGCTGCTCGATGCCATCGAGACACACCAGTTCGACGCCGCACTCGGCGGCGGTCGACGAGACGAGGAAAAGGCTCGCGCCAAGGAGCGATTCTTCTCCCACCGCAACGACTTCGGGGAGTGGGATCCCAAAGGACAGCGCCCCGAATTGTGGAACCTGTTCAACGGACGCCATCACCATGGGGAGCATTTCCGCATCTTTCCTCTGAGCAATTGGACGGAGATGGACGTCTGGCAATACATCAAGCACGAGGCGATCGACCTACCAAGCCTCTATTTCTCGCACCAGCGCGAAGTCGTCGATCGCCACGGGTCTTTGCTGGCCGTGTCCGAGTTGGTTCGGGTGCAGGAGGGCGAAACCTCCGAGGCACGAACCGTCCGGTTCCGAACCATCGGTGACATGACCTGTACCGGCGGGGTGGCCTCCACGGCGGCCTCGCTGGACGACATCATCGCGGAAGTCGCCGCCGCTCGCGAAACCGAGCGTGGGACGCGCTCGGACGACAAGCGCTCGGAGTCCGCCATGGAGGATCGCAAGAAAGAAGGCTATTTCTAGTGTCCACGAGCGAGACCACCGGTTACCTGGCAATGGATCTGCTGCGGTTCACAACCGCGGGCAGTGTGGACGACGGCAAGAGCACCCTGATCGGACGGCTTCTGTACGACAGCAAGAGCATCTTCGAAGATCAGCTCGAGGCGATGGAGGAGTCGAGCCGCAAGCGCGGCGACGAGCACCTCAACCTCGCGTTGCTGACCGATGGCCTACGCGCCGAGCGCGAACAGGGGATCACCATCGACGTGGCCTACCGCTACTTCGCGACGCCGCGACGAAAGTTCATCATCGCCGACACCCCCGGACACATCCAGTACACGCGCAACATGGTGACGGGTGCATCGACCGCCAGCCTCGCCATCATCCTGATCGACGCGAGGAAGGGCGTTATCGAGCAGACCTGTCGTCACGCCTTCATTGCCAACCTGCTTCGTATTCAGCATGCCGTGGTGGCGGTGAACAAGATGGATCTGGTGGACTACCAGCAGGAAACATACGACGCGATCGTCGCCGAGTTTCAGGACTTCGCGTCGCGCCTGGACAACATCGTCGAAATCACGTTCATCCCCATCAGCGCCCTGCGCGGCGACAACGTCGTCGATCCGTCGGAGCAGATGCCATGGTATGGCGGTCCCACTCTGCTGCATTACCTCGAAACCGTGTACGTCGGGTCCGAGGAAAATCACGTGGACGCGCGCTTCCCCGTCCAGTGGGTGATCCGGCCGCAATCGGACACGCATCGGGACTTTCGTGGGTACGCGGGACGGGTAGCCGGAGGGGTCTTCAAACCGGGTGACGAGGTGCTCGTCCTGCCGAGCGGATTCGCCACACACGTGTCGGCCATCGAGACGTTCAACGGCCAGGTCGCGGAGGCGTTCAGTCCACTGTCGGTCACCATCACGCTGGACGACGACATCGACATCAGCCGGGGCGACATGATCGTCAAGCCCAACAACCCGCCTCGGGTCGACCAGGACATCGAGGCGATGATCTGCTGGTTCTCAGAGCGCCCCCTGGTGTCGAGGGGCAAGTATGCGCTCCGTCACACGACCAAGGAGGTCAGGGCGGTCGTCCGGGACATACGCTTCAAGGTTGACATCAACACGCTGCACAAGATCGAGGGCGACCTCGAATTTCGCCTGAACGAGATCGGCCGAATCTCGCTGCGCACGTCGGCGCCGCTCTTCTACGATCGTTACAACCGCAATCGCACGACTGGCAGTTTCGTCCTGATCGACGAGCAGACAAACGAGACCGTAGCGGCCGGAATGATCGTCTGAGGGTTTCTGGGGCGCGGCATCCCGTCTGGCGGTGTTGCTTCCTTGGTCACAGGCCGTCTGCCTGCTCCCTCGTCGCGCCTAGCCAGCCGGGCGCCACGCCCCAGAAACCGCCCCCCCCGGACGGGTCTGAAGACCCGCGGCTACGAGACCAGTGGGCGCTGAGTGCAGCGGTCTAGGGAAGCACGTAACTGCCTGGCGGCAGCCCGATGACGAAGCTGGGGTTGAGCAGCGAGGGTTTGTTGTATCGCAGTGTCCCCGGATGCGGCTCGGGAGACCCCGAATTTCGATACACGCAGTCGCCGGCGGCCACATCCCACTCCATCGTCGGTCCGAGTCGCGGATACACGTCGGCCCGACCGTCGGCGACGACGCAGAACTTGAGCGAACTCCCGCTCTTGACCCGTTCCGTGATGGTAAACGGCTTCAGAAACGACTCGAGGGCTGGGCTCGGGTGCGATCGGCTCTCGACGACGCGAAGCGGCTCCGATGGGTCAGATAGTGTCGACCGTAGACGTTGGGGACTGGCACCTCTCTCCTGCTTCCACGCGCCGGCACCCTTTCGCGCGTAGAACAGCAGCCCCGAGGCGGGGGCCACGACGACCCCGAGTACCGGCTCGCCGTTTTCGATCATGGCGATGTTCACGGTGAACTCGTCCGTGCGGTTGATGAACTCCTTGGTGCCGTCGAGCGGATCGACCAGCCAGTACCGGGACCACCGGCGTCGCTCTTCGTAATCCGGCAGCGCCCGCTCCTCAGAGATATAGGGCATCGTGTCGTCGAGGTCCATCAGCCCTTTGTGAATAATCGCTTCGGCCGCAAGATCCACACCCGTGACCGGCGACCCGTCCTCTTTCTCCCGCACCCACGTGTCTCGCGCCTGGTAGTGGCGCAGCACGACCTCGCCGGCTCGCAGAGCAATCTCGTTGACCGCTTCGATGGTCACCATCGCGAGCGCAGTGTACCAGTTCGTCGAGAACCGTTCGCGCCGTCCGCAGCATGAATTGGACGCCGTCCCAAGCCGGCTTGACGAATACCCACTCGGTGGACGAAGATAGGTGAACGTGACGATGCACACACGCGCCGCCTGTCGATGTTGCTGCTGTCCGGTGGTCCTCTGGGCCCCCGAGCTGACGGTCGTGCCGCGCGTGACGTCTGACAAAGACTGACAAAATCAAGACGCGAGAATGACCGAAGCCCGGGAGCCACACGCTCCCGGGCTTTTTTTGTGTGGACCGCGATTTCAAACTCCGTCGCACGGGCGAGGACAAGGCACGATGTTCGAAGAATCAGCAGTGCGCTCGATGATCAAGGCCATCTCGTGGCGCGTCCTGGCTACGTTGACCACCACGGCCCTGGTGTACGCGGTCACCGGGCGCACCGACCTCGCGGTCACCATCGGGCTCCTGGAAGCGACAAGCAAGATGGTGCTGTATTACTTCCACGAACGGATGTGGAACCGGCTGAACATTGGTCGGAAGCCGATTGCCGGTACCAGGCCGGCCGTCGAGCCGGCGCTGGCCTCACCAGGCGGAAAACCAGAATGACTGACACACTTGCCAGTCCAACGCCCACAGCGTCGGCTGAAGCCGGCCGCGCGCTGGAAGACGAGACGGCGCTCGACGTTCTGCGGTGGGCGACCGACCATTACGGCCCCCGACTGACCTTCGCAACCGGTTTTGGAGCCGAAGGCTGTGTGGTCTTGGACCTGATCGGGCGGCATCACCTTCCGATAGACATCTTCACGCTGGACACGGGCCTCCTTTTTCCGGAGACCTATGATTTGTGGAGACGACTCGAAGATAGATATGGCTACACCATACGTCGCGTGGGCCCCGAGCTATCAGTCGAGGAGCAGGCGGCGGTACATGGCCCAGAGCTCTGGGGGCGAGAGCCGGATCGGTGTTGTGACATACGCAAGGTCACCCCGCTGGTGGCGCAACTGAGCCAGTTCGACGCCTGGATCACCGCCATACGTCGCGATCAGACCGACCATCGCGCGGATGCGCGGCCGGTCGAGTGGGACGAGAAATTCGGTCTCGCCAAGGTGAATCCACTGGTCCGTTGGACGAAGAGAGACGTGTGGGCTCATCTGCTCGAGCACGACGTGCCATACAATCCCCTTCACGACCTCGGCTACCCTAGCGTCGGCTGTCTGCCCTGCACGAGCCGCGTGAACGCTGGCGAAGACGATCGCGCCGGCCGCTGGCGGGGTACCGCCAAGACGGAGTGTGGTCTCCATGCCAATGTCGGCGGAACCACAGAGGTCGGTCACGCGGGGCCCGGTTCTAAGACCTGATACCGGCACCGCCCGACGCCATTTCGTATGAGCGCGTCAGCCTCCCTCTTTCCCGCTTTTCTGAAGCTGACCGGTCGCCGGGTGGTGGTCGTCGGTGGTGGGCCGGTGGCAGCGTCCAAGCTCAGGGGTCTGCTCGATGTCGGCGCGGCGGTGACCGTGGTCGCGCCCGAGGTAACGGGAGACATCATCGCGAGTCGCGTGCCGATACGCCGTCGCCGATTCGAACCAGCCGACCTCGACGACGCCTGGCTGGTGGTGGCCGCCGCGCCCCCGGCCGTCAACCGCGAGGTCGCGGAAGCGGCCGAGCGCCGGCACGTGTTCGTCAACGCGGTCGATGACCCGACGAACGCGAGCCTCTATCTCGGTGGTGTCTTCCGACGAGGCGGGGTCACGGTGGCCATCTCGACCGACGGCCAGGCCCCCGCGCTGGCCGGTTTGGTCCGGCAGGCGCTCGAGGCGCTGTTACCGGAACCGGAGGTCGAGCGATGGATGACCACCGCCCGTGTCCAACGCGCGGCCTGGATCAGCGGCAATGTGCCGATGGACCAGCGGCGCCCCCTGCTCTTGCAAGCGCTGTCCGGTCTCTACGAAGATCAAGGGTGAACATGTCTGGTGGATTCGTATCGTTGGTGGGCGCTGGTCCGGGCTATCCGGACCTTCTGACCGTGCGGGCCGTCGATCGTCTGCGTGCCGCCGACCTCGTGTTGTTCGACGCGCTGGTCTCGCCGGAGGTCGTGGCACTCGCCGCCCAGGCCCAGCGGTTCTGCGTGGGAAAGCGCGCAGGCCGAAAGTCCGTCCAGCAAGAGACCATCGTTCGGCTCATGATTCGGGCGGCACGACGTGGCCGACGAGTGGTCCGTCTGAAGTGCGGCGACCCCTACGTGCTGGGTCGAGGGGCGGAAGAGGGCGTGGCGCTCCGGGCCGCGGGGATTCCCTTCGAGGTCGTGCAGGGGATCACGACGGCCGTCGCGGCGCCGGCCGGGGCCGGAGTCCCGCTTACGCATCGCGGCCTGGCTTCCGGATTCGTTGTCGTATCCGGACATCACGACGCGAGTTACCGGCCTGTCCTCAGTTCACTGGCACCAGGCTCCGCCACGGTGGTCGTTCTGATGGGCCTGGCCCATCGACGAGACATCGCGACCTGCTTGCTGGAACGTGGGTGGCCCGCGGACACCTCCGCCGCGGTGATTTTCGCGGCGGCGAGCTCGCGAGAGCGGACCTGGATCGGCACACTCCGCACCCTCGGCGAGACGCCTGACGCCGCAGCCACGGAGGACCCTGGCACGATCGTGGTCGGGAAGGTCGTCGATCTGCACACGGTGCTTGGTGACGTCGGCATGTCCACTCTCGCCGTCGAAGGGAAAGGCTGAACATGACCTGGAAAGACGCGCTTGGCGACCGTGTGCCCGACGACCTGGGCCGCGAGATCGACACCTACGAGAACCAGATGGCTCTGAAGCGACAGGGCAAGATCGACGACAAGGTGTTCGCCGAGACCCGCCTACGGCGTGGGGCGTACGGACAACGTTACGACAACGGCCAGCGCAATGACGGCACCGGGGTCAAACCGCTGCCATTCCCATCGAACGGACAGACCAAGGGACCCGACACCGTCTGGGACGCCCCCGGGATGCAGCGGATCAAGATTCCCTTCGGCGGCCTCACCACCGACCAGATGGAGACCCTGGCCGAGCTGGCCGAGGAGTACAGCGACCGGGTCGTGCACATCACGACGCGACAGGACGTACAGCTCCACTACGTGCACATCGACGACACGCCGGACTTGATGCGGCGGCTCGCGGCGGTCGGCATCACCACCCGCGAGGCGTGCGGCAACACGGTGCGCAACGTCACCGCCTGCCCGATCGCCGGCGTCTGCCGTGACGAGGCGTTCGACGTCACGCCGTATGCCCAGGCGTCAATGCGCTTTCTCCTCGGACACCCCGACGCCCAGGACTTCGGGCGCAAGTTCAAGGTGGCGTTTTCCGGATGCCGGCAGCACGCGTGCGGACTCGTCAACATGCACGACTTCGGCGCAATCGGTGTGACCAAAGAGGTCGACGGCATGACGCAGCGCGGCTTCGAGGTATATGTGGGTGGTGGGCTCGGAGCCGTGCCACACGAGGCCAAGCTGTTCGAACCATTCATGGCGGAAGACGAGATTCTGCCGACACTCCAGGCCATGTCCCGGGTGTTCGCCCGACTGGGCGAAAAAAAGAATCGCGCCAGGGCCCGTATCAAGTTCCTGGTTGCGCAACTCGGCCTCGAGGAATTTCGGCGTCTGGTGCGGGAGGAACGAGCCGCCCTGCCGGGAGACGACCGCTGGACCGGCTATCTGGACGACCTGCCGGCGTACGGCGAGCAGCCGCTCAAGACCGGCCAGGCGTTGGGAGATGAGGCTGGCTCGCCCGCCTTTCAGGCCTGGGCTCGGACCAACGTCTACCACCAGCGACAACCCGGATACGTCACCGCGACCGTGAGCCTGCCCCTCGGCGACCTCAGCAGCGACCAACTGCGGCGCCTGGCGGACGTGGCGCGGCGCTTCGTCGGCGACACGGTGCGGGCGACCGTCGAACAAAACATCGTGCTCCGCTGGGTGCGCGACTCAGACCTGCCCGCGCTACACCGCGAGCTCGACGCGATCGGCCTGGCGCGGCCAGGGGCCGAATCGATCGCGGACATCACGGCGTGCCCGGGCACGGACACCTGCAAGCTCGGCATCGCGTCGTCACGCGGCCTCGCGGCGGAGCTCGAGCGGCGACTGGCCGACCAACTGCACACCATGGACGAGTCGGTGCGTCGGCTTCGTATCAAGGTCAGCGGCTGCTTCAATTCCTGCGGGCAGCACCACATCAGCGACCTCGGGTTCTACGGCGTCAGCCGCCACGTGGGTGGCCATGTCGTTCCGCATTTCCAAGTCGTGCTGGGCGGGAAGTGGGTAGACAACGGCGGCGCGTATGGACTGGCGATCGGGGCGGTGCCATCCAAGAACATTCCAGAGGTCGTACGACGCATCACCGAGCGATATGTCGCGGAACGCGACGGCGTTGAAAATTTCTACACCTTCACGACCCGGGTCGGCAAGCGGGTCCTGCGTGACATGCTCGACGACCTCATGGCCGTGCCGGCGCACGAAGTCGATGCCAGCTACTATCGTGACTGGGGCGACCCTCGGGAGTTCGGTATCGGCGATATGGGGATCGGAGAATGCGCCGGCGAAGTCGTGTCGCT
>CAUZAY010000073.1:0-15444 GCA_963577695.1 Vicinamibacteria bacterium | reverse complement strand
CCCGATCGGCCGCGGTATCGTCAGGCGCCGGAGCAGCGGATGGCCTACCGCCACCTGCGGACCGCCGCGCGCGACAACTGCTACGAAGCCGAAGTGCCGCGGACGCTGAGTGTCCACATCCGCGACAGCGACCAGCGCCGCGACCGGACCGGGGTCTACAGCGGCTATCTCTATCTCGAGCACCATCACCCGGAGCCGCTCGGCGTCGTCGCGGAATTGGGTCCGGCGCACCCGGCTGGCACGGTATGCTCCGCCTGGGCGACCTCTGGCGACTCCGAGTACCGGCCGCCGACACGCGCAACGAATGAGCTCCAGGGCGCGCGACAATGCGCGCCCCGCGGGGGGGCCGTGGCGTGGGGCGTTCGGGGTCCCCGCGGAGCGGCCGCCTAGCCCGCGCAGCCCCGTCTAAGAAAGGACGCATCTAGATGAATCGATCCCTGCTGACCGCGGCGACCTGCGTCATCGTGGTCATGACCGCGCAATGGCAAACCCGCGGCGCCGTCTCGGGTGCCGTGGTGCAAAGCCCAGACGGCAGCCCGAGCCACCGGTTCGAAGAGCTCGCCGATGGTGTCTATTTCGCCACCGGCACTGGCGCGATGACGACCATGAGCAACAACCTCGTCATCATCAATGACGACCACGTGATGCTGGTCGACTCGTCGGTGTCCCCGGCGGCGGCCCGGGGGTTGGTGGAAGGTATCAAGACGCTGACCGACAAACCGATCAAGTACGTCTTCAATACGCACTACCACTTCGATCATGCCCACGGGAACCAGATTTTTGGCGACGACGTGGAGATCATCGGGCACGAGTTCGTGCGCTCGATGTTGATGACGGACGTGCTCGACCAACGCACCAATCAGTCGTTCACGGCCGGTATTCCGGCGCAGGTGGAAGCGTTGCGCGCGCGCGTCGCGGGGACCAGCGATGCCACCGAGCGGCAGCGGCTCGAGGCGCAGTTGGTGATTCAAGAGGCCCACGGGGCCGCGGTCCAGGAGACCCGACCGACGCCACCCAACGTGACCTACCGGGATTCGCTGACCCTGGTGAAGGGGGGACGCGAGGTGCAGTTGCACTTTCCGGGGCGCGGTCACACCGGCGGCGACTCGCTGGTGTTTCTGCCCGAAGAGCGTATTGTGTTCACCGGCGACTTCTTTGTCGGAAGCCCCGGTTCCGGTGGTCTCCCTTATATGGGTGACGGCTATGTCGAGGAGTGGCCGGCGTCGCTCGACCGCCTGAGGGCGCTGCAGTTCGACGTCATCGTGCCCGGCCATGGCGCGCCGTTCCGTGAGCGGGAACAGATCGATCACCTGCAGGCCTATCTGCGTGACTTTTATGGACAGGTCTCTGCGCTGCATGCGCAGGGTCTGTCGGCGGCGGATGCCACCGCGGGCGTTGACCTGACCGCTCACGCGACGCACTACGGCAACCGTGTGAGGAATACCGATCCGCGCGCCGTCCTTCGGATGTACGAGTTGTTCCAGGTCAAGATGCCGCGGTAGCCGCCCTCGGATGGCCACCCGTGCGCCGGGAGCAAGCCGGGCACACCAAGTACGTCGTTGCCGCGGGTCTTCAGACCCCCCAGGAGGAGTCAGCGAATTCCGAAAATGATCCTTGGCGTGGCTCTGTTCGGTCTGTTGGCGCCCAGCGCGGGATGGGCCCAGGACGTGAAGGCCACCCCGGACGTGGTGTACGGCCACCCCTGATACGTCCTCGTTGCTGCTGTCGACGAACACGCTCACCTTGACGGGCCAGTCTGCCGACTCGAAGTTGCGATTCTCGCCGTCGTTGCCACCCCACTTGCACGACGATCTCTTCATCGGTGAGGTCGGTGACCACGGCGCCGCTCTCGTCCGTAGCACTGGTGTAGAGCACTTGATCCTGAGCCTGGAGAACCGGACTGGCGGCCCACGGCGAACCGAATGCGACCAGGGTAGCGGTTACAGAGTGCACCGGCAAGGCGTCGGAGACGCGCGGTAGAGGTGTTCATTGTAACGGGCCTCCCGTGTGTCCTATCTATCCCTGGCCTGGAATGGCGAACCTTATTAAGGGGCTTGTTATGAATGGTTTCCAGGCGATCAATTTGACTTAGTCCAACCCGTCCTCCATAATAATCCGGCTAATTTCGGTAGAATATTTCTCGTGAGGAGACGAACTGCAATGAAGGACGTTGCCCGAAGCGCCTGGATCGTGGCGGGATGCGCCGCCGTGCTCTTGGCTTCCGCCCCGGTTGGCGCACAGGAGCTCGAGGTATGGCAGCAAGAGGAAATCCGCACACTCTTGCTTGCGGTTGGTGAGGCCCGAAGCGAGACCCGGGCTCCCGATGAGGGCGCCATCGAGTACTTGCCCAGCTATATGCAGGGCGCCGAAGGGGTCGTTTACGTACCGTTCACGTTGCTGATCGATCCGTCGGCGATCACCACGCCCAACTTCGCCGTGTTTGTCGCGTTGGCGGCGCCCAACGACGCGCCGTCTCCGGGTGTCGCGCCTCCCGCCTCGGTGTTCGAGAATAGCTTCTACGCCGAGGTGAACAAGGTGGAGTCGGGGCAGATCCGCGTCAGCGGTGCGCTGCAGTCGGCCGTCGGTGAATATGACGTCTACATCGCGGTCCGAGACAGTTTCGACGGCGAGGCCCCGATCGAGAGTGGGATCAACCCTACGACCGGGCAGCCGGTCCGGACCACCGTCGTGCCGCCCATCACGATCCTCCGCGAGCGGGTCGCGATTCCCGACCTTTGGAACGGCGAGTTGGCGCTCAGTACCGTCTTTCTGAACGAGAGCGTCGAGATGCTGTCCGAAGCGTCCACGGCAGAAGACCTGGCCAAGTTTCCTTACACCCTCGGCGGCGCCCGCATCGTTCCCCGGCTCGACAACCGACTCACCAAAGCTGACACGCTGGGGTGGGTATTCCAGATTTACAACCCCGGGCACGACAACGGGATGCCCGATATCACCATCGACTACGAGTTCTATACGCAGAACGACGGGGGCGAGACATTCTTCAACCGGACCGCGTCGGTGGCACTGGGCAGCGAGAGGCTGCCACCCGGCTTCGACGTGACGGCGGCCACTCTCATCGATGGGCAGAATATCCCACTCGGAGGCTTTCCGGCCGGTGACTATCGGCTGCAGATCAAGGTGACAGACAACCAGGGCTCAGCCGAATTGATGCAGGATCTGCTGTTCACCGTCGCGGAGTCGTAGAGACGGTCGCTGACGTCGCGCCAGGAAATCGCAGCGGGACTTCCACGTGGCCGGTGGCCCGACGTGCGTCGAGACTCCTCCGCGTCTCGTTGTTGTAGTCCGCTGACACCCGCAGTTCGCAACCCTTCGTCCCGCGCCCCACTCAGGCATGCGCCCCCGCAACCTGGCGCAAAACGGCGTCGAGGAATCGCCGAGTCGACTGGGGCTTCGGGTCAAGCCGTCCCCGGGCGACGCTACAATCGAACGCCTCTACGAGCCTCATGAGCAACGTGGTCCATACGTCGGAGCCTCCGTGGTATCGCCAGGTCGACCGCCGGCAGTGGCGGGCGTTTCTGGCCACGTTCTTCGGCTGGCTCCTCGACGGGTTCGACTTCACGATCATGACGTTCATCCTGGTCGACATCCAGGAGAGCTTCACGGTGGACGCGGCGCTGGCGGGGGCGTTGGGGACGGTCACCCTGTTGTTCCGGCTGGTCGGCGGGCTCGGTGCCGGAATGATGGCGGATCGGTACGGGCGGAAGCTCCCGCTGATGTTGTCGATCCTCTGGTTCTCGCTGTTCGCGTTTCTCAGCGGGTTCTCGACCTCCTACGCCATGCTGTTCGCCTTCCGGGCGCTGTTCGGGATCGGGATGGGCGGCGAGTGGGCGGCCGGCATGCCGCTGGCGCTCGAGCACTGGCCGACCCGGCTGCGCGGGCTGGCGTCCGGGTTACTACAGGGCGGCTGGTATTGGGGCTACATCCTCTCCGCCCTGACCTTTTCCTACATCTACCCGATCTTCGCGGCGATGCCCGACCCGTTCAGCCCCTCGCCCGACTCGACGCTTGGCTGGCGGGTCATGTTCTGGACCGGAGTCATCCCGGCCCTGCTGGTGCTCTGGATACGGACCGGTGTCACCGAGAGCCCGGTCTGGCTCGAGCGGCAGCGGCATCTGAAGGAGACGGGGGCGGGCGAGCTGTCCGACCGGGTGTCGGTGTTGCGTCTGTTTCAGCCCGACCTGCTCTGGGTCACCATCCAGAGCTCGCTGCTGCTGTCGGCGTTCATGTTCTCCTACTACTCGATTTCGTTCTGGTACCCCACATTCCTCAGAGACCTTGGGGTCGACCCGGTGCGCTACGTCATTGGATTCAACGCCGGCGCGATTGTCGGTATCGGGCTGTGGGGGCGGGCGTCGGAGGGCGTGCTCGGCCGTCGGGGCGCCGTCACGCTGGCGGCGCTGACCGGGGTGGCGACCCTCCCGGTGTTTCTGACGACATCGAGCGTGTCGCTTCTTTTTCTGGGCGCCGTGCTGATGGGCGCCACCGGCGGGGGTATCTGGGGTATGGCCCCGGCGTACCTGACGGAACGGTTTCCAACCGCCGTCCGGGGTGTCGGGCCCGGTTTGTCGTATCACATCGGCGCGGCGGTCGGTTCGGCCACGCCGTTCGTGTTGGGGCAGCTCCAGGACGGTGGCATGTCGATTGGCCGCGCCATGTCGTGGTGCATTGCGGCGTCCGGTCTCCTGGTCGTCGGTATGATCTGGCTCGGTCCCGAGACGCGGGGCCGCCATTTTTCCGCGGTCGACGACGATGATGAGGCCAAACGCGGGTGAAGACGTGTCGGTCGGAGCGCCGACCCGTCCAAACCCCACCGTCAGGCGTCAAACGGACCAGAGGTGGAGTCGCGGGTCGTCGACGCGCCATGAGCGTCGAATTCTGAGGAGAAGTCGCATGGATGGGCAACGTGGATGGATGATCGGGGCGATGCTCGGGGCGTCGCTGGTGGGTGGTGCGGCGTCCAACGTCCTGCTGACGGCGCGCCTCGCCGCCCAGGGGGGCGACATGGTGACCGCCTCACAGGTCAACCTGGTCGACGGCACCGGACGCTTGACCGCGGTGCTCTCCGGCTCGGACGAGCGAGGACTGACGTCGCTGACGTTCTATGGTCCCGACCGTTCCGCGCGTGCGGTGCTCGGGATCGAATCGGATGGCACCCCGGCGCTGCGGTTTACCGACCCCGCTGGTGCGGTCCAGCTCTCGGCCACCGTCCGCGGCAGCGACGCGAGCGTGACCGTCGGAGACGAGGCGGCGCGGAGCGCGGTGTTCGGTTCGCTGGGCGGCACACCGGTGCTCGGCCTGTCTCACGACGGGCGAGCCCGGCTGCAACTCGAGCTCGGCACGGGCGGTCAGCCCAGCTTGAACCTGCAGGGCGAGCCGACCCTCAACCTGCTCGGCGCGCCGGGCCAACGGGCCATTGGTTTGTCCGTGGACGCTGACGGCGCGCCGTTTCTCTCGCTCTACGATCCGAGCGGAGCGCCGCGGCTGGTCATGGGCGCGGTTCAGGGGACGACCGTCATGAACCTGGGTGACGGCACCCGGCCCAGGCTCGTGCTCGGGGTGACCGACCAGGGAGAGGGGACTCTCGGGTTCTACGACGCCGAGGGGACGCTGGTCCGCCTCGAAGGAGCGGAACCGTCTCCATGACGTGATTTAGAAGATCGGTGTGTGAGGAGGCTCATTATGTTCACCACGTTCATCACCCCGCGTACCCCCTCGCTCGTCCTGGCTCTGCTGCTTCTTGGTGTTGGTGGAGCCGGGTCCGTTGCCAGTGCTCAACCGACGGCAGACACCAGGGGGCGTGACACCCGCATCGTGTTTTTCGGGTCGTCGGTGCCCAACGGCACCGGTGACGAGACGCGTCAAGAGGGCTACACGGGTCGAGTGCGGCAGTTGCTCGAGCCGGCCGGGTGGGACGTGGTGAACCGGTCGCGTGGCGGCGACAACACGGTGACCATCGCCTCGCGGTTCGAGCCTGAGGGGACGCCGGAGCCGAGCACCCCGTATCTGATGACCGCCAATGCGGGCTACGCCGTGCTGGCACTTTCGCTGGGCAACGAGGGCATCATGGCATGTGCGCCCGGCCAGTCCCGGCGCTGCACGAAGACGCGGGACGAGGCCGATCGCATCTACGAACAGTTCGCCACCGGCCTGTGGACTCTCGTCGAGCGGACCCGGGCCGAGGGCATCGTGCCCATCGTCACGCTGGCGTACGCGCGGAGTGACTTCACCGAGCGCGAGTACGAGTACACCCGCCGGATGAATCTGCTGATCAATTCGTGGGACGTGCCCAGCGTCAATCTGCTGGGCGCCATCGACGACGGCGGCGGCCGGTGGGCAGACGGTTTCGTGGCTGATGCCCTGCACCCGAACTCGGCCGGGCACGCGGAGATGGCCCATGCCTTTGTGCCGACCTTGTTCGACGCGTTGGCGGCCGGTAAGCCGACTCCGGTGCGCTCGACCGACCCCGGATTCATCCGCGTGTCCGGCGGGTCGCCGACGCCGCTGTCGTTTTCGCCAGAGCATCCCATGCGCTCATTCGCGATGAGTTTTCTGGTTCGCGCGAACGGTGATGGCACGGTGGCCGGCGTATCGGGCCAGACACTCGGCAGTCGGGTGACGACGTCGGCGTATGGTCGGCAGCGCCAGCCGATCGACATCTACAACTTGTCGCCGAGCGGCCAGACCCGTGTCGCCGTGCGCGTGAGCGGCGGGCGCTTCACGTATACGGCGTCATCCGGCGAGACGGTGCGATCGAGCGCGACGGCGACCGATGGAGAGTGGCACCACGTCGTCCTGAGTCACTATGCGGCCAGAGGCGAGACGGTGCTGTTCGTCGACGGCGCTCGCGCCGGCGCGGTCTCCGAACGGCTGCAGCCGGAGCGGTTTGTGCTGGGTGGTGGGGGTCGGGCGGCCGACGAGGCTCCCCAGCAGGCCGACTTCAAAGAGTGGATGATTCACCGCGCCGGTCTCAACGCCGATGAGGCGGCGGCACTGTACGCCGGCACGCTGGTGCAGGCCAGCCTGGAGGTGTATGCGTCGTTACGTGGTTCGTCGGCCACGGCGACCGAGAACCGGGCCCAGAGCCTGTCGGTCGTGGAGATCGAACGGGCGGGAGTCACCCACACTGAGGAGTAATCGAGACGGCAGACGGAGGTTGTATGGCTGGCACGATGATTGAATTTCCCAGCAACGGGAAAGCGGGCAGCGGGTATCTGGCGGTGCCGGCGTCAGGCGGCGGACCAGGCGTGATCGTGCTGCAGGAGTGGTGGGGGCTGGTCGACCACATCAAGGATGTGGCAGGTCGGCTCGCAGCTGAAGGGTTTGTCGCGCTGGCGCCGGACATGTATCACGGCGAAAGTACGAACAGTCCCGATGACGCCGGCAAACTGATGATGGCACTCGATATCGGTCGCGCCGAGAAAGACCTGCGGGGAGCACTCGGCTATCTGCTCTCGCGCGACGAGGTGACGACCGAACATGTGGGCACCGTCGGGTTCTGCATGGGAGGGCAGTTGTCGCTGTATGCGGCGTGCGAGAACTCCGCGGTCGGCGCCTGCGTGGTCTTCTACGGTATTCACCCGAACGTGTCTCCGAATCTGTCGACGCTGCAAGCGCCCGTGCTCGGGTTCTTCGCGGAAAAGGATGGCTTTGTCCCGCCAGCCGCCGCACGTCAGCTCGAGGCGGACCTCCAGGCGGCCGGCCGGTCCGTGGAGATCACGATCTTTGAAGGGGCCGACCACGCCTTTTTCAATGATACGCGTGTCGAGGTCTACGACGAGGCGCATGCGGCGACCTGCTGGTCGCGCATGCTGACCTTCTACCGGGAGCATGTCCGATAGCTGGTTGCCCGGGTGGCTGGCGCGGATGCGCTCGTGGCAGCTCTTCCTGATGGCCGCGGCGCTGTTCGTCGCCGATCTGCTCATCCTGGATCCCATCCCGTTCGTGGACGAGGTCATGCTGGGGTTGACCACGCTGCTGCTCGCACGCTGGAAGCAGCGGCGCGAGTAGAGACGAGCGCCGACCGGAGGCGGCGCCGTGCGGCGCAGGGCGGACGCGGACCGGCACGTAGGCGCCGCGTTGGGTCAGCGGCCCGTCGGTGCGTGCAGCGCGACCGCGGTCAGACATTCGAGCTCGGCCAGCGCGGTGGCCGGGTCTCCGACCTTGATCGTTGCCATCCCCAGCGCCCGGGCCGTCTTGAGATTAGTGCCCAGATCATCGAGGAAGATGGCGTCCGCGGGCGAGACGTCCAGCTTCCGGCAGGCCAGGTCGTAGATCCGTGCTTCCGGCTTGCGCATTCCCACCCGAAACGATTCCACCACCTGATCGAATCCACGCTTCAGCGCTTCCAGATCCGCGTCTCGATCGGGCATCGGCCAGATGTTGGTGAGCGCTCCGACACGGACGCCGGCCCCGCGCAGCCGGGCGATGGCGGTCACCATCGCCTCGCGCGGCACCGCCGTCGTCGCGATCACGCGGAGGAGTTCCATCGCATCGATCGGATGGCCCGCGGCTTCACCTTGTAACGAGAACGCGTCGGCAAACTGGGTCGGACTGAGTTCACCGCGCTCGAGCCGGGCCCACGGACCATCGTCTCCGCCTTCGATCACGAGCCGCGCGACGAAGCGGTGAGGCAGCCTGGCGTCCGCCTCAAATGCCGCGATAGCGGGCAGCGGCGATTCGAGCACCACCCCACCGAGGTCGAAAATCACTGCCCGCGTCGCTCCGTTGATTGACGGCCTAGCCATCCCCGCCCTCGTAGCGGTCGGTGGTCAGGATGACCTTCCCGACCACTTCGCGGCGCTCCAGCATGGTGAGCGCGCTAGCGGCCTCCGCCAGCGGCAGCGTGCGCGCGATGAGTGGTCGGAGCCGATCCTGGTCGAGCCATCTGAACAGCTGTTGAAAGTTGGCGCGATTCCCGGCCGGGTCCTTGTTGGCGTAGGCGCCCCAGAACACCCCGACCACCGAGCAGCCCTTCAGCAGGATGAGGTTCGCTCGGGCGCTGGGTATGGTGCCGCTGGTGAATCCGACCACGAGCAATCGGCCCTCCCAGTTGATGCACCGGAGCGATTTCTCGAAGACGTCGCCGCCCACCGGGTCGCAGATGACGTCAGCGCCCCGCCCGTCGGTCACCGCCTTCACCTGGTCTTTCCAGTTGGGGTCGGTGTCGTAGTTGATCAGGTGGTCGACCGTGTAGTGCGCCGCCACGGCCTGCAGCTTCGCGTCGTTGCCCCCGGTAGCGACGATGCGCGCGCCCAGACACTGCCCGATGTCGATGGTGGCCGTGCCGATACCGCCGGCGGCGCCGTGGACGAGCAATGTCTCGTCGGGCTGCAGGACGGCTCGCTGGACCAATGCGTGGTAGCTGGTGCCGTAGGTGAGCGACAGTCCCGCGGCCACCCGCATATCCACGGACGCCGGTATCGCAACGCAGCGGTGCGCGGCCGCGACCGCCTCCTCCGCGTAGCCGTTCCAGCGGGTCATCCCGATCACGCGGTCACCGGGCGCGAAGTCGCTGACCTCGCTTCCGGTCTCGACCACCTCACCAGCCACCTCACCGCCGGGGGCGAACGGCAGCTCCGGCTTGAACTGGTAGAGCCCCCGAATGATCAGCAGATCGGGAAAATTGACCCCCGCGGCGTGTACGCCAATCCGCACGTCATGCGGGCCGAGCGGTGTGCGCGGCACCTCACTCAGCACCAGGCTGTCTGGGGGACCGAACGCCGTGCACAGCATCGCTTTCATTCGTGTTCCTTACCTCAACACCTGGAGCCGGCAGGGGCGTCCGCCGTGGGGGTCGTCATCTTATCAGGCGGTCGCCACCCGACGGCGGCAGCCCGCGTGTAAGATCTGAGGATGCCAGGCGACTCCTTCGGTCATACCTTCCGTATCAGCACAGCCGGCGAGTCGCATGGTCCTGGGAACGTCGTCATCATCGAGGGGTGTCCGCCCGGGTTGGCGCTCACCGAGACCGATCTGGCCGAGGATCTGGCCCGGCGGCGCCCCGGGCAGAGCCACATTGTCACGCCGCGCGACGAGCCTGACCAGCCCGAGATCCTCTCCGGCGTCTTCGAGGGGCAGACGACCGGCACCGCCATCGCGATCCTGATTCGGAATACGGATCAGCGCGGTCGCGACTATGCGGATATCAAGGACAAATACCGGCCCGGACATGCGGACTACACCTACGACGCGAAGTATGGGGGCCGCGACTATCGTGGCGGTGGGCGCTCCAGCGCTCGCGAAACCAGCGTGCGCGTGGCGGCCGGTGTCGTGGCCAAGCGGATCATCGCGTCGGCGTTCGGCGGTCGCGTCGTCGGCTACGTGCGCCAGGTCGGCGGGATTGTGGCCGAGGTCGCCGACCCGGCGGCCGTGACACTCGACCAGGTTGAGCGGTTGCCCACCGGCGAGCCGAACATCGTCCGCTGCCCGGACCCGGACCGGGCGGCCGAGATGGTGGCCCTGATCGAGCAGGTGCGCGAACAGCGCGACTCGATCGGCGGGGTGGCCGAAGTCGTCGCCACCGGGGTGCCGGCCGGGCTCGGCGAGCCGGTGTTCGACAAGTTGAAAGCGGATCTGGCGAAGGCCCTCTTCAGTCTGCCGGCGGTGCTCGGCGTGGAATACGGCGTCGGGTTCGGGGCGGCGACGCTACGTGGCAGCGAGAACAACGATCTGTTCTATGCGACGGCCCCGCCGGGGGGGCCGTCGGGGGCGGCGCCGCACATCGCGACCCGGTCGAATCGACACGGCGGCATGCTCGGCGGGATTTCGAGTGGGATGCCGATCGTGCTGCGTGCCGTGGTGAAGCCGACCAGCAGTCTGCCACGTGAGCAGGAGACCGTCACCCGGAGCGGCGAACCGACCTCCATCAGCACCAAGGGCCGTCACGACCCCTGTCTCCTGCCCAGGTTCGTGCCGATGGCCGAGGCGATGGTGGCGATCGTGCTGGCCGACCACTGGCTGCGGTGGCGGGCGTCCGGTCGGTCCACACCGGCGTGAGACCGGGTCAGGCTTCGGGGAACATCTTCACGATGGCGCCGTCGGCGTCCAGATAGCGCGCCGGTCTTTCGGCCAGGAAATCGACAATGTCGCCGTTGACGACCAGGCCGACCCTGCCTGATTCGCCAGCGAGGGATCCGATGAACTTTCGAAGCCGGTCACCCTGATTGAAGATCTGAAAGCCTGTCTCTCCCCCATGTGGAGATCAGAAATCACATAGAGCGTGTCGAAATTCTGGATGTACATCGCTGGCTCCAGTGCATCGCGTCCGCGGTACCTGGTGCCCCGGGGCGTGCCGGCTGCGGGCCGCGGCGGCGCGTCTTGCGCGCCTGTCGGCCCATCCGATCGGCGTCTGGCTCGGATGGCCCATTGTCAGCGAAGCCCGCACAATTCTTAAGCGGGTCGCGAGTCGGTGACGACGCGGCCCGTCTGGCGTGGTATTACTAAACGGTCTGAGGTGACCGCCAATGGCCGCGCCCCGACTGGCGTGGGCGACCGTCGGCGTACTGAAATGCCCTTTTGCTCGAGGGTCGCGCGAGTGCATCGCGTGGCCTCGGGGGTCCGCACAGGAGGCAATCTGATCATGCGCAAATTCGTCCTCGTCCTCGTGACTGTCGTGGCGGCAGGCCTGCTGGCCGGCCCCGCCTCGCTCCAAGACCTCGGCCCGCAAGGCCCGAGCCCCTACGACGCGGTGGAAGGCTGGTTGAAGCCGTTCGCTGGCGCCGGATTCGCGTTCGGCGGCAACTCGGGCGTGCATGTCGAGTCGCCCGACCGCATTTTCGTCGTCCAGCGGGGCGAGACCCGGTTGCCCGACACGGTGCCGCCTGGATTCGCCGGGTTCGTTGGCTCCATCGGGATCAACGCGTTGACGGATACGGACCGCCGTACCTGGCAGAACTGTATCTATATCGTCGATAGCGACGGGAACCTGGTCGAGGTGTGGGACCAGTGGGACCACCTGTTCGAGGGGTCGGACGGCCCGGGACCGCACCGCATTCGAATCAGCCCCTATGACCCTGACAAGCGGGTGTGGGTCGTGCACGAGACGGGACATCAAATCTTCGTCTTCTCGAACGACGGCAGCGAGCTGTTGGCGACCTTCGGGGAGAAGGACGTTCCCGGGAACGACGAGACCCATCTCGGGGGGCCGCAGGATGTCGCGTTCTTCCCTGACGGTCGTGTGATGGTGGCCGATGGCATCATCAACGGGCGGGTGATGATTCTCGATGCGGACTTGAACTACATCACCGAGTTCGGTGGAGAGCCCGGGGACGGGCGCGGACGGTTTAATCGTCCGCACAGTCTCGCCCTAGGACCGAATGGCCGAATCTTCGTCGCCGATCGCGACAATCGACGGGTCCAGGTCTTCAACGAGACGACCCGCTCAGCGTGGTATCACCCGAACATTTCGCCGATCGCCACCTGGCCCGGGTTCGACTTGCCGCTCGATATCATCGTCAACCAGTACGACGTCTTTGTCACCGACGTGTCGTCCACCGGCGCCAGCATCGTCCAGCTCGACCTGAACGGCAATCCGAAAGTGCGGGCCATGCTGCCCACAGAAGGGACTGGCATGTTCCGGGAGATGCACTCGTTCTCGGTGGACACCGACGGTAATCTCTACGGCGCCGACAACCAGCATGCGCGTCTTCAGAAGCTGGTGCCGAAGGCTGACGCCACGTCGGAGGAGCTCATCGATCCGCCGTTCGTGGAAGCGGACGCCCTGCCATAGCCAGCGGCCTCGAGGCGGCAACTGATGCGGCGATGTTCCAATTATTGGATGGAGGTTCGTCGGTCCAACGTGCGTTGGTACGAGTGGGTGCTGGTGAGCGCGGGTGGTCTCCGTCCCTATCGCTGTAATGACTGTTCCCATCGTTACTGGGCCACGCCAGGTCGGCGGGAAGATGGTCGGTTAAAACAGACGAAGACAGACGAGCATCCCGCTGACGTCTGATCGCCGGCAGACCGCGGGGCGACTCGGCTGCGCCCGGGTGGCGAGACGAGCAGGAGGATCGAGATGGCTCAAGGACGTTCCATACGGGTCGTCGTGAGTGTGGTCGCACTGGCGGTCATGTTCGGGTTGGGTTGGGTCGTGGCCAAGACTGGGGCCGGCCAAGCGGTGCCGACCGAGTCGCTGACCGACCTGGAACGGCAGTTCACGGAGCGGATGCAGGACGTGGTGTTGGTCGGGAACTTCACCATCGAAGGCCGCGAGACCCGTGGCGGTAGCCCGGAGCGCTACGAGCTCAGCCGTGTGGCGAAGGTCGATGACGACCAATGGCGGTTCGACGTGCACATGGTGTACGGCAGCGTCGACGTCACGCTGCCGGTGGTGGTGCCTATCGTCTGGGCGGGCGATACGCCCATGGTCACCATCACCGACTTTTCCATTCCCACCCTGGGCACGTTCACGGCGAGAGTCTTCTTCTACGACGACCGGTATGCCGGGTCGTGGCAGCACGGGCAGTATGGCGGGCTCATGTACGGGGCGATTGAACCGTTGGACGCGGACTGACGCACGGCCACCGTCTCCAGCGTGCCCGGGGTCAGCCGGGACAGCAACGCTACCGGCGCTCGAGAAACGCCCGCATCAGACGACGAGGCTCGTCGGTCTGATAGGCGTCGGCGAACGTCTGCAGGCTGCGCTCGATCGCCTCGTCGAGCGGGACCGTGTCCCATAGACGGACCAGTTGCTTTTGCAGCCGGATGGCCCGGGGTCCGGCCGTGCCGATGGCGCGGATCCACTCCAGGGCAGCCACATCGAGGTCCGCCGCACGGACAACCCGGTCTACCAAGCCGCACTGCGCCGCCTCGGCCGCCGTCATCGACCGGCCGGTATACACCAGCTCTCGCGCTTTGCCCGCACCGATCAGTCGCGGCAGCAGCGCCGCCTCGATGACCGACGGGATACCGACGTTCACCTCCGGCATGCCAAACCTCGCCGTGTCGCTTGCCACCCGGAGATCGCACGACGCGGCGATCTCGAGGCCGGCGCCCAGGCAATATCCTTGGATACGGGCGATCACCGGCACCGGCAGCGCCCGGATGGACGCACAGGCGCCATGCAGGCGTGAGATGAATGCTCGCGCGCTCTCGGGGTCGAGGTCGGCCATTTCGCGAATGTCCGCGCCTCCGATGAAGGCCCGGTCGCCGGCGCCCGTCAGCACGACGCAGCGCAGCTCGTCGTCCGTCTGCAGGCGCTCGCACACCGACGCCAGTTGCCCGATCAGCTTCGAGTTCAGCGTGTTGACCTTCCGGCGGTTGTCTACCGTGACCCGGGCCAGTCGCCCGCCCGCGGGAAGCGTTTCGAACGTGCACCGGATTTGCGGGGCCTCTTCAGACGGCATACTCTCTCTCGACAGGGAGGCGCGAGGCCGCTCGTGACGGTGGTGGCGGCTGACGCGCATTGTGGTCGACACGCATCGTAAGGCATTTTCAGCGGACAACGTCATGCGGCTCAAGGATTCGATTGCGGTGGTGACCGGTGGAGCGAGCGGTATCGGGCGGGCGCTCGCCTGGCGATTTACCACCGAAGGCGCGCGATGTGTCGTGGTGGTCGATATCGATGCGGACGGTGCCCGGGAGGTCGCGGCCGAAGTGGGGGGCACCGCGATGGTCGCGGACGTGTCACGGAGTGCCGATGTCGCGCGCGTCGTCGAGGAGACGGAAGCGCGTGTCGGTCCGATCGACCTCTTCTGTTCCAATGCCGGGGTCTTTGTCCCAGGTGGGGTCGACCTCAGCGACGACGGCTGGGACGCGATCTGGGGGGTCAACGTGCTGGCCCACGTCCATGCGGCGCGGGCCGTGCTGCCGCCCATGCTGGCCCGGGGGCGAGGCTACTTGCTGCAGACGGCGTCGGCGGCCGGTCTGCTGAGCCAGATCGGATCGGCTCCCTACGCCGTGACCAAGCACGCGGCGGTTGGGTTTGCCGAGTGGATCTCGATCACCTACGGCGACCAGGGCATCGGGGTATCGGTACTCTGCCCTCAGGCGGTCCGCACCCGCATGACGGACGGGCTGGCAGTCGGCTCGGCCGCCGCCATCGACGGCATGCTCGAGCCCGGACAAGTGGCTGAGGCCGTTGTCGCCGGGCTCGAGGATGAACGATTCCTGATACTGCCCCATCCCGAAGTGCTCGAGTACATGCGTCGAAAGACGGCTGACTATGACCGCTGGCTCCGAGGAATGCGCAAGCTGAAGAAGAGCTTTCCGGACGTGTCCGACGCGGGCTAGGGGCGCTCGGGCGGCGGGAGCGGGCCTCTCGGTCCGCGAACCGGTGGACGAGCCCAACCCTCCTTACCTTGGTCCCCAGAGCGCTTGGCACGGGCTAACGGATGTCTGGTCCCGACACCGAGGGAAAAGCGAGCGCGTAGCTGATCCCAGACCGGGCGCGAAAACTCCGCGCCCGTGCACGGTCCTCGCCGGCGG
>CAUZAY010000072.1:0-15493 GCA_963577695.1 Vicinamibacteria bacterium | reverse complement strand
CGGCATGGTGGCGACCCGGGGTATCTTCGGGGCGGGATCGGGCGAACCGCGCTCGTGGCCGAGCGTCGTGGGCCACTCATCGAGGCACTCATCGCTCGGGGCGCCCGGCCGGACGCGCGAATCACGACGTCAGCCATGTTCATGAGTTACATCGGCTACCCGACGAAGGGGGCGTTCGAGCCGTTCTCGTGCGGCACCGGAGACGTTCGGGGTGCCACGCCGCTGTGGGTGGCGGCCTACGAATCTAACCGCGGCGAGAACACCGAGATCCTCCAGGCGCTGCTCACGGCAGGTGCAGACCACCACCTGCGGACCGATGACGGCACGACACCGTTGATGGCTGCCGCAGGGCTTGGTCGCTGCACGTATCGACCGCGGGAGCCGCGCGGGACGCGGTCACCGAGCGCGGAGCAAGCCGTGCGGGTCCTCGTCGAGGCGGGCGCCGATGTCAACGCGGTCAACGAAGCTGACTTCACGGCGTTGCATGGCGCGGCGTTTCGCGGGCTGAACGAGGTCCTCGCTCACCTTGTCGAGCGAGGCGCCGCAGTCGACGCGCGAGACTTCCGCGGACGGACGGCGTTTCGGATGGCCGAGGGCGCCAAACAGTCCTTCCAGTTCCAGAGCTGGCCCGAAACCGCCGCGCTGCTAGCAGCGCTCGGAGCCGACACGCGTTTGGGCATCCCGGGCACCGTTCAGGAGCGCCTGCGTGACGTCCCCCTCGGCGCCGACCTGCCGCGGTGAAACCAGTCGGTCCCGATTCCCGCCTCAACGCGGCTGACGGCCGAGGTCAGCAACTCGACCTCGCACTCGGTCGAGTTCCGGCCCAGGGACCACTTCATCTCGTCGTCGACAGCACCGACCTTGCCGTCGTGGGCGAGGGTGAATGAGCGGCTGTGAAACACGGGCGGCGCGGCCGGCGAGGGTGGAAGAAGCTGCATCGTCCGGCCAGATCACTCGGGCGGGCCGTCGTACGGGGCGCCGGTGCCCGAGGAGCCGACGAAGAACTGCGAGCCGTCCGGTAAGGTGATGTCCCGGGCGTTGGCGGTTTTCGAGCCATCCTTAGCGCCGAAGCCCTCAATGACAAGCTCCAGACCGGCTGGGATCGAGTTCTTGTTCAGTCCTCGTCGCATCAGCGCGTTCGGCGCGCCGCACTCGATCGCCCAGGTCACGACGTTTCCGTTCTCATCCTCGACGTCGACATGAATCCAGGAGTGGGGGTTGATCCACTCCGTCCGGGTCACCTTCCCCGTGAGCGTCATGGGGCGGTTGGCGTCGAACTCGGCGGAGAAGGCATGGTGGGCCAGCGCCGGGGAGGCAGCCAGGGCCAGCAGGATCGGAGCGGTCGCCAGCAGAAGTCTCGTGCGCATCTGTCGTACCTCGTCTCGTCTTGATCCCCGAGCGGTGCTACGGAATCGGGTGCACCCGTGCCGCCTCGACGTCGGTGCCCGTCAACAGCGACAGGTTGCGGCCGTTGCCCTCGTGACAGGCGTACTCGAACAACATGTGGTCGTCAGGGGCGCGCTGGAGCGCGTTGTACCGCAGCGTCCACGGCTGTGAGAAGACTTCTGGATCCTCGATCGTCGCCGTGTACTGAATCGTGTCGGCATCGATGAAGGTGAAGCGCTCGGTCACGTGCAGCTGGCCGCTGTGGAACACGCCGTGTCCAGTGCTCAAGGCGCTGCCGGGCGCGCCTTCCGGGGGCGCCCCGTGACCGACCGGCCAGGTGTTGTCGGTGAAGTTGGTGGTGTCGACCACGAGCGTGTTGCCCTCCCAGCGTCCGCGCGAGTCCCCCATGCCGAGCTTGATGGCCGGGTCGATGTGCCGGCTGCCGTCGAGCGGGATGTAGCGCGAGTGGTGGTTCCACTCGTAGAGCATCAGGACGAATCCCGGCCCCTGCTCGATCTGGTAGGTGTTGTAGCCGACCGGCAGGTGCGCCCGCGGAAAGGCCGCGGGCAGGCACTTCACCCGGGGGTCGAGCTGCTCCAGTTGGTCCTGCCGGGCCATGATCTCGTTCCGCTGCTCGTTTGCCCAGGGCTGGAACGGCACCCGACCGCTCGGAGGGTCGATGATCATCGGCCCGTCTGGCCTCGCGGGACGCGGTGCGGCCGCGGCATCTGCCTCCGGCTCGAAGAACCGGGAGAATGCCGCCCCCTGGCCCTGGTTCGCCCCTTCCGGGGGCGTCCACTCACTGGTGGGGGTCTCCAACGCCTGATAGGGCCCTGGCAGATAGTGTCCCCTGAGGTCCGGATCGCCCCACGCCGTGCGGGGCGGTTCGAAGCCGGGGTCCTGGGCGAAGCTGGTCACCGGCGCCGCCAGGGCCAACCCCACCACCGCGATTCGACCGACGTGCACCTTCGTCACCGTGCACCTCCTTCGGCTTCCGACAGCGCGTCCAGCAGATGGTCGACACAGTCGTAGTCGAGCAAACGCAGCTCAGGTTCCATCCGCTTGTAGATGGGCATCCGCATCGTCCAAGGCCGCGTATAGGTCTCCGGGTCCTCGAGCGTCACCTCGTAGTCGAGGTGGTACTCCGTCACCGGCGTGTAACGCTCCACCACATGCAGCTCGTTACTGTGATGGTTGCCTGCGGCATCCAGCCACGTCTGCCCGTTGAAATGGGTGGTGTCGACCACGAGCGTGTCTCCCTCCCAATGCCCCCGGGAGTCGCCCATCCAGAAGTCGTTCGGCAGGGGATGCGGGCTGCCGTCGGTGTAGACGATACGCACCGTGTGCGCATACTCGTAGCTCAACACCACGTGGTTGGGGGTCTGCACGATTCGGAACGGCCAAGGCATATAGGTGGTGCGCGGCACTCCCGGCAGGAAGCACTTCCGCACCGGGTCGTCCGTCAGACGGTTCGCGCGGTTGGTGTCGCGGGCGGCAGCGGCGGCCGGTGTGTAGGGGATGGTCCCACCCTCGACGACGCTCAGCCCGGCCGGGATACCGTCCTGGGCGTTATGCGCTTCCAGGTCCCAGGCCGCGCTGCCCAGCACCTGCCAGATGCCGCTGAGGTCGGGTCGGCCGTCGGCGGTTCGCGGGCCGTCGTAGGTCTGGGCGCCGGCGAGCGTGGCGGCGCCGCACACCAGGACCGCGGCGAGTAGCGCCGTCGCAGACCGGGTCATGTGCATCGTCAATTCATGCGTGGTCGTGTCGGGCTGAGCATGACGTTCCGCCGGCACAAGGTCAAGAGCGAATGGGCGTGGTCAGAGCAGCAAGATACCCGCGCCGGGGTCCGGCGCTCGTTCTTCACGGCGTCGAGGGGCTTCTAATGTTGTCGACCGTCAGGCGCTGGACTTGAGCCTCGTGAGTTGGTCGAAGCGTCCGCCCCGTCCTCTCAGAGGTCTTTCGTCAACCGGGCGGTGGCCACGGCTCGGACATTTCGCGCCAGCGGAAACATCTGGCGGCCGGCGTGCAGCACAT
This sequence comes from Vicinamibacteria bacterium, assembly GCA_963577695.1. Classification (GTDB taxonomy): domain Bacteria; phylum Acidobacteriota; class Vicinamibacteria; order Vicinamibacterales; family UBA8438; genus UBA8438. The sequence continues at coordinate 12,073 of CAUZAY010000072.1, read as the reverse complement.
GGAGTTCGTGTAAACCCAGAGCTTCCATTGCCGACCGCATCGATCGGGTCAGGATTGGGCTTGAGGTCCGCTTGAACTCGAAACCGATCCTCTTGCGCCCCGACTGGAACAGCAGGTCCAGCTCGGCGCCGCTGTGGGTTGCCCAAAAGTGGAGCTGATCGTCGCCAAGACCATAGTGCGTGGCGACCTGATCGACCAGAAAGCCCTCCCACGAAGCCCCAAGTTTCGGGTGGGACTCGAGGTCGTTCTTGTGTTCGAGATTCAAGAGTGCGTGGAGCAGACCGCTGTCGCGAAGGTACACCTTCGGAGACTTGACCTGGCGCTTCGAGACATTGGCGAACCACGGTTGTAGCTGTCGCAGCACGAGTGCGCTCGTCAGCAGGTCCAGATAGCGCCGGACCGTGACGTCCGAGACTCCGAACGAACGCGAGAACTCCGAGGCGTTCCAGATCTGAGCGTGCCGGTGAGCGAGCATCGTCCAGAAACGGCGCATGGTCGGCGACGGAACGCGTATCCCCAATTGAGGGAGATCCCGATTCAAGAACGTGTCGATAAAGCTGTGTCGCCACCGACGACTCTGGCGATCGGATTTCGCAAGGTAGGACAACGGAAAGCCGCTGCGTAGCCAGAACGTGGAAAGATGTTCGGAGGCCACTTCGCCGAGACTGAGCCCCGGCAGATGCACGTAGCTTATTCGGCCGGCGAGCGTCTCTGAGGATTGCCGGAGCAGCCCCGGACTCGCACTCCCGAGGACACAACCGGGAACTGTTTCAGCCGAGTGAGGATCGCTTTGCGATGTGTCTTTCGCTCAATCACCGCGGTGGAATAGAGCATGAAAACTCGAAGACATACTTCGACATTTCATGCTCTCCGATCGTCCTAGGAAGCGCGGCAGGCGTGGCTGGAAGAAGCTGCATCTTGCTCCCGCGATCGTCCGATCGCGGGCGAGGGGCCTTGGACGCCGGTGCGGGAGGAAGGCCTCAGGGCACCATCGGGACTCGTGGCGATGCTGGGGGCCGAACGTCGTCCTCCCTCCGACTTCGGGCGACGGTCCTGTCGACTGACGCATAATACGCTCGATACGAGTGGGTGCGGTGGCGGCTCTCTGGCGCCATGGCCAAGACCCCAGGACGTTTCGTCCCCACGTGCGGCACGACTCCGGCATCGAGCCGGCGCCAGACAGGGTGCAATGCATGGCCAATGAGCGGATACAACCCCAAGGCGCAAGCGCGCCGAGACGACGCGAACGGCTGACGCGGCGAGAGTTGCTGGCTGGTGCCACGGGCGCGATGGGCGCCGCCGCGGTCGCCCCGGTGGCCGGACAGCAATCGATCACGACCACGCGGCGCGCCGGGCGCGGGCCGAACGAGGTCGACCAGCGGTCGCGGTTCGTCACCCCCCAGCGGGACCCCAGTGCGACATCCTCGCGTACTCCGCTTCAAGACCTGCGGGGCACCATCACCCCCGCCGACCTCCACTTTGAGCGGCATCACGGAGGGGTTCCGGACATCGATCCGGCCCAATACGAGCTGCTGATCCACGGCATGGTCGACCGACCGACCGTCTTCAGCCTGGCGGACCTCCAGCAGTTCCCGGCCACCTCCCGTATCTGCTTCCTCGAGTGCTCGGGCAACCTGCGGCGTGGCACACCAGAGACCCTGCCGCAGATGGTGTGCGGCCTCACCAGCCAGACGGAGTGGACCGGGGTGCTGTTGTCGACCGTGCTCAAGGAGGTCGGGGCCGACCCCAACGCCACCTGGTTCCTCGCCGAGGGGCAGGACGCCGCGGTGATGACGCGGAGCATCCCGATGGAGAAGGCGTTCGACGACGCGATGATCGTCTACGCGCAGAATGGCGACGCGTTGATGCCGGGCAACGGATACCCCGCACGCCTGCTGCTCCCGGGCTGGGAAGGGAACTCGAGCGTCAAGTGGCTCCGGCGGATTGAACTCGCCGAACAGCCGTTCATGACCCGGGAAGAAACGTCGAAGTACACCGACCCGCTGGGCGACGGGAACACCGTGCGCCAGTTCAGTTTCGTGATGGACGCGCGGTCGATCGTCACCGACCCCGCCTTTCCCCGCGTGATCGAACCGGGCTGGCACGAAATCCGGGGTCTGGCGTGGAGCGGCCGCGGACGGATCACGGCGGTCGACGTCAGTGCCGACGGCGGAACCACCTGGCAGGCGGCGACGCTGCAGGGACCGGTGCTGCCGAAGGCGCACGTGCGGTTTCGGCACCGGTGGGAATGGAGTGGGGAGCCGGCCGAAATCATGAGTCGGGCCACCGACGAGACCGGCTACGTGCAGCCGACGTGGGAGGCGCTACGAGCGGCGCGCGGGCCCCGCACGCGGTATCACCAGAACCCGATCACGTCGTGGACGGTCGGCGACGATGGCCGCGTGTTGTTTGGGGCTGAGAGGTTACGGTCGTGACGCGCCCGCGCCCGGTCGGTTCGGAGTCGACGAGGCGTGCCGACGTGGTCGGTTGGGTCGGGATCGTGGGGATCGTTGGCGGACTGTGGTTGGCGGCGCCCGCCGCGGCGGGACAACAGCCGTCGCCGCCGTCGGACCACCCGGACATCTTTGGGCTGGGTCGGCCCGCGACAACGGGCGACATCGAGGCGCTCGACATTGACGTCATGCCTGACGGCACTGGCCTCCCAGAGGGAAACGGCACCGCCACTGACGGGGCGCGGACCTGGGCCCGGGCGTGCCGCGGTTGTCACGGTCCGGAAGGCGAGGGAGGTACCGCCGCGCCGGTGGTGGGTCGCGATCCGAACAGCACCCGTCCGACGGTCGGGAATTACTGGCCCTATGCCACAACCCTCTACGACTACATCAACCGGGCCATGCCACGGAACGCGCCGGGATCGCTGACCGCCCCGGAGGTCTACGGGCTGGTCGCCTGGATTCTGGCCAAGAACGACATCATCACCACCGAGGCGGTCATGGACGCGCGAACCCTCCCAGCCGTGGTCATGCCGGCCCGCGACCGATTCGTCCGGGACGACCGACGCGGCGGGCCAGAAGTCCGGTAGATCGCCTGACCGGCCACGCGCTCGAGACCGCGCTACCATATGTGTCAGGCATATGGAAAAAACGACCGTCTATCTGGATCCGGACGACTACCGTCGTCTCAAGCGACTGGCAGCCGAGCAACAGCGACCGTCGGCGGAGCTGATACGCGAGGCGGTGGCCGAGTATACGAAACGGCACGCAGCCACACGTGTGGCTCGGTCGATCGGCGCGTTCTCGAGCGGACGCGACGACCTCGGCGAGCGCGCTGAGGAGCTGCTCACAGGTCTGGGTCAACGGTGATTGTCGCCGACACCGGGGCGGTCGTTGCGCTGCTGGATTCCGGTGACCGGCACCACGATCGACTACGCGAGCTCTACCTGAGCGACCCCGACGCATGGGTACTTCCCGGCGCGATTCTGCCCGAGGTCGACTACCTAGTGGCCACCCAGCTCGGCCCGTCGGCACAGGCCGTGTTTCTTGCCGACCTGGCCCATGGCGCGTTCGGCGTCGAATGGGGCCGACAAACTGACATCGAGGCGGCCGCGTTGATTTGCGAGCGGTACGCCGACCTCCACATCGGGCTGGTGGATGCGGTTGTCATCGCCACCGCGGAGCGCCTCCGGGCGGAGGCGATCGCCACACTGGACCTCCAACACTTCGGCGCCGTCACCATCGCCGGTCATCCGCGCCTGCTACCCCGTGATGGCTGAGCTGCCTGGTCGGGGCCAACGGGATTCCCAGTGTGGGCTCCTGTGCGCAGCGGTGTCTGTTGGCGCCCTCTTGCTCTCAACCGTCGGGGCGAGCGGACAACCTGCTCCCGTCATCGGCCAAGAGGGCAAGGACTTACCTTGGGTACCGACACCGGAGGTCCTCGTGGACACCATGCTGGAGATGGCCGAGGTCGGTCCGGGCGACTACGTCATGGATCTGGGCTCCGGTGACGGACGCACCGTGATCGCCGCGGCCCGGCGTGGCGCCCGGGCGGTCGGCGTCGAGCTGGACCCCAGCCTCGTGGCGGCCTCGAAACAACGCGCGATCGAGGCGGGCGTGGCTGACAGGACCGAGTTTCTGGCCACCGATCTTTTCGATGTCGATCTGTCTCGGGCGACGGTGATCACGATGTTCCTGCTCCCGGACATCAACACCCGACTGCGACCCGCCCCGTGGCACTCGAGCCGGGCACCCGCATCGTGTCAAACACCTGGGACATGGGCGGTTCAGAGAGCGACCCCGACGCGCCAGGCTGGATACCGGACGAGACCGTCGTCCTCGATCCCTGTCCCAGCTTCTGCACCTCGTTGTTCTGGATCGTGCCGGCGAACGTGTCGGGGACATGGCGCCTGGTCGATCAGAATCAGGACGCCGAGCTTGAATTTGTCCAACGGTTCCAGATGGTGTCGGGAAGTCTGCGCACGAATGGCGGCACGGAGGATGTCGCCGGGGGCCGGCTTCGCGGCAGAGAGATCAGTTTCCGGATCGGGAACACCAGCTACCGTGGCCGTGCCGACGACGCCACCATGACCGGGACCATGCGAACGAACGATGGCACCGCGGAGTGGCGGGCCTCACGAGTCAGGTGAGGGGCTGCCACCCCGCGGCGAGACCCCTGGTCGCGTCATAGAGGCGCAACCGGGACGCTGACCGTCATACCAGAGGGCGCCTTCCTCCAGTTCTCGGGAGGCCTCCGATTCCGTGCGAACCGGTCGATTCACGGATTGGCCAGACGATCGGCGACACGGGAACGCACCTCAGGCCAGGGATCCCCCGCTGAGTCCCCGGCGGGCTCGTCTCTCGACCTCCCGTGCCCAGGCCGCTTGTACCGCGGCAGCGTCGTCGGTCACCGATTCATCCAGGCTCGCGAGCAACTCGGCGGCGACAGTGGCGCGTTCTTCGTTGGGCAAGGCCAGCACGTCGCGAAGAAGTTCTTGGGCCCGCTCGGTCATGGAGCCATTCTAGTGTCGGAACCGGCTGCCCAACAAGCGGTTGCAGCTAACGGCGGCGAACGTGGGGGCCGCACTCCGAACGGCTGGGCGCCGCGGCTGAAACGCAACACGTTCGGCACACGAAGCCTGATACCGGCAACACCAACCACCGCCGGATCGGTGCACTAGTATCCGAGCACGACCCCATCTTTGCGAGGGTCCGTGCCCCCATGCAGCATGCCGGTCTCGGGGTTGATCATGATGGCCTGGTAGCCGCCCATGCCGCCGCCGCCGGCACGACGCACCCGGTGCCCCATCCGCTCCAGTTCGGCCACCACGTCATCCGTGACTCCGGGTTCCACCATGACGCTTCCACCGTGGCGCACCCGGGCGGCGTCGCCCGCTTCCTGGAGATTCATGCCGAAATCGATGATGTTCGACAGCACCTGAGTATGACCCTGCGGCTGCATGTCGCCGCCCATCACGCCAAAGGACAACCACGGCTTCCCATCCTTGGTCACGAACGCCGGCATGTTGGTGTGCAGCGATCGTTTGTGCGGCTCGAGGGCGTTGAAGTGCCCCGGTTCGAGCGAGAAGCCCGAGCCACGGTTCTGGAGGGCGAACCCGAGATCTCCCGGCACGACCTTGGACCCGAACCCGCCGAAGATGCTCTCGATGAGCGAGATGGCGTTCCGATCCTTGTCGACCACCGTGAGATAGACGGTCTCCGTCGGATCACCGGCGTTGACAGACTGCGAGGCTCGCGCCGGGTCGATGAGCGCGCGTCGCGTGTCCCCGTACGCTTTCGAGATCAGTTCCGAGACCGGCAGCCGGTTGGCGTCCGAATCGGCCACGAAACGATCCCGATCGGCGAAGGCAAGCTTCTTCGCCTCGACGATGCGATGAATCGCGGCGGCCGAGTTTTGTCCCAGAGCCGCCATGTCGTAGCCCTCCAGGATATTGAGCATCATCAACGCCACGATGCCAGAGCTGTTGGGTGGGATCTCCCAGATGTCATGCCCCCGATAGCTGGTCGTGACCGGGTCCACCCAGGCGGAGGTGTGGTCCTCGAAATCACGCGCGGTGTAATAGCCTCCATTCGATTCACTGAAGGCGACGATCTTCCGGGCGATCTCGCCCCGGTAAAAGGCGTCGCGACCGCCCTGTGCGATCGCCTCGTAGGTCCGAACCAACCCGGGGTTCTTGAACACCTCGCCAACGGCCGGCGGTCGACCGTTGGGAAGGTAGGTGGCAGCCGACGTGGGCCACTGGGCCAACGAGTCTTCCGACGCCGCCCACTGCCCCTGGATGATCTCGCTCACTGGGAACCCGTCGCGCGCGTAGGCGATGGCCGGCGCGAGCACCTCGGGGAAACCCATCGTCCCGAACCGTGTGAGTAGCTGGTCCCATCCGTCGACCGCGCCCGGCACCGTCCACGTGAGCGGCCCCGTCCCTGGCACGCGGTCCAGATTCTGACGCACAAAGACCTGCCGATTGATCTCGTAGGGCGACCGGCCGGTGGCGTTGAGCCCGTAGAGTTGCTGCGTGTCGTTGTCCCAGACGATGGCGAACAGGTCGCCGCCGACCCCGTTCATATGAGGTTCGACGAGTCCCAGGACCGCGTTGACCGCCACCGCGGCGTCGATGGCATTGCCACCAGACTTCAGGATGTCGATGCCCACCTGCGCCGCCAGCGGATGACTCGCGGCCACCATGCCATGCGGGGCGATGACCTCCGACCGGCTGCCGTGGGGGCTACGCGCGGGCCGAGAGTAGCCGTGCCCCAGCGCCTGCCCATTGCCATCCTGATTGCGGCTCTGCGCCATCACCAGGGTGCCCGCACAGACGGCCGCGGCCAGGCCGCAGACCCCAAACAAGGCGCGCGCGCGATCGGATTTCATGGACATAGCCTTCCTGCTGTTGACTGAGACGGGGCTAACATCGTCATTCTACCCCCAAGGGCGAGGCGATGGGGTCAGCTGTCTTGACCACGGGCTGCTAGGTCGTTGAGGCGACCGAGGCGGCTTCGATCTGGGCGTGGACGGCGGCCACGATCTGCTTCGACGAGATGCCGAAACGGTCGAGCAGTTGGCTCGCCTTGCCGCTACGCGGCACGGCACGCACCGCCAGCCGCGTTACGGTGATCCCATGCGGAGCGACGGCATCGCTCACGGCGTCGCCCAAGCCGCCGGCGGCGTAATGGTCCTCTACGGTGATGAGTCGAAAACCTGTCGCCGTGCCCGCTCGAACCATCGTTTCGGCATCGATGGGCTGCACCGAATAGGCGTCGATGACACGCACGTGCAGACCGGCGACGAGCAGTGCCTCGTGGGCCTCAAGCGCCTCAAACACCGTCACGCCGGCCGCGACGACAGTCGCCACATCATCCGGGCTCTCGCGCAGCACCTTCGACCCACCAATGACGAACTCGTCGGTCTCGGCGTAGAGAATTGGCGTCTTGGGGCGCGACGTCCGCATGTAGGTCATACCGGAATGGGCGGCCGAGGCCAACACGAGACGGCCGGCGCTGACCCCGTCACAGGGGTACAGGACCACGCACTCGGGCACTGCGCGCATCATGGCGAGGTCTTCCAACGCCATCTGTGAGGGACCGTCTTCACCAATCGAGATGCCGGCGTGCGATCCGGTCAGTTTGATGTTGACGTTGCCGATGCCACCCATGCGGATGAAGTCGGACGCGCGGGTGAGGAAACAGGCGAACGTCGACGGGAACGGAATGGCGCCGCGACTGGCCAACCCGAGTGCCGCCCCCACCATGACCTGCTCGGCAATGAACATCTGATAGAAGCGGTCGGGATGCTGCTTCTCGAACTTGTCACTGAACGTCGAATTCTTGACATCGGCATCCAGCGCCACCACCCGACTGTCGCTGCCGCCTAACGCCGCCAGAGCCGCGCCATAGGCTTCACGGGTCGCAACCGTGCTCCCAGCCTCATACGCAGGCAGTCGGACGGCAGCGACGTCTGACGAGGAAAGCGGTGCCGGAGGTGGCGGCGACCCGCCTGCTCGGAGCGGCGGGGCCGGAATGGGGGGATTGTCGGTCTGTGCCCCGAGCTGTCCCTCGAGCTCGCCAAGCGCGCGCGCCAAGTCATCGCCCATCAGCGGTTTGCCGTGCCATCCGTCCCGGCCTTCGACGAACGAGATCCCCTTGCCCTTGAGCGTGCGCGCCAGCACCATCGTCGGACGTTCGGAGGTCTGGGCCGCCTCGTCCAGCGCCGCCAGGACCGCCACCAGATCGTGACCGTCCACGACCAGGGTGTGCCAGCCGAACGCGCGCCACCGAGCCGCGTAGGGCTCCATGTCGTGGCCCCACTGGGTGTCGCGGCTCTGGCCCAGCGCGTTCACGTCGATGATGGCGCACAGGTTGTCGAGCCCCATCCTGGCCGCCGTCTGGGCCGCCTCCCACACCGATCCTTCGGCCGACTCCCCGTCACCCAGTAACACGTAGGTGCGGTAGCTTGACCCGATGCGACGGGCATTGAGCGCCGTGCCGACCGCGGCACAGATGCCTTGACCGAGCGACCCCGTCGCCACGTCGACGAACGGCAATCTCGGGGTGGGATGCCCCTCAAGATCGGAATCGATGTCCCGCAGGGACGAGAGTTGGTCGCGCGAGATCACGCCGGCTTCGGCCCACGCCGCATACAGAATCGGTGCGGCATGGCCTTTCGACAGCACAAAACGGTCGTTGTCCTCGCACGCTGGATCGTGCGGGTCGAACCGCATCTGTGCAAAAAACAGGGCGGCGAGGATCTCGGCGGCTGAGCAACAGCTCGTGGGATGTCCGCTGCCGGCGGTGGCGGTCGCACGCACCGACTCGATGCGGAGCCGCGTGGCGATGTTATGAAGAGCGGAGAGCTGTGGAGTGCGACCTACTGGCAAAGGGGTCCTCCGGGCCACGAAGTGTAGCACGGCTGGTGGACGGTCCCGCGACCGGGGAATCGATGGTCAGAAGCACCTGGGCCAGCGCCTCCGCCCGGTCGGGATCAAGGTTCAGCCAGGGTCTGAAGCTGCTCGAGCGCCAGGACGTAGTCCGCGCCGTCCAGACCGCGGGCCTGATACACGGAGGTCTGGCTGGCGAGGACCCGGACCGCCTGTTCACGGTAGTGGGTCTGGTCGGTCAGGGCTGCGAGACGGCCCAGGACGACGGCGGCGTCGCAGTTGAGTGCGAACGGTCGGTGCGGCTCGCGTAGCAGACCGATCGATGGACTGTGCTCGGACTCACGGGCGCGGTCCCGGAAACCACCACCCTCGTCCCACATCTCCTGTTGGCAGTACGCCATCAGTTCCTGTGGCATGTCCAAATAGACATCCTGTCCGCTGGCCTCGTACAAATCCAACAAAGCCGCGCTCGCCGCCACCTGGTCGCTCAGCAACCCGCGCACGGGTGGCCGCCCGTTGACGATGTGGCCAACCCCGCCTCCACGTTCATACGTCTCCATCACCACTCGGTCCACCGCGGTCGCGGCGAACTCCAGCAAGGAGCTGTCGGCAAGGACTGAGGCCCCCAGGACATAGGCGGAGGCCATAGTGGCGGTCGCGTCGACGTATACGCTCCGGTCCACCGGCGGCTCCCCGTGGCGCCCGCGCTCCTCGGTCGTGGTCAACGCCGCATAGTCGGGGTCGGCGCGCTGACTGGCAAAGAACCCGCCGTCGGCGTCCGAGAACGTGTCATGAACGAATCGAATCGTTTCGGCGGCCCGTTCCGCATAGTGCGACCGATCGAGGATGCGCGATGCCGTCAAGAACAGATCGACCAACCGCGCGTTGAGCGTCAACACCTTCTCGACGTGCGGGCGAGACCAATCTGGTTCCTCGCAGTACCGGAAAAAGCCACCCTCGACGGGGTCTACGATCCCGCCGTCGGCGATGGCGTCGAGCGTTGCGACGACGATATCGGTGAGCTCGTCCGGCGACCCCGGCCGGTGCCGCAGGAGCGCGGCTTTCAATGCAGTGGAGTGAGGGCGCTTGGGACCGGCACCGAACCCTGCCCAGGTCCGGTCGAACCGGGCGCGGAGCTGGTCGTCGAACCAGAGACCGGCCGCTTCCGCATCCGGGTGTGGCAATGCCGAGACTGACGGCGCGGCGGAGTCGGATTGTGGCCGTGGACCGATCTCCAGGTCACCCGCCTGCGGCTGGGCGGCGAACGCGTCGAGCACCTGCCGCAACACCACGACCAGCCGCGCCGGGTCGAGGTGGCCTCCCCCTCCCAGGAGGGCGCCGGACGGCGTGAGAAAGGCGGTGGTGGGCCACCCGTCCAGCGTGTATCGCTCGCCGATATCGGGCCGCCGATCGGGGTCCACTCGGACAGGAACGAACTGTTCGGTGACGACCTGGACCACATCCGGGTCGGTGTAGCTAACCCGATTCATCTCCTCGGTCCCGCGACACCACGCGGGCCCGATCGCCAGCAGCACCGGCTTCTGCTCGGCCGCCGCGAGCGCGAACGTCGACGCGGTCCATTCGCGCCACTTGATCTCGCCGTCTTCGGGGCTCATGACGACACGTATAATGCGCCCATGGTCGTCCTGCGATGTCTGTATCTGCTTGCCCTCGTGTTCTGGGTCGGGGGCATGGTGGCCCTCGGGACATTCGCCGCGCCGGCCATCTTCGATGTACTCGAGTCGTACCACGGATCGGCCGGCCGGCTCGAAGCCGGCGACGTCTTCGGCGAGATGCTCAGACGGTTTCGCTCCTTTGAGTACGGGTCTGCGGCCGTGCTCCTGGGGTGTCTTGGCACGCTGACCTACAAGGCTCCCCGCCCCTCCGCCATCCGTATCCGGATGGCCACGGTCGCGGTGATGCTGTGTATCAGTCTGTACTCGGGACTCGGCATCACCCGCCAGCTCGACGGGCTGCAAGCCGAAATGGGTGCCAACATCGCCAGCTTGGCCGCCGACAACGACTACGCAGCCCGATACGACAACCTCTACGGGCAGACCACCCTACTGCTGTTACTCAATCTGGGCTTCGGTCTCTCCCTGATCTACTGGGAAGCCAAATCCCGCATTGCCTAGTTTTCCTGGCGAGACGTCCGTCTGGCGGCGTTGCTTCCTCGGTCACAGACCACCTGTCTGCTCCCTCGTCGCGCCTTCCCAGCCCGTCACACGCGGGGCGAAAACGGGTCACGCCCAGCTGGCGACCGTAGCAAGGGCCTTTAGGCCCGCTGAACGATCAGCGCCCCTGAAGGGGCTGGCTACGATCCCACGGCCGCCGTTTCCTCAGGAAACGAGCGCCTCCCCAGAAAAACCACGGCTATTCCTCGGTGATCTCCGCCGAGATATCCAGGTCGATACAGCCTCGGATACTGTTCGCGGCCGGACATTTCGTGGGATGTGTCGCCACGGCCCGCTCCGCTTTTTCCCGGGTACCGGTCGGAATCCGGAGACGATAGCGGACGCGGATGCGGGTAATCTGCAGCACCTTGTCGACCGCTTCAATATCGCCTTCGACGTCCGCCTGCAGGCTCTCTCTCGATACGGGAATGTCGCGCACCTCCAGTGCGCGTGCCAAGGTACCGAGCAGTCAACCGCCGACGGCGCCGACCATGTAGTCCAACGTGGCCGGTACATCCTCCTCCGGCTCGACCCCGTAGAACTTCTTGATGCCCCCGTGGACGCCGAACCGGATCGGCTCCTCGAACCCTTCCAGATACGCATGCCGCAGGGGACCGGCTACTCGCTCGACCCGCATTCGGCTCGTGTGCACTACGTCAGCCATGACACCTCCTCGTCACCACACCAGAGTCGCCGCCGACGACGTTCAAGCAACGCCGCCAGCCGACGAGGCGGGTGAACGCCTGATGCTACAATCATCGGCCTCGCAGACCAAGACGCGGCGCCAGCGCGCTGAGGCCCGAACGACAGGGTCGGAGGCCGATGGTTCCTTCCACATGACAGCTGACAGATGACCGACGGTTCCGGCGGCCCACCGCTCGGCGACATGGACGGGGCGGCGTTCCGCAAGGCCGGACACGAACTCGTCGACTGGATTGCCACGTATCTGGAGGACGCCGAGTCCTACCCGGTCTTGTCGCGGGTGCGTCCGGGCGACGTCCGTGACGCTCTGCCCTCATCGGCCCCGGAGAGCGGCGAGTCGTTCGACGCGATC
>CAUZAY010000071.1:0-15623 GCA_963577695.1 Vicinamibacteria bacterium | reverse complement strand
GCGATGCTGGAGGCGGCCTACACGCTGTTCCGGCTGGAGAGCGAGCCCCGCATGACCCGGTTCGTCGCCAACGAGTTGGCCACCACCCACTGGTTCGATATCACCGCGGCCCGTCGCGAGCTCGGCTACGAACCGGCGATCTCTATCGCAGAGGGCCTGAGACGACTGGAAGCCTGGCTGCGGCCGTCGGTGTAGGAGTACGGGGCCCGTCGGCCGCCTTGCGGGCCAGATAATCCAGCGTGTCAAGGGCATGGCCGTCGTGCCCAACTCCGACACCACAACGGCTGTTCGGGTGTGTCGCGACGCGACAGCCGCTTGCTATTTCTTCAGCTTCACCAGGAATCCGTCACTCCCTCCAGCACTGGTCAGACTGGAGCCCCGAAAGGTCACCGAGTTCTCGAATCGCCCAGCCATGACCACGTTCCCATCCGCATCGGTCGTGATGACGTACCCATAGTCATAACCGATACCCCCAAAGGCGCGCGACCAGATAGGCGCCCCAGCGGGATCGAACTTCGCCACGAAGATGTCGCCATTGCCATTGCTCGAGAGGGGCCCGCTGCCAAAGCTACCCGTACCCTGGAAATGACCGGTGACGACTGTTTTTCCGTCGGGGTCTATCGCAAGCCCCTCCCCGGATTCGTAACTAACCCCTCCCTGGCGTTGTGACCACACGTGCGTGCCAGACACCCCGTCGAGCTTCGCTACGAAGACGTCGCTACTGGCGGAATTCCCCAGTGCCCCGCCGCCGAGGAACGGGTCCTCTCGGCCAGCCCGGTGTCGGTGCCGCACCCGGATGCGTTTGCTCGGGTTCTGGGCGACCCGACCTCGTGCCAGGTCGAGGCCTCGTCCTACTTCGACCTCTTCGTCCAGCCGGATTCAGAGGACAACTTCGTCGCGAACGACAACGCGGGGCTCCGTGGCTTCTTCACCGGTGTCGAGGAGGACGCGGTGGAGGATTACGTGCAAGTGCTGGGTTCGAAGGCCGCGCTCGGCGCCGCCCTCAACTGGTATCGAGCCAATATCGCCGACCGTCAGGTGTCTGGGCCCGCCATGGACGTCGTGCGAGTCCCGACCATGTTCACCTGGAGCGACGACGACACGGCGCTCTGTATCGACGGGGCGGAACTCACCGAAGAGTATGTCGACGCGCCCTATCGGTTCGAGGTCATCGAGGGCGTCAGCCACTGGATCCCGGACCTGGCGACGGACCAGATGACCGAACTCCTGCTGGACCACATCACCACGTATTCGGAGCGGTGAAGGCGGGCGAACGCTTCAGCGCGGCGCAAGTACGCGCCTTGTCTACTACGGCAAGGCGAACGCGACCAGGCGCGGCCCGCCGCCAATAGTCACGGCGATGTACTGCCGTCCGTCGACGCTGTAGGTCATCGGGGTGCCGATGGTGCCGGTGGGCAGGTCCACCGCCCCCCGTATCTCGCCCGTGTCCTTGTCCCAGGCCACCAATCCTGGTCCCCCGTCACTGCCCGCCGTCGGCACCGAACTGATGAGCAGGGTCTTGGTCAACACTGGCCCGGCGATGGTCCCGTCTCCGAGCGGCGGCAGGTCGAGATCGCGCAGACGCGGGTGATTGCGAATCCGGTCGCCGTTGCCCAACGGCACCATCCATGCGTGGTCGCCCGTGTTCATGTCGATCGCGGTAATCCGCGAATAGGGCGGCTTGAGCAGCGGCAGACCCTGCGGCATGCGCGCTTCATAGCCGCCGCGCTGCTGTAAACGAATCGCCTCCGGGGCGCCGTGGGTGTAGCGCATCGTGGCCCCCAGTACCCCATCGGGCTCGTAGAGCGGGATGGCGACCGCGATGTTCCGCGACGGCACATAGAGCATGCCGGTCTCCGGGTCGACGGCGGCGCCGGCCCAGCCGGCCGCGCCAAAGTCGGGCGGTCGCATCAACGTCCCCTGCGTACCCCCCTCGATGGGCCGTCCAGGCGGCGTGAAGATCGGTCCGATCTGGTAGTTCTGCACGACCTCCACCGCCATTTGCCGCAGCTCAGGGGTGAAGTCGACGAGGTCGTCAATCGTGACTCCCTGATAGTCGAACGGCGCCGGCCGGGTCGGAAACGGCTGGGTCAGTGAGGGCACCTCATCCGGCATGTTCGTCTCTTGCGGGACCGGCCGCTCTTCGATGGGCCAAATCGGGTCGCCGGTGACCCGGTCGAACGCGTACAGGAACGCCTGTTTGCTCACCTGCGTCAGCGCCTTGATGGGACGGCCGTCGACCACCAGGTCGACCAGGTTCGGGTGTGTCGGGAAGTCATAGTCCCACAGCCCGTGATGCACGGCCTGGAAGTGCCACACGCGCTGGCCCGTCTCCACATCGACGGCGATGATCGATTCCGAAAACAGGTTGTCACCGGGGCGGTCTGCCCCGTAGTAGTCGTTGGTGGTGGTGCCCGTCGGCAGATAGACGTAGCCCAGCTCGTTGTCGCCGGCCAACATCGACCACACGTTGGCGTTGCCCGAGTAGCGCCACGAGTCGTTGCCCCAGGTGTCGACGCCAAACTCGTCGGCACTGTTCGGTACGGTGTGGAAATCCCAGGCATGCTCGCCGGTGCGTGCGTTCCAGGCTCGAACCCACCCGGGGGGCGCCTCCTTGGTGATACGCCGGTCGGCGATCTGCGACCCGTGAATCACCATGTCACGTACGACAATCGGCGGCGAGTTGATCGAGTAGAGCATCGCGTTGAGATAGTCGCGCGCGTCACGCTCGACTCGAGGAATGCCGACCATCGCGTCGACCGTGCCGCCACCGTCGGGCCCGAAATCTGGACAGGGTCGTCCGGTCTTGGCGTCCACGCAGACCAGGTAGCCGTTGCCGGTGCCCCAGAAGATACGCTCGTCCTCCTCTCCGTCGGTCCAGTAGGCCACCCCACGCTGCGTCCACGGGCTGCTCATCGACGGGGTACCTTCCTCGTAGGTTTTCGGGTTGAACACCCAGAGGGTCTGCCCGGTCGCGGCGTCGACCGCCACGCCTTGCGAGAGGGGCGTGTTGAAGTACAGGACGCCACCCACCATCAACGGGGTCGCCTGCAGCCTCGACAAGTTCGGCGGCTGACTGTCACGGTAGAGGTTGGGCGTATCCTCCACCAGCGACTCCACGATCGTGTCGAGCGGGGCCCACCATTCGCCCCCGCCGGGGGTCGACCGACTGACGAGGGCGTCAACGGACGTCCACTCCCACGCGATCTCAAGCCGACCGAAGTTGTCGGCGTCGATCTGGTCCAGCGGCGAATACTTCGTGCCGGCGATATCGCCGGCGTAGCTCCGCCACTCGCCGTTCTCGGTCCCGTAGGTCTGCCAACCTCCTGCGGCGGACGAGGATGCCTGAGCCCGTGCGGTACCCGCCCCGATGACTGAGATCGCGGTGGCCAGCACGCCGACCCGCGCGAACGTCTGGCCGCACCAACCCGATGAACGGAACGTGGTCTGTCTGGTCATGGACGGTCGCTTCCTCGGGCCGGTCGCGGGGGCGCCTCTGCTCCGTCCGCCATGTTGGGTCACTTGCGCGGACCGGCCGGTCGAATCGACCAGTTCGGCTCTGCAGTGACCGGACAGCAGCGGCACACGCGGCACGCCCCGGTGAGCGCTACTGCTCCTCAGTCGCCGCCGCGGCGTCAAGAACGCGCTGGCCGCCGAGCGTGCCGGGAACCGCGTGGTTGCCCTCATGGCAGGCGTACTCGAACATCTGATACCCGGGCTCCGCGGTCAACGGCATCTGAATGGTCCACGGCGCGGTATACACGTTAGGGTCTTCGATCGTGACGGTCCACATGATGGTGGACTCCGACACGCGCTCGAACCGCTCCATCACGTGCAGGGCCTTGCTGGTCGGAATGCCCTTGATACGCCCCCCCGCGAAGCTGGACGCGATCCAGCCCCGGTTGTGAAAATTCCTGGTCTCGACCACCAGCGCCTCGCCGTCCCAGTGCGCGCGCGAGTCACCCATCCATTGTCGAATACGTCCATCAACGAAGGGCGCGTCGGACAGCGGGATGATCCGGGCGTCGTGAATCATCTCGTGGTAAATCACGATGTGATCCGGGGTCTGCGCGATGCGATAGGCGTTGTTGTAGCCGGCCGGGAGCATCGAACCCGGCACCCCGCGTGAGATGCAGCGATCCCAGACACTGAGGTGCTGATAGTGGTCGCCTTCGTTGGCCAGATTGTAGGCCTTCGCGTCAAGCGCCCACTGCTGGATCGGGGCCCGACCGTCTGGGGGGGCAACGACGAACGAGGTCTGCCCCGTCGACAGCCACGTGTCCCCCGCGTCGAGCCAATAGCTGCCGTAGCCGCCCACGTTTCTACCGGCCACCGTGCGTTGGGCCGGCGCCGCGTCCTGCGCGGCGGAATTGACGGCGCGCTGCTGGTTCAGCGCCGCCATCTCTTCGTCGGTCAGATAGGCCTGCCCCTGGTTGCCGGGCCGCTCGATCGGCGTGATCGTCTTGTTGCCCCAGATGCCCTGCAGGTCCGGCTGCCCGTCCGATGTTCGCGGCGTCGTCCAGTTCGGGTCCACGACCCGATCGACCTGGGCTTCGGCCGGCAGGACGCCCGCCACCGCGCAAGTCAGGGCGAGCAGGAGAACGCCGAACGTCCGTGAGGTCATAGATGTCTGCAAGAGAAGGCTCCTCGGTCTGTCGGGCCGCGGTCGATGGAGGCTGGTCGGCCGCTACTTCCAGCCACTTGATTTTCGGGTAAACCGATCGGGAAGTGTCGGCTTCTTCTCGCGCTCCGGTTCCGGCTCATCCGCCGCAGCGTTGATCTCCTGCTCCAGGTCGTCATCGTTGGGCAACCCTCCGAGTTGGTCCACGAACACCAAGGAATGTTGCGAGGGGATATCAAATCGCTTGCCACAGGTCTTGCACGTGACGTCGTCGTCAAGACGGAGCATGTAGTCGCGAAGTTTGGCGAACTTGGCGCGGTCGTCCTCGTTCGCTCCGGCGGGCGGTCGGCCCTTTTTCGAGTGTCGCACCCACCGAATGCGATAGTCACCCGTCCGTCCGCACCTGGGACACTGAAACCGTCCCGACCGATTCTCCGGAGCCTTCGTGAACAGGGCGCGTTCGTCGAGAGCCATAGCCTCATGGTACCAAGGAACGACGCGTCTCGCGAGCCCAATGTGCGTGGGCGGCTAGACCGATCGAATCAGCGTGATCTCTCGATGCGCCAGGTGGCTGCGCACGTAGTCCACGTTCGCTCTCCACCACGCGGAGCCATAGAACGCCGCTTCCTTCGTCTTGAGATCATCTTCGGTGTCGCCATAACTGCGTACCCAGATGAACTGGGTCCGCTCGGCATTCACCCACGTGCCGTCGACCTGGATATCGTGCTCGCGCAGCAACGGGACCAATTGGTCGTTGAACAGCGCCAGCCAGCTGTCCATCTGTCCCGCATTGATGGTGTAGGTGCGAAGGTGGGCCACGCTCATAGGTGCGTTCCTTTAATCCGGCAGCGCGAACGCGATCAGGTTGGGGGGCTGTCCCCCAATGGTCAGGGCGATGTACTGCTTCCCGTCTACCAGATAGGTCATCGGGGTGCCAACCGCCCCGGTGGGCAGATCGACCGAGCCCAATTCTTCGCCGGTGGTCTTGTCACGAGCGACCAACCGGGGCCCGCCGTTGCTGCCACCGGCTGACAGCGCGCTGATCAGCAGGGTCTTGGTCAGCAGCGGCCCCCCCCGACCGTCGCCACCCAGTGGCGGCAAATCGAGATCGCGAAGGAGCGGGTGATTGCGAATCCGGTCGCCGTTTCCGAGCGGCTGCATCCAGGCATGTTCGCCCTGGTTCATGTCGATGGCCGTCATCCGCGAGTACGGCGGTTTGAGGAGCGGCAGGCCTTGCGGCATCCGCGGGCCGACCGGCGCATCCCCGCTGAGCCGCGCGGCTTCCGGCGCGCCGTGCGTGTAGCGCAGGTTGCCCCCAAGGGCGGGGTCGGGCGTGTAGTAGTGAATGACCCCGAGGTTGTTGTTCGAGGGCACGTAGAGCATCCCGGTCTCAGGATCGACGGCGGCCCCGGTCCAGCTGGCGGCGCCGCCGCCGGTCGGTCGGAACAAGGTTCCCTGGGTGCCGCCCTGTTCAGCCAGAGTCGGCGCCGTGAACAATGGCCCCAGCCGGAAATTGATGACAGCCTCGAGCGCCATCTCCAGAATCTCGGGCGTGAAGTCGACGAGGTCGTCGACACTCACCCCCTGATAGTCAAACGCGGCCGGCTTGGTCGGAAACGGCTGCGTCGGTGCGGGCACTTCACCGGGAATCGCCGGCGACGTGATCACCGCGCGCTCCTCGATGGGCCAGATCGGATCGCCAGTCACCCGGTCGAACGTGTAGACGAAGCCCTGCTTACTGACCTGCGCGATCGCTCGAACCGGCCGACCGTCGACCTCGATGTCGAGCAGATTTGGCGCGGCCGGAAAGTCGTAGTCCCACAACCCGTGATGCACGGCCTGGAAGTGCCAGACACGCTGACCGGTCTCAATATCCACCGCGACCAGGCTTTCGGCGAACAGGTTGTCTCCGAGCCGGTGCCCGCCGTAGTAATCGTTGGTTCCCGTCCCGGTGGGCAGATACACGTAGCCCAGCTCGTCGTCGCCGCTCAACATCGACCAGACGTTGGCGTTGCCCGAGTACCGCCACGACTCATTCAGCCAGGTGTCGGCGCCGAATTCGTCCCCATTGGCCGGGACGGTGTGGAAGTCCCACTTGTGCTCGCCGGTGCGGACGTCCCACGCTCGCACCCACCCGGGGACCGCCTCTTTCGTGATCCGCCGGTCGGCGACCGATGACCCGTGAATGGCGGTGTCGCGGACGACAATTGGCGGCGATTGAATCGAGAACAGCATGGCGTTCAGATAATCACGGTCTTCCCGCACCGCGCGAGGGAGCCCCGTCATCGCATCGATCATGCCGTTCTGACCGAAGTTCTCGCAGGGCCGGCCCGTCTTCGCGTCGACGCACACCAGGCTCCCATTGCCGGTCCCCCAAAAAATCCGCTCTTCGCCAGCGCCGTCGGTCCAATAGGCGACGCCGCGTTCCCGCCACGTGACGGTCATCGAGGTCGTGCCTTCCTCGTAGCTCTTGGGGTTGTAGACCCACAGCGTCTGGCCCGTCGTCGCATCGATGGCGACTCCCTGCGACAAAGGGGTATTCAGATACAGCACCCCGCCGACCATGAGCGGGGTCGCCTGGAGATTTGACCGATTCGGCCGGTTCCTGTCCCGATACAGGTTCGGGGTATCGGACTCGAGCTGACCGATGATCGTCTCGTAATCGGCCCAGAGCTCCCCGCCGTCCGGCGTGGTCATGCTGAGAAAACCGTCCACGGAGGACCACCGCCAGACGATCTCCAAGTCTTCGAAATTGTCCCGGGTAATCAGGTCGAGCGGCGAGTACTTCGTGCTGCCAACATCGCCGCCGTAGCTGCGCCACTCGCCGTCCTGCGCCCCGTACTGCGCTGCCGCTGGAGCCACGCCGAGGACGAGGAGCCCCCACGCCAGCACGGCCAGGCCGCCCCAGCCCCGTCCAACCCTCATCGTCTTCATCGCAATGTCGCTTTCTTGTCTGACCCAGACACCCAGTACGAACCGGTGGCATCGTATCGCACACGTCCGCCATGTAGGACCCGATCAGCAATAACTTGACCATTCTGACCACCGATGCATCCCGTCCAGAGTGATCAACTTATGCCTGATCGGGTCCTTACCGTTCGAGCACAAGGCCTCTTCCGATCAGCTCGCTTGGATCGGCGTCTGGCCTCGGCACGAATTTGTTCAGCCAGCCCCCCGACCAACTGGCGACATAGACGTTGCCCTCCTGGTCCACGTCGATCTGGTGAGGCCGGAACAGCCCGCCAGACAGGCCGCCCGGGCCGCCATAGGCACCCCACGAGTGCTGCAGCTCGCCGTCGCGGTTGTACTTGAGCACCCGGTGCAGGCTCGCCGAGATGACCCAGACCGCGTGGCGTTCGTCGATAAACACACCGACGGGGTCGGTGATGGCGGGCCACTCCTCAATGAAGTCCCCGTCCTCGGTAAAGACCTGGATCCGGTTGTTGCGTCGGTCAGCGACGTAGACCCGGTGCTCGTCGTCCACAGCAAGACCGTGCACCAGGTCGAACTGGCCCGGGCCACTACCCGCCTCTCCCCACTCCATCAGATACTCACCGTCCGCGTCGTACTTGACGATGCGGGTGTTCCAGTACCCATCGCCGAGCAAAAAGCTGCCGTCAGGCAGGAACGCGAGCACCGCCGGCTCCCCATAGGTATAGGGACCCGGGTTCGGATTCGCCCGCGCCTCCTCCCGGGTGGTGGGGTGGTCGGGCTCGCCCAGCCGCATCACCAGTTCGCTGCCGTCGTTGGTGAACTTCATGACCTGCATGTGCACGCCCCGGCCGCCGCCGCGCTCGACCACCCACACGTGGCGCTCCGGGTCGTAGGGGCTGATATAGACCTGGTGAGGTTTATTGAACGTGGAATCCCATTGCGACCAGTTTTCCACCACCCTGCCGTCCCGATCGACAACCACCAGGTAATTCGAACTCCCCTCCCGTTCCGTCCCGTCGGCGCTCCGGTCACCCCACACGGCGACGATGATCCGGTCTGGCGTGTCCACGGCCACACCCGAGACTTCGCCCCAGGTCCACGTGTCGTCGTGGTCAGCCGCCGGCTTCCACCAGCCGGCGACGGCCTCGTAGTCGCCAGCGCGACCGTCCCCACCCGTGGCGGTCACTCGTGGCGCCTCAGACTCCGCCGGAGTGGGCGCGACCTCGCCGGCGCAAGCCGCCAGTCCCATCGCCGACCAGAGTGCAACGGCGACGCGGTTGAGTCTCATGTCTTTTCTCTGTGGACGGTCTGGACGCGACGAGGATCGGCGCACGCCGACTGCTACTCAGGCAACGTAAACACCAACATCGCGTTCCCGGCGCGGGGGTTCTTGATCTCCGACACGAGATCGTTGGGCACGACGGCCGCCCAACTCCCGGCCCCACCGGAGGCGCCGGCGCCGACCGCGATGTACTGCTTTCCGTCCACGGCGTAGCTGATCGGATACCCGTTGGCCATGGTAGGCAGCCGCGTCTGCCACAACGTCTCACCACTCGCGGCGTCGTAGGCAAAGACGTAGCGGTCCCACGTGCCCACGAACACCAGACCACCCCCGGTGGTCAGGGCGGCAGTGTTATACGGCGCCCGGCGCCGGTGTTTCCACAATGCCTCGCCGGTACGGACGTCAAGCGCCTGGAACTCGCCGAGCCGGTCGGGCGCGTCCGGGTGAAAGTGGTTCTGGCGACCGCGCACCCAGCCCGTGCCACCGCCCCCCGCCCGATATTCCACCGGTCCGAAGGCCGCCGTCTCGCAGTTTAGGTTCAATGGCACATACATCGCCGTCGTATCGGGGTGATACGCCATCGCCCGAAGGCTCTTGAACCCACCCGTGCTCGGACAAAAGAAGAGTTCTTCACCCACGCCCGAGATCATCCCTTCCCGATACGTCACCGCGCCGGTCGCGCGGTCAACATCCAGGATGTTCTGATAGCCCAGGTCGATCGCGTTCCGGTACTGACCCGTGACGCGATCCAGTTCCCATAGCACGCCGAGCTTGCCCATGCTGAACACTGACTGCTTCCCGTCCACGTCCACCAGGATGCGCTCGAACACCTCATCCATGTCATGGCTATCGCCGGGAATGTGCTGGTAGTACCACTTCATGTTCCCGGTCGCGGGGTCCAGCGCCAACGTGGAATTGCTGTACAGGGCGTCGCCATCCGTCCGTCGCGCGTCGCGCGACCACGGCTTTGGCTGCGACGTGCCGTAGTACACGAGCTTTGTGACTGGGTCGTAGCTGCCGGGAATCCAAGCGTCTCCCCCAGCCCTCAACAACAGTGGCAGGTCACCCCACGTGTCGCCACCGCGTTCACCCGGTTTGGCCACGGTCGACGTGCGCCACGCGACCTGTCCAGTTCGTCCCTCGAGACCGACGATGTAGCAGGTCTCTTCACGATACCTGTCGCAGCCCATGAGCCCGGCGATGATGATGCCGTCCGCCACGACCGGCCCGCTCGTGAACCCGTACCCGTCCTCGTCAGGCATGACGTCGGTATCCCACCGCACCTCGCCCGTTCGAGCATTGAGGCCCACCACGTGCGCGTCGAAGGTGTTCAGAATGATGAGGTCCTGGTAGATCGCCAAGCTCCGCATCTGCGCCCCAGGGCGACGAGCCGCTTCTTCAATCTCTCGGCGGTACTCCCAGATGAAGTCACCGTTGCGGGCATCCAGTGCTTGCACAACGTGGCCGGGATTTGCCACGTACATCACGCCGTCGTGCACGAGCGGTGTCGTCTGCGAGACCCCTGGCTCGAGTCCCCAAGACCAGGCCAATTGCAGTTCGCCGACATTCGTGCGGTCGACCTCATCGAGCGGGCTGTATCCCCATCCATCCAGCGTCCGGCGCCAATTGAGCCAGTCGCCGGGGTCCGGTTGTTGCAACACGGCGTCAGTCACGGGCGTCACGGGGGCCGTCTGCGCGGGCGACGACGCGGGCGACGTGAGCAGAGCGGCGCCGCAAGCGAATGCCACCACGGCTGTGCGCACTTTCATGTGAGTCTCCAGAAGTTTGTGAATGCTAAGAGCGTGCATTCTAGCGCGTCCCACGGTCGGGTGCGAGTCGAGGAACTGGGTGCGGTCGGTGCGGTGAGCAGCCCAGGTACCGACGCGGTTGGGCAGCTCCTTACCCACGATCGAGTGCCGCTCACCGAGGCGGTGGCGGTGGTGCGGTCGCTGTCGGGAGCCATGCACGGCGACAGCCACTTCGTGTTGCCGCTGCTCAAATTCAAAGAGTTCGACCAGTACACGACCACCCACTCCCTCAATGTGTCCGTCCTCGCGCTGGGACTGGCGGGGGCGCTTGGCTATTCACCGGATGACACCCGGGAGGTCGGGGTGGCCGGTCTGCTGCACGACGTCGGCAAGACGCGCATTTCACTTGACATTCTGACCAAGCCCGGGAGACTCACCGCGCACGAGCGCGCGACCATGCAGGAGCAACCGGTCGACGGCGCGCGCATCATCCTCAAGAGTGAGGAAGAGCTTGACCTGGCCGCCACCGTGGCCTACGAGCACCACGTCATGCTGGACGGCGGCGGCTATCCGGCCATGCACTACAGTCGGAAATGCACGTTCGCGAGTCGACTCATCCACGTCTGCGACGTCTACGACGCCCTCAGTACGAGACGACCCTATCGCGAGGCGTGGGCGTCAGAGAAAACGACGAAGTACCTGGAGGATCGCTCGGGCACGGAATTCGACCCCGGCCTGGTGTCGGCATTCGTGAAGATGCTCCGGGAGGGGGAAGCGCGTGTACAAGTCCTCACCGATGACCGGAGCACCGTGGCCGTCGAGCCCGCCGACGTGCCCCACCAGCACGCCTGAGGACACGGACGAGTTGAACACCCATGTCGTCGCGCACCCCGCCCGGCGTGCGTGCATCGGTCGAGGGGTACCTCTACGGACGCAGCTCTCGGCCTTGCTTCTCGAGCACTCGCGCGCCACCCAAAATTCCAGCCAGTCCGATGTTGCCTTCGTGGCAGGCATATTCGAAGAGCGGCCCGTCTGTGCGCCGAAACGGCATCATCGCCGTGTAGGGCGCGGTAAAGACGGTCGGGTCCGTGACCGTGAACTCGTAGGCGACGGTATCGGGATCAATACGCGTCAGGCGCTCGACCAGACTCATGTTGGTCGATGTGAGCCCGCTGCTGCCGCCCTGGAACTGCGCGGTCTCGATGACCAGGGTCTCCCCCTCCCAATGGCCGCGAGACACCCCGCTGTACTGCGCAAACGGCGGCTTTTCGGTCGCATTGTCGTCAAGAGGGACAATCCGGGCGTTGTGCACCATCTCGTTGAGAATCGCTACATACCCGGGCGCCTGGAAGATCATCACGTTGTTGTTGTACGTCGCCGACACCATGGGTGGTCCGGCGTTGAACCCCATGAGGCATCGGTCGGCCGAGCTGCGGTTTTCGTACGAGTCATACATGTGCTCTCGTCGAGCCGTTGCCCGTTCACGGGCGGCGATTTGAGACGACTCCGTCCGGGGTGGCCGTCGCCCATCTGGCGGGTCGACGATGAGTGAGGTCCGCTTGTCAGAGGTCAGTTCCACCCCGCGCTCGTACCAGAACTCGTTGTACGACAGCACCCCACCCTCCGACCGGGGCGCGTAGAACAACGCGCCCTTCTCGGGGTCGAAGAGGTCACGGTTGCGGCGGGTGCGCTCGGCCGCCTCGAAGAGCGCGGCCTCCTCGGGCGACAGCTGCTCTTGCCCTTCGAGCTCTCGCGGCCGCTCGAGCGGAGTCAGCGTACGGAAGGTGAAGATACCCGAGACGTCCGGCTGCCCGTCCGGGGTGCGCAGCGGCATCGTCCGTTCGCCCGACTGTGCGAGCGCTGGCGACGAAGTCAGCGTCAGGACGAGTGCGACAGTACCGCCCAGACCAACAGCATGTTTCAACATCAGTGTTCTCCTACGCCGGTGGCGCGGTCTGGAACCGCGGCAACCAGCCGTCAAGACAATGAGCCGGATTCGTCTAGGACGCCCCGGGCATGACCGGCAAACCTGGGCCGAGAATGCCCGCGCTGACGGCAAACGTCAAGACCCCGGTTGGGCCCCTTGCCGGCCTGTCACTCGTCGTCGATGCGGTCGACGTGGTGCGGTATCTCGTCGGCGCCGGCTAGCCGCCCGCGGCGGCATCTCGGGCGGGCGCTCGACCTTGGTTGAATATCTGCGGTCAGAGGGCCTGCATCGTGGTATTTTTGGCGTGACCATCGTGGGCGATCTTGGGAGGAGTGCTTTATGACAGTTGTTCAAGTGACGCGCCGCCTGTTGTTGTGCGCGTGTGCCGCGTTCGTCGCCACGCCCGGAGCGGCGACAGCGCAGAACGCGCCGACCACCGGATGGGGCGCGCCCGACTTACAAGGCGTCTGGGACTTTCGGACCATCACGCCGCTGCAGCGCCCGGAAGATCTGGGTGACAAGGCGTTTCTGACGGAGGAGGAAGCGGCGCAACGCGAGCAGAGTGCGGTCGACCGTGCGACCAGTCTCTGGAACAGAGAGGCCCAGCGAACGGAGGCCGGTGGGAATGTGGGCGGGTACAACAACTTCTGGATGGACCAGGGCACGAACGTCATCGGGACTCGGCGCACATCCCTGCTGATCGATCCACCGAACGGACGGTTTCCGGCTCTGACCGAGACTGGACGGGAGCGAGCGCGCGCCGACCGCGGGTCGTTCACCGTCGATTCGCCGGCGACCTACACCGACCTGAACACCTATGACCGGTGTATCCAGGGCTTCAACGCCGGACCACCCATCGCGCCGGGCGGTTATAACCAGAATGTGCAGATCTTTCAGACTCCAGACCACCTCGTGATGATGACCGAGATGGTGCACACCGTGCGGGTCATCCCGCTCGACGGTCGTCAGCCACTCGATGCCGATGTGCACCTGTGGTCGGGCGACTCGCGGGGGCACTGGGAGGGTGACACCCTGGTCGTGGAGACCGCCAATTTCGCGCAGAAGCGCAACTACCGGGGATCAACGGACGGCATGACGCTGGTCGAACGTTTTCAACGCGTCGATGACACCACGCTCGAATACGAATACACAGTGACGGATCTTGAGACGTGGACGGCACCATGGACGGTGAACCTGCCGATGCGGCTGAATCCGGAGGCCATGTTCGAGTACGCCTGTCACGAGGGCAACTACGCCATGGACGCGATGCTCGCGGGCGCCCGGGTCGCCGATAGCGACGCCGGCGGTCAATAGGTCGGTTCTCGATAGACGAGTGGTTCGAGCCCGGCGTTCTCCTCTACCAGAGGGCGCCGGGCTTTTTGTATGCAGGACGACTGGCGGGCTCGCCCACAGTGACCGAGAACTCGGAAGCATCTTTCGCCCGTACACCACAACAAAGGAGCAGTCACATGAAACAGATACTTGTCGCCCTCATCATGGGCCTTGGCGGTCTCGGGCTTGCGGGCGGCGCAAGCGCACAGGATGCCCCGGATCCCTGCGGTCCGGCCGGGGACCTCTCGTCTGATTTCTCGCGCAACGTGGCGGCCGATTCGCGGTGTTTCGAGTTGCGTATGTACACGGCCGAACCGGCCGTGAACGGCAAGGGGGGAATCGACAATCTGCACCAGCGTTTCCGCGAGGGCGAGATCGCGCTGTTCGAGAAACACGGGGCGGAAATCATCGCCTCATGGCAGCGACTCGACAATCCGAACACCTTGGTGTGGATGTTGGCGTATCGCGACCGTGCCCATCGCGATGAGGTGTTCGCCGCCTTCCGGGCGGATCCGGACTGGCCCGTGCTCAGGGCGAAGTACGACGTGCCGCTGAGCATCGAGGCCTACATGATGAGCGCGTCGAACTACTCGAAGCTCAAATAGCGAGGTTGCGGCACGACCCATTCGCGGGGCAGGGCTGCGGCCTTGCCCCGCACCCGTGCAGGCCTGGTTTCCGAGCGAGGCGTCCGGGAACCACCCACAATCGTTGTTCAGCAACCTGGATGCGCATCCGCTTGGCCCCATGCGCGCCACGACCGATGACACCAGGCATCAGCGAGCCGCTCGCCCCACGTATTGTTGAAACACCTGCTCGACCCAATCGCTCACGCTGGGAACAAACGCAACCGCGAGTACCGTGACCACCAACGCGACCGCGATACACCGATAGAAGAATTTCATCGCACGGCTCCTGTCGCGGCTAGTTCCTGGGCGCGGCTTCGAAGACCCAGGCTTCACCTGCTTCCACGGCCGCCCTGGTGGTCTTCGAAGGGTACTTGCTGCTGATGGCGGCGGTGATCCCGTCCAGTATCTCGCCCGATTTGATACGCACCAGTTCGCGCTCGTAGCGTGTACCGTCGATACGGATCACGGCGCGGCCGTCGCGTTCGGCCTGCACCGGCCATCGCTTCCACAGACGCCCGACGGCAGTGCTCATGTAGCCGGACCAGACATAGATCTTCCCATCGAACTCCGCGGTCCAAATGCGCCGCGACCGCGGCGGATCCAAGAGCTGCAACTCAATGGTCGGTATGTCACTGACGAAACGCCAGTCTGGATCAGGGCCGCGGTGCAGGTCCCCGGACTCCAGTGGACCGCCGGAAAATACCCGATTCGGCCCGTCGGCGAAACGCTGCTTTGCGGCCGCAGTAGCGACCGCGGTCACCGGAATCAGAAGCAGGCACGCCACGACAATGAGTGTCTTTTTTACAATTTCCATAGCCACGTCTCCGAACGTCAGCGGGCCGGTCCGAGTGGAAGGCCAGATTATCCCACAGCTTCAATTTAATTCGTTTCAGGCAATCCCGGGAGTGCGACCGACCGCCACTACCGGACGCCGCAAGTCGTTTCCCTGTTCGGCGATGCCGATCGGCGCCGCCAGCAGCTGGTCCGGAATCCCAAAGCCGTCCACCAACGACACGGCATGTGGCCGTAGCTGACCCAGCAGCCCGTTGACCGCGGTGCGGATCGCCTTGGCCTTGGTCGCATTGATGTAGCGTTGTTCGAGGAACCAGCCGCGGTCCTGTTCGATATGCCACAGGGCATACAGCGCGCAGAC
>CAUZAY010000070.1:0-15707 GCA_963577695.1 Vicinamibacteria bacterium | reverse complement strand
CGCGATGACAAGAACCATTTAGATCACTCGCGCTTCTTCACGAAGGACCCGGACCAGTTCGATGGCGGCTTCGCCCGGCGAACCCTCGATCAGCCGTGTCTGTTTGCCCTTCTCAGGGACGTACAACGCAAGAATTTCCTGGTATGGCGTCAGATCCGCAGATGGCTCGACCACCCGCACATCCTTTTTCTTGGCCGCCATGATGCCCTTCAACGTGGCGTACCGCAGCTGGTTGATTCCGCTCTGGATGGTCAGCAAGGCCGGTGTCGGCATCGACACCCACTGGAACCACCCGCCCTCGAGCTCACGTTTCACCCGAAGCGTCTCGTCAGCGACCTGGACCTCCATGATGATCGTGGCATGTGGAATCTCCAGAAGCTCCGCCAGCACAACGCCGGTCTGGGCGAAGCCCTGGTCATCCGACTGGAGCCCCGTCAGCACCAGGTCGAACGCCTCCTCACGCATCGCTGAGGCGAGCGCGTCGGCCACCATCCCCGCGTCGGCCGTAGCCAGACGATCGCTCTCGACCCGGATGGCCCGGTCCGCCCCACGGGCCAAGGCCTCGCGAATCACCTGGGCGACCCGAGCCGGCCCGGCCGAGCACACCACGACCTCCCCGCCGTGTTGCTCTTTGAGACGCAGCGCCTCCTCGAGTGCGTAGGCGTCCGGTTCGTTCATTTCGAAACTGGCGTCGCGATCCTGCACCCAAGTCGCAGCATCATCAACCCGAAGAGGCCACTCGCGCGTGACCACCTGTTTCACACAGACGGCAATCTTCATCCGGTCCTCATGCTGGGTGGGCCGGCGCGCTCGACGCACACCGCCCGGTTACCCGTCGTGGCGTTTGAACAGTAGAGACGCGTTCGTGCCCCCGAACCCAAACGAGTTCGACAGCGCATACTCGATGGTCGCGGTCCGCTTGACGTGGGGCACGTAGTCCAGATCGCAATCGGGATCCGAATTGTCGAGATTGATGGTTGGCGGGATGACCTGTTCGCGAATCGCCAACGCCGCGATGCCGGCCTCGAGGCCCCCCGCCGCTCCGAGCAGGTGCCCGGTCATCGACTTGGTCGATGAAATAGCCAGCGCGCGTGCGTGGTCACCGAAACACCGTTTAATCGCCAGCGTCTCGATCCGGTCGTTGAACGGGGTCGACGTGCCGTGCGCGTTGACGTAGTCCACCTGATCGGCCGCGATACCGCCCTGCGCGAGGGCCCCTTGCATCACCCGCAGCGCCCCATTGCCGTCCTCGGGAGGCGCCGTCACGTGGTGGGCATCGCCCGTCATCCCGTAGCCGACCAGTTCGGCGTAGATCTGGGCGCCACGCGCCAGCGCCAGATCACGCGCTTCCAGAATGACGACACCCGCGCCCTCACCGATGACGAACCCGTCCCGTTCCCGGTCAAACGGACGACTCGCGCGGGTCGGCTCATCGTTCCGGGTGGACAACGCCCGCATCGCGGCGAAGCCGCCTACCCCCATGGGCGTAATGGCCGCCTCCGAGCCCCCCGCCACCATGACGTCGGCGGCTCCACGACGGATGGTCTCGAAGGCGTCGCCCACGGCATGGGCCGAGGCGGAACACGCCGTGCACGTGGCCGAATTCGGGCCCTTGGCCCCCAAGCGGATGGACACCTGCCCGGCGGCCAGGTTGATAATCGCGGCCGGAATGAAGAAGGGCGAGATCTTGCGCGGCCCACCCTTCAGCAACGCCCGATGCTCACGTTCGATCGTGCTGAACCCGCCGATGCCGGACGCAATGTAGACGCCGACCCGCGACGCGATCGCCGGCGTCACGGCCAGGCCGGCGTCGGCCCGGGCGAATTCAGCCGCAGCGATCGCGTACTGAATGAAGATGTCCATCTTCTTGACGTCCTTCTTCGGTACGAAATCGAGCGGGTCGAAACCACGTACCTCACCCGCAATCCGCGACGGGAATCCCTCGGTATCGAATCGGGTAATTGCACGAATACCACTCTGGCCAGCGCACAACGCTTCCCAGGTCGGCGCCGTGCCAATCCCGAGCGACGACACGAGGCCGACCCCCGTGACCACAACCCGCCTACTCACAGTCACTCCCAGTGGAGAGCCGCCGCCTACTTCTTCGAGTGCGACTCGATGTAGTCAATAGCCTCTTTGACACGGGTGATCTTCTCCGCATCTTCATCAGGAATCTCGAGACCGAACTCTTCTTCGAACGCCATCACCAGCTCCACCGTGTCGAGCGAGTCCGCGCCCAGATCGTCGACGAAGGACGCGTCCGAGGTGACTTCTTCCTCGTCGACCCCAAGTTGCTCCACGATGATGCCCTTTACCTTCTCAGCAACCGCCATTCAACTCCTCCTACATGTACATGCCACCGTTCACCGACAAGACCTGCCCCGTAATATACGCTGCTTCATCCGAGGCCAGAAAGCCAATCGCCCCGGCGACGTCATCGGGCGACCCGAGTCGCCCGAGCGGAATGTGCGAGACCATCGCCGTCTGGGCCGATTCATCCAGATCCGCGGTCATGTCGGTGTCAATCATTCCCGGCGCGACCACGTTGACGGTGATACCGCGGCTCGCAACCTCCCGCGCCAAGGCCTTCGAAAACCCGACCATGCCTGCCTTAGTCGCGGCATAGTTCGCCTGTCCGGCATTCCCCATCTGGCCGACCACCGAGCCGACGCTGATGATACGCCCTCCCCGTTGTTTCAGCATCGGGCGCAACACGGCGCGGGAGCAGGTAAACACCGCGGTGAGGTTCGTCGCGATGACGATATCCCAGTCAGACGGGGACATCCGCATGGCGAGTTGATCGCGTACGATTCCCGCATTGTTGACCAGCACGTCGATCCGGCCGTACTCGTCGAGCGCGGCTCGGACCATGTCGGCCACCTGGTCTCCATCCGTCACGTCCATACTAATCGGGATGGCCGCGCCACCGGCCCCGCGTATCTCCGCCGCTACCGCATCGGCGTGGTCGGCGCGCGCCGCCGCCACCACCGCCGCCCCGGCCGCCCCGAACCGGAGGGCCACGGCCCGCCCGATTCCCCTGGATGCGCCGGTGATGATCGCGACTCGATCTCGTAGGTTACTCATGCTCGCTGTGACACAACACCGCCGCCCCGCCGGGGGATAACGCGCTTGTCTCCACCGGGCTCTTCTCCCTGGTCCCGATCACACACCGAGCAGCTGTTCACTGAGATTCACGCGGGTCAGGCTGGATACGGCATCGCCTGGATGTCCATATTACCCGGTCAGGGACGACACCACCTCGTCAACACTCTCCGGATCCGACGCCGACAACACCGTCGCACTCCGGTCGATTCGCCGGATGAGCCCGCTCAATACCGAGCCCGAACCTACTTCAACATACGTGTCGACGCCGTCGGATGCAAGACGCCGGACCACCTGCTCCCATCGAACCGGAGCCGTGACCTGTCTCACAAGCGCCTCGATGGCACTCGCGGCATCCCGCTTCGGCTCGCCGTCCAGGTTGGCGACGACCGGCACCACCGGGTCCGACACCACCAGCGAGCGGAGCTCCGGTGCCAGCCTCTCCTCCGCCGGCCGCATCAGCGCACAGTGAAATGGAGCGCTGACCGCCAGCGGGACGACCCGCCGCGCTCCAAGTTCTTTGGCCCGCGCGCCGGCCCGCTGCACGGCCTGATGATCGCCGGAAATCACGATTTGGCCCGGCGCATTGAGATTGGCCGGACTCACGACCTCCCCGTTCGCCACCTCCGCGCACGCCTTCAGGAGCGTCGCCTCGTCCAGACCAATGACGGCCGCCATCGCCCCCTCACCCACCGGGACCGCCTCCTGCATGTAGCGACCCCGATTGCGGACCGTCCGCACCGCATCGCTGAACGCCAGCGTGCCCGCCGCTACGTGGGCCGAGTATTCGCCCAAACTGTGCCCCGCCAGAAACGCCGGTGTCAGGCCTCGCGCCTTCAGCGCGCGCGTCGTTGCGGTCGCGACGGTGACCAACGCCGGTTGCGTGTACTCCGTCAGGGTCAGCTGCTCGACTGGTCCCTCGAAACAGAGCGTGCTGAGCTTCATTCCCAGCGCCGCATCCGCCTGCTCGAACGTCTCACGCGACTCTGGGAATTGGGCCGCCAGGGCCTGCCCCATCCCGACATACTGAGACCCCTGGCCGGGAAACACGAAAGCGATCATGCGGCTCCTGGAACGTTGCGCACGCCGGCGACGGCCGGCACGGTGGCGCTATCTGGCGGTCATCGGCGGCCGTGGCCCCGTTGCAGCCCCAGACGCGATGTGGAGGCTACGCTTCCTTGATAGCGCGGACCTGCCGACCCCGGTAATACCCGCAGTGGGGACACACCTGATGGGACGGTTTTCGCTCGTGGCATTGTGCACATATCCCGAGCGAGACCGGGTCGAGACTCTGGTGTGTACGCCGCTTTGCGGTGCGCGACTTGGAGTGCCGTCGTTTGGGATTGGCCATGACTACGTCCTCTCGTACCCTTGACACTTGGGGCCAGACGGGGCATCGGCCAAGCTCTCTGTCGCGAGCCCGACCGGACGACCGTCGTGCTGGTTCACGGCCGGTATCACTGATTCAACAAACTTTTCAACCCCGCCAACCTCGGGTCTTTCCAGGTGTTCGTACACTGACACGTGGTGGTGTTGCGGTTACCGCCGCAGACTGCACAGAGCCCGAGACAATCCTCACGACAAAGCGGTTTCATTGGAAGGGTGAGCTGAAACTGCTCGTGCATCAGCTGGCCAAGATCGATCTGCTCGTCGCGATAGAACGCCGTGTGCACGTCCGCTTCCTCGATGCGAACGTCGCCGGCGTCGGCGTCCTCGGACTCCGGCACGTACAACATGTCGATGTTCACAGTGACCGGCCAGTCGAACCGTTCGAGACAGCGACTGCAGCCAAGGTCAAGCATCGCATCGAGTCGGCCAACCAACCGAAATGTGCTCTCGTTCTTGCGAACATCCAGATCAAGCGTGACCTCACCGGTTACCTCGTAATCGTCCCCGCCCTCCGACCCGAGCGAAGCAGACGAGACGGTACGGCGAACCTGCTGCCGTGTTCCCTGAATCTCGTGAAGATCGAGGTTCATTGCCGCTCCCGCCGCCGTCACGCGCCACGGGTCGTCAGACTCCCGGTGACCGCCCCAACTGTGATTATAGCATCTGGTGTCGTACACGAAGAAACGGGATGCTCGCGGAAGCGAGCATCCCGTTCTGAATCTCGGCTCGGGCTGGGACCGAGCTTTGTACCCGAGATGTTACTGGAGCGGGTTCGCGCCGGCGGGGGCGCCGTTCTGCGTCACGGCGACGGCCGCCGTGGAGTGGTAGATGGTGCCACCCTGGTTACTGCCGAAGTAGCGCACGCCACCACCCGAGGTCGGCGCCCCACCCACGAAGTAGGTCTGAACCGTCGCCCCGGCGGCCACGCCGTTGCAGGACGCCGGCGCACCCGCGGCGGCCGCGCCGCCCGTCATTGCGATCGTGTAGCTGCTCTTGACGGAGGGGTCGATGTTGAGGTCGGTGCCGATAAAGCCGCCGCCACCCCCCACCGTCGGAGCCGTCCCGAGGGACACCAGGCTCGGCGCGTAGAATCCGCTGCCACAGCTCGCCGCGTAGGTCGACTGCGACGAGTTGATGGCGCGCATCGACCCGATGGCCGACGCCTCGTTGCCGGACATCCGCGCCCGGAGCAGACCCGGCACCGCGATGGCGGCGACGATGCCGATAATGGCCACAACGATCAACAACTCGATGAGGGTGAAACCTTTGTTGGTGTTCGTTCGCATGGTCTTGCTCCTTGGGGCCGAGTCATTTCGGCGAAGTGGGCTGAGTGCGTGGGGGCGTCTCGTGTTTACAGCCATCCAGATAGCAACTGCTATGCCAACTTCAACCATGCGTAAGAAATCGTTTATTAAAAATGCTTACATGTTTATCGCCATTCCACAAGAAATCTAAGAACTAATAATTATCGTAATATGTGACATTTTTTATGACTATATGACACTTAAAGTCACAGGCCTACTCCCGACGAGAGGCGCTGACCCATGGCCTCGGGATGAACAGCCGCTCATACAGCCCAACCGCGAATCGATCCGTCATCCCAGCGATGAAGTCACGGGCGGCCGCATCAATGCCTTCTTGGTCGATCGTGCGAGCGTCTAGAAATGTCTCCGGTTCCTGCCGGATGCGCTCCCAGAGCCCGCCGAGGATCCCGGACGCCTTCCGAAACTCCGCGGTAGCCACGTGATTCTCGTAGACCGCCTCAAACAGAAACGTCCGGAGTCCAAGCAACGCAGCCAAGACCTCGTCGCTCATGCGCAACTCCACGTGCGGCGCCGTGGTCAGGGTCTGACGTACCACGTCTGACACCAAGACGCCGATCCGTGATGACGACGACCGACCCAGTACGTCGATCGCCGCGGTCGGGAGATCTGACGCCGCCAGGACCCCCGCTCTAACGGCATCGTCAATGTCGTGATTGACATACGCAATCATGTCGGCGACGCGGGCCACCTGCCCCTCGAGCGTGGACGCGCGTTTCGACGGCTCCATGCCGACGGGGGCGCCATCCTTTCCCTTGGAGTGCTTCGAGATTCCGTCGCGCACCTCCCAGGTCAGATTGAGCCCCTGCCGCTCCTGCTCGAGCACGTCGACGATACGGAGACTCTGCTCATAGTGGTTGAACCCGCCGGGCATCAGGTCGCGGAGCACCTGCTCGCCGGCGTGACCAAATGGCGTGTGGCCGAGATCGTGGCCCAAGGCGATGGCTTCGGTCAGATCCTCGTTCAAACGCAGCACCTTGGCGACGGTCCGCGCGATCTGTGACACCTCGAGGGTATGCGTCAGCCGAGTGCGGTAGTGATCGCCGGTCGGGGCGAAGAAGACCTGGGTCTTGTGCTTGAGCCGCCGGAACGCCTTGCAGTGAACCACGCGGTCACGGTCGCGCTGAAATGCCGGCCGGATGGGGTCTTCGGTCTCCGACCGTAGTCGTCCTCTGGATTCGCGGCTCCTGGCCGCGTAGGGAGCAAGCTGCTCCAGTTCGCGCGCTTCCAGTTCGACTCGGATTGTCACGGTGCGGAAGGGGCCAGCGGGCGCACGACCATGGGACCAGTCACCGGGGTGCGGCGCGAGTGACCTCAAGCAGGCGCAACGTGGTGGCGTACGTCCCGTCCTCGTCGCCCGGCGCCTCAATCCACTGTAGGTTAGGTTCTTTGCGAAACCAGATCAACTGGCGGCGCGCGTACCGGCGGTTCTCACGGACGATCAGCTCCCGCGTCTCTCGCTCGTCTCGAACACCCCGCAAGTGCTCCACCGCCTGGCGGTAGACCAGCCCCCGGAACGGCCCGGCATCCGGCGGGACGCCGGTCGCCCAGAGGGTCGTAATCTCGTCCAGCAGTCCGGCCGCGAACTGCTGGTCCACTCGTCGAGCGATCCGTCTCTCGAGCGCGTCGCCGGTCAATCTGAGCGCGACGGTGATGACCAGGTAGTCGGCGATCAGCGACCGCGTGTCGGCAAAATGGTCGGTCAACGTCCGGCCGGTCAGCAGCCACACCTCAAGGGCGCGTACGAGCCGCTGCTCATCCCGCGGCGTGATCCGACGGGCTGAGTCTGCATCATGGCGGGCCAACCACCGATGGAGCGACTCGACCCCGCGACGGCGCGCCACCCGACTCAGCCGGGCTCGAAGCGACGGGTCCCCCTCCGGCCCGGGGAACAGCCCACGCGTCAGCGCGCGATAGTACAACCCGGTCCCCCCTACCAGGATGGGCAGCCGGTCACGGGAGGTCACGGCTCGCACGGCCTGCGCGGCGTCACGGCTGTAGCGAGCCGCGGTGTAGGCGTCCGTCGGGTCGACCACGTCGATCAGGTGGTGCGGAATACCCCTGCGGTCGGACATCGGCACCTTGTCTGTTCCGATGTCGAACCCACGATACACGGCCGTCGAGTCGCAACTCACGATCTCGCCGCCGAGGGCTTCGGCCAGCGTCAGCGCGAGCGTACTCTTCCCGGTGGCGGTCGGTCCCACGACCGCCACCAGTATCGGACGCCCGTCGGCCGAGCGTCGGTGTGGTCGCGTCATGACGCCAGACACGACCCGCACAAGGCGGTGATCAGCACGATGGTCAACAGCAGCACCAACCCCGCCTGCTGACGGGCGCTCGGCCGGGGCCACGGATTCATGCGCGGACAGGCACCCGACGTGGGCACTACCGGCTACGAGGGGACCGGCTCGGAGGGGACCGGCTCGGAGGGGTCTCGTTGAAATAGAAGGTGACCGTGAAGACGACGGACTCCTCCGGATACTCGGGCGGAAGCGGATGTGTCGGATTCGACAAGCTCATCGCGTTGAACGCCGAGTTGGTAAAGGCGTCAACGGCGGAGGGCCGGCGGACGGTCAATTCCAAGAGTCTTCCCGCCCGGTCGATCGTGAAGGTCAGCACCACATGACCGTGCATGGACATGGCCGCGTAGGGCAATGTCCAGTTTCGGTAGATCTGCGCCCGAAAGCGCCTGATCCAGGAGCCGAAGTCCACCCCTTTCGAGTCGAACTGGATGTCCGGCCCGTACTGGTCGGTCCGACCGTCGAGGTTTTGGAACGACTGACCGCGCGACACAGAGTCGAGACGGCGTTCGGCCTGGCGTAGCAGGGCCCCCGGTGTTGGCGTCACCTTGGGGGGCGACAGCGCGTCACTCCCGTCGGCCAGAAGCGGGTTAGTGACCGCACCGCCATCGCCGGGGGACGTCTCGAGCGTCTCCTCATCGGGAGGGTCGACCGCGCCGTCCTCGACCCCCTCGACCGGCTCCACCGTGTCACTCTCGACAGCGTCTAGATCGGTCCCGGCACTGGTCTCCGGATCCAGACCGTCCGAGCGCTCCTCCGCTTGAACAAACTCAAAGGTGTTCCCGTCGGCGTTCGGTAAGTCGTTGAGCCAGCTCTCGGCCTGGACGGGCGATTGGGCGGTTCGGTCCAGGTCAGACAACGAGGCCTGTGACGGGGGTTCGGGCGCCGGCGTGTCGACGAACGGCTCCACGAAGATGAACTGGGGTTGGTCATCCACCGGCTCGCGCATGGCGAGCTGCTCGGCTGCCGCGAGCGCCTCGAGGCGCTCCGCTCGCCGTTCGGCGGCGTCGCGCACGAACGGCAGCGCCGGCCCGAACAGGTACAAGAGCACGAGCGCGACATGGGTAAACAGCGACAACAACCCACGTTCGCGCCATGACATGGCCGACTCGACGGTCGGTGTGTCGAAGACGCGATCTTCGAGGTCGAAGTACATGAGCGGCTGCGGCGTGACTGTGCGTCAGTATATCAGCAGGCGGGCAGGGGCCCACCCGCGGCCCGGTCCGACGACGACGTCGGTTTCCGGCCTACATAGAGATAGACGACGCCGAAGGTCAATCGGTCGACAATCACCTCCGAAAATCCAGTCGTACGCAACAGCAACGCGAACGCATCGGGTGTGAGAAACGCGCTGACCGACGCCGGAAGATAGGCGTAGGCCTCCGTGTGCTTGGACAACATCCGGCCCACACGGGGCAACACGCGCCGGAAGTACCACAAATAAAGTGACCGCAACAGTGGAAACGTGGGTTCGCCAAACTCCAGAATCGCCAGGCGACCCCCCGGTTTCAAGACCCGAAACATCTCGGCCGCCGTGGCCGCGCTGTCGGCGACATTGCGAATTCCGAATCCCACGGTGACCGCGTCAACGGACGCGGTCGGACACGGCAGGCGGCAGGCGTCTCCTTGCGCCAGCCGGACGGTCCGCAACCCGGCGGCTTCCAGTTTGCCGCGCCCCAAGGCGAGCATCGCCGCCGCAAAGTCGACGCCCAGGACCGACTGCGGTCGAGAGCGATGCCGCGACGCGGTCATCGCCAGGTCCCCAGTTCCGGTACAGACATCCAGCACCCGCGCAGCCGGCGGGAGGTCAAGCGCGTCGACGGCCTGGCGCCGCCATCGCCGATCCAGCCCAAGGCTCAGGAGATGATTGAGCCGGTCGTAGCGATGCGCGATCGCGTCGAACATGCCCGCGATCCGACTCGGGTCTTTGTCGAGCGAGAGCGCGGGCCGTTCGGACGCCGATACGCCGCCGGCTTTCATCCGGTCCACGGGGGATACAGCTGGTGAGAGAAGCCGAGCGCGCTCACGATCTTGCCCGCCATGAAGTCGGCCAGGTCGTCGAGCGTATGAGGCCCCTGATAGAACGCGGGCATCGCCGGCAGCACCATCGCGCCGGCCTCTGCGCAAGCCACCATGTTTCGGAGTTGCGGGAGGCTCATCGGGGTCTCTCGCGGCACGACCACGAGCGGTCGCCGTTCTTTCAACATGACGTCGGCCGCACGCTCGATGAGTGTGCGCGACAGACCGTGGGCCACCCCCGCCAGCGTCTTCATCGAACACGGCACGATGGCCATCGACTCGCACGCGTAGCTCCCACTCGCGATGGACGCCCCAACATCACGATTACTATGCACCGTCAAGGTGCCGACCTGTACACCCTCCCCGTATCGGTTCAGGAGATAGTCCGGGAGCGCGTCCACGGAGGCGTCCTCCCCCAACTCGTCGCGCAACAACCTCCGCCCAAAGTCGGACACCACGAGCTCGACCTCCGCCCCGGCCGACAAGAGCGCGGCCACGGTCCGAACCGCATACAAGGCTCCGCTGGCACCGGTAATCCCGACCGCGACCCGGCGCACCACGTCACCCGACGCGCTGCCCAGCCCCGCACCCGACTCGTTAGCCGACATAGATGGCGGCGGCGGTGGCCGCGAGATAGAAGAACCCCACATATCCGTTCAGATCGAACGCCTGCTTCACTCGGGACAGGTCGTCGACCCGGACCAGCGATTGCTCGTATGTCAGCAGGAGCGCGACACCGGCCACGCCGGCCAGATACCAGCCGCCGAGTGGGGTGACGAGGGCGACGCTCGCGAGCGCAGTCACGGTCGCGAAGTGGAGCCACCGCGCGATCGACAACGAGCGACGGACCCCAAACCGGGCGGGAATCGAGTTAAGGCCTTGGCTCCGGTCGAACTCCAGGTCCTGACAGGCGTAGAAAATATCGAAACCGGCAACCCAGGTCCCCGTCGCCAGCGCCAGCAGCCAGGGCTCGACCCCTGCCCCGCCGCCCGCCGCCAGCCAACCGCCGACCGGCGCCACGGCCAGGGCCAGACCGAGAAACAACTGCGTGTAGGTGGTAAACCGTTTCGCCAACGAGTACCAGAACACGATACCGAGGGCGACAGGAGACAGCCACAAACAGAGCCGCCCGAGCTGGGTCGTCACCAGGACGAAGCCCAGCGACGCGACCACCACCAGCGCCACCGCGTCGCGTGTCGAGAGCGCGCCCCGGGGCAATTCCCGATTCGCAGTGCGTGGGTTCAGCGCGTCGAATCGCGCGTCAACCAGTCGATTAAACCCCATCGCCGCCGTCCGGGCCATCACCATGGCCGCAATGATCCAGCCGACGCGAGCCAGAGCCAGTGGCGTCTGACGAGCCGCCAGCAACGCCCCGACGAGCGCGAACGGCAACGCGAACACCGAGTGCCCGAACCGCACAAAGGACGCGTAGAGGGACAGGCGACGCAACATAAGGATAACGGCGCGGGTGACATCAGTCGCCGGGCGTCCGAGCCGCCGGCTCTTCCAGCCAGGTGATCTGGTCGGCTGCAATGCCGCTCACCAGGTATTCTTCCACATCGCTCACACCGGCCGGAAGTCGCACGCTGATCAGTGCGGCTCGCCGTCCCGGTGCGATCCGGCCGAACGCGTCGCCAAACCCGAGCGCGTCGGCCCCGGCTGACGTCGCGCAACCGAGCAACTGGCGCGCGGGCACCGCTGGTGCGCAGCGTCGCATCGATTCGAGTTCGGCGAACAGGTTGAGGTCAGGCGCACTGGCGAGGCTGTCGGTGCCGACGGCGAGGCGGACTCCCGAACGGATGAATCGGTCAATCGGCGGATCGCCGACGCCGGTCCAGCGGTTGCTCCGGGGGCACGTCACCAGGGTCGCCCCACGGTCAGCCAAACGGACCAGTTCGGGATCGGTCAACTGCACGCCGTGCACGGCAAGGAGCCCCGGGCCCAGCCAACCCATCCGCTCCAGATACTCGACCGGCCCACACCCGGGTGGCGTCCATCCGGGATTCCACCGACCGATGCGCTCCAGGAGGTCGCGCCAGGGCCCGCCGCCGCGGCGAAGAAATTGGAGCTCTTCTGGCGACTCCGCCAGATGGATGCAGCGCGGCGCCGCCGGTCCCCGCCGGATCACGCGGTCCAACGCGGCGAAGGCGGCCGGACCAACCGAGTACGGTGCGTGGGCAGCCCACCCCAGGCGCACAGACGTCAACCCGCTGCAGGCTCTGGTCTCTTCGACCGCCGCACTGACGACGGCCTCAGCCCCCTCGTCCGGAAACGCCAGCACCTCGCGGAAGACACGGGCGTCGGCGCCGGCCGACTCCAAAATAGCCACACTGGCCAGCGTGTTGCTGATGTCGCCGAGCAACCCGGTCCCAAACGCTCGACTCTCGGCGACCGCCTGCCGCATCGCCCCTGGGTCGGGTCCGCCGGACTCGCCACGACGCGCCAGAAGCCTGTCCACCCAGGCTGGCATCGAGCCGGCGGGCGGGACGTCGCCGCGGAGTCCCGACAACTCCAGGTGGGTGTGCGCATTGACCAGCGCGGGAAGAATCGCGGCGGCGCCGAGATTCACGACGGGCGCGCCCGTGTCACGAGCCGCCCCGGACCCAACCGACGCTACACGCCCTTGTGCCACGTCGATCCAACCGCGCCGTATGGGTGGTCCGGTCATCGGGAGGACCCACTCCGCAAGGTATCGGGGCATTACGTCGTCAACCTGTGGACAGACCCGTCGGTCCGGCGATGCGTCGCCGCGCGTCCTCGCCGCGGGCACCGCAGACGAGGGTGGGACCCCGCCCTCAGGATTCGGTGACGGCGTCTCGCTGCTGTTTCCCGGGACGGCTGCGCGCGGGATAGTGCGACAACTCGGCGGGCACACTGGTGTCGCCGGGCGCCCGAGCCACGGCCAGCTCCGTTTGGCGCGGAATGTCACGTTGGCGGAAGAGAGGGTCGCCAAGAATGTCGTAGGCCATCGTCCGACGCTTGGGTACGAAACCGGCGTCCTCGATATTTCTGACGATCTCAGCCTCGTCCATGCAGTACTCGGCGCCGGCGGCTCGGACGACGTTCTCCTCGATCATGATGCTGCCCATGTCGTTGGCGCCGTAGGCCAGACTGAGCTGCCCCACCTTCCCACCCTGCGTCACCCAGGAGGCTTGCAGATTGTCGAAGTTGTCGAGCACGATTCGCGACAGCGCCAGCATCCGCAGGTATTCAACCCCGGTCGCCTCCACCCCCCCCAACTCGGTGTTCGTGGGCTGATAGCTCCAGGTGATGAACGCCGTGAACCCGCCTGTCTCGTCCTGGAGCTCCCGGAGCCGACACAGATGTTCGACCCGCTCGTCCACCCGCTCCACGCTGCCATACATCATCGTCGCGGTCGACCGGAGACCCGCCTGGTGCACGGTCCGCATGACCGAGAGCCACTCGTCGGCGGTCGCCTTGCTCTCGCAGTTCAACAGACGTCGCGCGCGGTCCACCAGAATCTCGGCCCCGCCGCCAGGCACACTGTCGAGGCCCGCGCGCACCAAACGCGCGACCACGACCGATACCGGTTGCAGAGACAGCCGCGACAGGTGCAGCAACTCGGGTGGCGACAACGCGTGCAGCTTGAAGTCCGGGTACTTCGCTTTGACGGCCCGAAACAGGTCTTCGTACCATTCGAGCGGCAGATCAGGATTGTGACCGCCCTGCAATAGCAGCTGCACGCCGCCGACCGCCAGCGTCTCGTCGATCTTGTGGAAGAGCTCGTCGAATCCCAGCACATAGCCTTCGCCCGAGCCCACGGGTCGATAAAAGGCGCAAAACGCGCACCGCGCCACGCAGACGTTGGTGTAGTTGACGTTGCGATCGATGATGTAGGTGACCGCGCCCGACGGGTGCTTCCGCGCCCGGATGGCGTCCGCCAACTGGCCCAGCAGGAGCGTCGACGCGTCGGCGTAGAGTGTCAGCGCCTCGGCGCGGTCAATCCGGCCGCCGGACCGAACCTTCACCGCGATGGCTTCGACACTCATGCCGTCGGTGAATCAAAGAATCGGAGCTCGGGGCGACTTTGCACCAACTGGAGCTCATGGGCGTAGTTGTAGAACTTCTTGAGGCCGGCCTTGGCCCGGTCGTCGAGGTTGAACGACACGTTGTCACGCAGGTACTGGCGACCGACCTCGCGCTGCTCCTCGTCGTCCGGGCACTGGGCCGCGACGATGTCGTCGATCGCCTCGACGCCCCGATCGCGTGCCTCGAGCAGCGCCGCGACGTGCTCCGGCCCGAGTGCGTTGGACCGCCCGACCCACGTGGCCCAGACGAAGGGCAGCGAGGTCATGGCCGTCCACTCATCACCGAGATCGACCTTTTCGAGACCCAGCTTCTCATAGTCAAGGAACAGCGCGGGGTCGCCGATCACGAGCGCGGCATCGCACCGCTTCAGCATCACCGGCAGATCGGGCCGCAACTTCACCAGCTTGGGGTCGATGTCCCACCATTCGGCACACAGCACACGTAGCAGCGTGGCCGCGGTGCGCGAGCTGCTGTCCACCGCGATGGACCGCAGAGAGGTCGCCGGTCGCGTTGTGAAGAGCGCGACCGACGCCACGTCACCTTCGGAGGCCACCGCGGGACCGGGCACGATCCGGTAGTCGGAACCGCGGGCATACTCGATGCTGGGAATCAACCCCAGGTCCACGCCGCCGTCGTGCAGTTGACGCGAGCACTGAGCCGGGATGTCGAACTGGAGATCAAAGAGATCGCTTCGGCCGTCCAAGCCGTGCACGAGCGGTCGGGCGTTCAGATACTCGACCGCGCTGACTCGAATCGCACTCATGACTCTCGTGTCCTGTTACTCGTGGGACCCGGCACTATCATCCAGCGCCTCGAAACGGCCGTCTCGCGGCACCGCCGTGAAACCGGCCCCGATAATATTGCGCCGTATCTCCTCACCCGGCGACCGGCGCCACCCCTGATCGTCCGCGCCGGCGACCGGCACGGCATCCACGTCATCGGCGCCGAAGGTCAGCGCCACCTGAGCCAGTTTTGGTCCGTACTGCGACCAGTCGACCTGGATGGACTCGATATTGTCAACCAGGAGTCTGGCGAGTGCAACCTGCCGCAGATCGGCGTAGCCGGTGGACGGGGGCGACGAACCCGCTCGAGGCAGCGGAGCCAAACACCGACAGACGTCCCCGACCCCGTCCCAGGACGCGACCTGACGAATCAGCGTGAGGGCCGCGTCCCCAGTGGCGGCGCCGAGCGTGACCCGCGCCGCCTGCACGCCGCTGTCTCGCAGTGCCGCCAGCGCCCCGTCGGGGTCAGTCAACCCCTCAGCCGACACCTCGCCGAGCTGCGCCAACCCCGCCTCGCGCAAGGCGCCAAGCATGTCGCGAAGTCGACTCCGGTCATGACCGGACACGTCCTCCAGGTCGGCGAGGGCGAACCCGGTCACGGGCACCGCGCCGGCCCGGACCACCGTCTTCCGAACGGCCGCAACCGCCGCAGCGCTGCTCTCGGGACACCCGGTCACCCGGACCTCGCCGGTCGGCGGCGGTAT
Source organism: Vicinamibacteria bacterium (assembly GCA_963577695.1). Taxonomy (GTDB): domain Bacteria; phylum Acidobacteriota; class Vicinamibacteria; order Vicinamibacterales; family UBA8438; genus UBA8438. The sequence continues at coordinate 39 of CAUZAY010000070.1, read as the reverse complement.
CGGCGCCTCCAGCGGATCACCGTCCAGGGGCGCTTCGAG
>CAUZAY010000069.1:0-15719 GCA_963577695.1 Vicinamibacteria bacterium | reverse complement strand
TGAGCGGAACCTCGACTCCGTGCCGCCTGCGGCGGCGATGGTTGAGGAACCGATTCGTGGCAATGCGATACAGCCAGGCTCGGTGATTCGGATTCGACCGCAACCGGGAGAACGCCTTGAACGCGCGTAGAAACGTATCCTGAAACAGATCGTCGGCGGTCGCGGCATCACCCGTCAGACGCCGCAGATACCGCAGCATCTCGGTCTGATAGGTATCCACCAGCAGACCGAAGTCGTTCTGAGCCTCCATCTGGCATGTGGTCATCATGTGATGCAGGCGTCGTCGATCGCGCCCTACCGAACGCCAGCGACGCGGTTCGACAACTGCACACATTACAACCCCGCGAGCGGCACGATGTGAAATGGGCGACACCGCGAGTCGCAGAGGTCTTCTTGAGGTGATTCCTATGGTACGCTGCTCCCGCGCGAATGAGTCCCTCCGTGCCGAGCGCACCCGCGGCGCCCCCCCCACCTGATCCACCGGCATCCGAGGCGCCCCCGAGTGGGCTTGCCCGCTCAGCCGCCGTCGTCGGTCTCGCGACCATGACCAGTCGGGTGCTGGGCCTGGTGCGAGATCAGGTACTGGCCTTCATGTTCGGCGCGGGCAACGCGACGGACGCGTTCTACGTCGCCCTTCGCGTTCCGAACCTCGTACGTAATCTCTTCGCCGAGGGCACGATGAGTGCCGCGTTCATACCGACGTTCACGCGGCGTCTAACGGAAGAGGGTCGCGACGCCGCCTGGCAGCTCGGGCGTCACATCATCACGGCGCTGATCGTCATCACCGGGGTCCTGGTGATGGCGGGCATCCTCTTCGCGGAGCCGCTTACCCGGCTGTTCGCTCGAGACTTCGCCGACATTCCGGGCAAGCTCGAACTGACCATCTCCCTGACCAGGGTCATGCTGCCGTTCCTGATGCTGGTCGCGGTGGCCGTTGCCTGCATGGGGATGCTGAACTCGCTACGCCGATTTTTTGTACCGGCGTTGTCCCCCGCGATGTTCAACGTCAGCCTCATTGCGAGTGCGTTCCTCCTCGTGCCGGTCATGCCGCGCTTCAATCTCGAGCCGATCATGGCGATCGCATTTGGCGTGGTCATCGGTGGATTCGGCCAGATCGCTTTGCAGTACTGGGTGTTGCACCGAGAAGGCTTTCGATACCGACCGGCGCTCGATATGGCAGACCGCGGGCTCCGGACGATTCTGGGGCTGATGGGTCCCGGCACAGTGGCGGGCGCAGCCGTGCAGGTCAACGTGCTGGTCAACACGTTTCTGGCAACGAGCCAAGGCACCGGCGCGGTCACCTGGCTGACCTTCGGATTTCGGCTGATGTATCTCCCGATCGGCGTGCTTGGGGTGTCTATCGCCACGGCCGCGCTGCCCGTGCTCTCACATCACGCGGCCCGCGCCGAGATGGCGGCGATGCGCCGGACCGTCTCACAGGGCCTGCGGCTGATGCTGGTCCTGACGATACCGGCGACGGTCGGCCTGATCGTCCTGGCGGAACCAATCGTCCGCCTGATCTTCGAGCGCGGAGAATTCACGCCGCTGGACACACGCGCGACGGCGGTCGCTCTCGCATGCTACGCGCCCGGCATCGTCGGCTACTCGACGGTGCGTTTGGCCGTGCCCACGTTTTACGCGCTGGGCACGAGCCTCACCCCCGCCTATGTCAGCGTCGGATCGATGGTCCTCAACATCGTGTTGAATCTCACCCTGGTCAGGATCCTGGGGTATCAGGGCCTGGCCCTTGGCACATCCATCGCCGCTCTCGCGAACGCGACCGTGCTACTCGTCCTGCTCAGACCGAGACTCGGCGGACTCGACGGCGCCGCACTTGCAACCTGTCTCGCCAAGATCGCGGTCGCCGCCGGGGTCATGGGTTTCGCCCTGCGTGTCGCGCACATCTGGCTCACGGCCCTCTGGCCCAATCCAGGATTCATGGGACTCGCCGGGATGGTCAGCCTGGAGATTGCCCTGGGGGTCTCCGTGCTGGCCGGCATGGCCGCCCTGTTGCGACTCGCCGAGTTCAAGACCGCGGCGACCCAGATCGTCCGTCGCCTCCGAGACTAGTACTCAGACGGGGCTCACGCGGCCACTCCGCGGGGACCCCCAGAGCCCCACTCCGTGGCCGCGGGGCGCGCATGTGCGCGCCCGGGCTGGCATTTTTCCCGCAGCCTGCTGGGTTTCCGGGCGAACCGTTCTTTGAGAACCTCCCGGCGTCGTGCCGGCGCCGCCGTGGTACGATTGACATCCCCTCGGACACCAGACGCCATGCGCAGATACGCACCCTCCTCGACGCTGTCCTCTTTCGGCCCCGGCGCCGTCACGCCTATCGTGAAGATGCTGATCTGGGCCACCGTCGGGACCTTCGTGGCGATGCAGATCGCGCCCGTGCTGGTTCAGTTCTTTGGGTTGACGCCGGCGGCGGTTTTCGGCCGATTGTGGCTCTGGCAGCCGTTCACGTATCTGTTTCTACACGGCGGGTTCACGCACGTCCTGTTCAACATGCTGGCGCTGTGGATGTTCGGCACGGAACTGGAACGTCTCTGGGGTTCGCAGTTTTTCCTGCGGTACTACTTCGTCACCGGAACGGGGGCGGGCGTGGCGATGCTGGCGGCGTCGCTCATACCGTCGGTATTCGGTGAACGGATGTACGTGACGCCGACGATTGGCGCCTCCGGCGCGGTGTACGGGCTCCTGATGGCGTTCGCCATCTACTACCCGACCCGTCCGCTGTACATGTTCCCGTTTCCGATCCCGATCCCTGCCAAGTACTTCGTTCTGATTATCGGCGGTTTCGTCTTCTTTTCCTCGCTCAGCGACACGGCCGGTGGGGTGGCACACATGGCTCACCTCGGCGGCCTGATCGTGGGTTACCTCTACCTGAAATGTGGCGGAAGCGGCGCCGGCCTTGGCCAGTTCGGTCGATTCGGTGTCATGGCGGAGATCAAGTACCGATACCTACGGTGGAAAATGGGCCGTTTGCGAAAGAAGTTCAACGTGTATCGCGGCGGAGGCGACGACTGGGACGAACCCGTGCATTAACGGTTTTCCGACGAGGCGCCCGTCTGGCGGCGTTGCTTCGTCGGTCACAGCCCACCTGGCTGCTCCCTCCTCGCGCCTGGCCAGACGAACGCCTCGTCAGAAAACCCCCTTCGACATTTTCAGTTCCTGCTGCGTTTCAGCCCCGGCCGGCCGCCTAGGCGCGCACCTGCGCGCCTCGCGGACGCGGAGTGGGGCTCTCGGGGTCCCCGCGGAGCGGTCGCGGGGGGTTCGGGGCGGCGCCCCGTCTACGGAGGTCGCGCGCCCTGGGCGATCAGGTCGCGTCCGGGTCGAGCCACTCATCGCGGATGGGACTGAACAGATCGAGTTCAAACGTATCAGTCAGCGCCTCTGCCTGATGCGAAACCCCACTGGGAATCCGAACGACCTCACCGTCTCGCACGATCACCTCCTCGCCGGCCACCCGCACTTTCAACAACCCATCGAGCACGTAGGTCATTTGCTCGCTCTCGTGCCGGTGCAACGGCACCAGGGCGCCCCGCTTCAAATACACCTGCGCGATCATCTGGCGATCCCCAGCCACCAGCTTGCGAGAGATCAGCTCGGTGACTTTCTTGAGTTCGAGTTCGCTCCATCCGATCACAGAGCCACCGGGCGGGTAGAGTGTAGACATGTCTATTTACCCTTTTAAATACAACCACTTGCAAGAGTTCTAGGATGGACTGGTCACGGACGACCACGGTGATATAATTTACCAGTCATGCGGGCCACACCCCGAGCGTTGAGAAAAATCGAGGCCCTCTGGACCCCACCATCATGAAGAGTTCGATGGTCTCCAGCGGCACGAACACCGCGCCGCACGCGCAGCTGCACGCGGGACTGTCGCGCGACGAGCTGCTCCGACTGTATCGGACGATGCTACTGTCGCGTCGACTGGACGACAAGGAAATCCAACTCAACAACCAGAGCAAGAGCTTCTTCCAGATTAGCGGGGCAGGACACGAGGCAATACAGGTCGCGGCCGGGATGCAGCTCGAACCGGGACGCGACTGGTTCTTCCCCTACTACAGGGATCGGGCGTTCTGTCTGGCCCTCGGGGTCACCGCGCATGAGATGCTGCTCGCGGCCGTCGGTGCCGAGAGTGACCCCAGCTCGGGCGGACGACAAATGCCAGCCCACTGGAGCGACGCGACACTGAATCTCGTGTCCCCCTCGAGCGCAGTCGCCACGCAGTGTCTGCACGCGGTCGGATGCGCCGAGGTCTCCCAAATCCCGGGGGCCGGCGGAGCCGACGGCGAAGTCGTGTTCGTCTCGCTGGGCGATGGAGCGACCAGCGAAGGCGAGTTCTGGGAGTCGCTCAACACCGCCTGCACCAGACGACTGCCAGTCGTCTACCTTATCGAAGACAACGGGTACGCCATCTCCGTTCCGGTGGAGATTCAAACGCCGGGCGGCAACATCGCGCAATTGGTGTCGTCGTTCCCAGGCCTTGAGGTGATCGAGACCGATGGAACGGATGCCCTGCAGAGTTACGCCGCCATGCGGCGCGCGTTGGCGTACGCCCGCGGCGGCCGCGGGCCGGCGCTAGTCAGGGCGAGCGTCGTTCGCCTCTACTCCCATTCGTTGTCGGACGACGAGAGGATGTACAAGAGCGAGGAGGAGCGGGCGGACGAACGAAGCCGTGACCCGCTCGACCGTTTCGCGGACCTGTTGCGTGGGGAACACATCGCCGACGACGACGCGCTGGCCCGGATCGCGAGCGACGTGGACAACGAGGTTCAGGACGCTGCCGATCGAGCGCTAGTGGCGACGCCGCCGGCTCAGACCACGGCGCTGCGTTTTGTGTACTCACCCGATGTCGATCCGACATCGGAGGCGTTCGACGTCGCTGGCACGCCCGAGGGTGACCCGATCACGATGGTGGCCGCCATCAACCGTACGCTGCACGACGAGATGGCGAGAAACCCCCTCCTGGTGGCATTCGGTGAAGATGTCGCCGACTGCAGCCGAGCCGAGGCGCTCTCGTCCGTCAAGGGCAAGGGAGGTGTGTTCAAAGCCACGCTAGGCTTGCAGCGCGCTTTTGGACGAGAGCGGGTGTTCAATTCCCCACTCGCCGAGGCCAATATTGTCGGGCGGGCCATCGGTATGGCCATTCGGGGTGTCAAGCCAATTGTCGAGATCCAGTTCTTCGACTATATCTGGCCCGCCATGATGCAGATCCGGGACGAGCTGACGATGCTGCGGTACCGGTCGAACAACATGTTCTCCTGTCCGCTCATCATCAGGGCGCCGATCGGCGGTTACCTGCGTGGCGGGTCGCTGTACCATAGCCAGTCCGGCGAGAGCATCTTCGCCCACTGCCCCGGTATCCGTATCGCCTATCCGTCCAACGCCGCAGACGCGGCTGGTCTGTTGCGCACCGCGATTCGGTGCGACGACCCAGTGCTCTTTCTGGAGCCCAAACACCTCTACCGCCAGCTCCACAGCAAGGCGGCGTATCTGGGGCCCGATCACCAGGTGCCGTTCGGCCGCGCACGCGTGTGCCGTGAAGGTAGCGACGTGGTTGTCGTCACCTGGGGTGCGCTCGTCCACAAGACCCTGCTGGCCGCGGAGCGGGTCGCCCAGCAGGGCATCAGCGTTAAGGTATTGGACCTGCGCACCCTGGCCCCCTTCGACTGGTCAGCCATCGCTTCCGCGGTGGCTGAAACCAGCCGCGTGGTGGTCGCCCACGAGGACCAGCTGACGTGTGGATTCGGCGCGGAAGTAGCGGCGCGCATCGCTGATGAGCTGTTCGACCAACTCGACGCTCCGATCAAGCGGGTCGGCGCCCTGGATTGCCCGGTCGCTTATCACCCCGATCTCGAAGACGCGATCCTGCCCCAAACGGAAGACATCTTCCGCACCATTGTCACGGTAGCCCAGTATTGATGTCCTGGCGGCCCGGGAACGAGCGCGTCGTCACACCCGGTTGTGACCGTTTCGTGGTGTAGGAGCCTGGAGTCTCCGGAGCCGCGTGGCCCGGCGGGCATCCGGGGTTGTCCACGCCACCGCCGCACGCGGACATGGGCGGACGCCAGATTCACGGCAGGTTGGTCAGCTCACGAACGGCGAGCGGTTCGATCGGGGGCCCGCCCACGGACAACAGCGCCCCCTGGGCGTCCGCGGCGCGACGAAGTCCCTCCCGAGCCGCGTCGACTTGTCCGATCTCCTTCAGACACATCGCGAGCAAGTAGTCAACGGTGGCCTCTGACACACCGGGCCCGACAGGAAGCGAGGTCGCCTCAAGGGCCTGCATGGCGTCGACCCACGACCACGGCCTCCAGATCCGCCAGCAGGGTGGACGGCCCCGGAATCGTCACTGAAGCGGGGCACCTTTGCAGTTCATGAGCCGCGCGATGTTCTGGTGCAGAACGCTCCTGCAGATGCGGCAGACATACGCGTTTTGGCCTCCCGTCTCCACTCGCCGCTCTGTTGCCAGCGGCCTGCTCCGCCTGTTATGATCGTGTGTTTCCAGATGGCTGGAAACGGCCTCTGTCTGGGTGTGGAATCGATCCTGTCGGCTGGGATTTGCTGGTCATCTGGGCACCCTGGAATCGGGCGTGCCTGAGTCCGTTCGTTGCATGCCCGATCCGAACGACCATTTTCTCGCAAGATCATTCCAGGCCTTGCAGGAAAACGTCCGCCGGGCCGGACCGGCGGCATCGGCCGGCTACACGCTGATCGGTGCGATCGGCGTCCTGGGCGGGCTGGGATATCTGATAGATCGGTGGGCTGTGACCTCGTCGCCGTGGTTCCTGCTCGCCGGCATGTTGCTGGGTGTTGTGGTCGGGTTCTACGAACTGGCGAAGACGGTCTGGAAGAAATGAAGCTCTCGGGGATACTTGTCGCAGTGTGTGTGGCCACGTGTGGCCTGTTCACGGCTCTGGTGGCCCCCGAAACCGCCGCGCCGGCATTCATGGGCATGGCGGCGCCGCTCATGGTCGGCATCGCCACTATCGTCATGGTGGAACGGACAACCCGCACGGCTCTGAGCGCGTTGACCACCAGGATGACGGTCGCCTTCCTGGCGAAGATGGTGTTCTACGCGGCATATGTGTCTGTGGTGATTGCGTTTGTGACACGTGACCCATTTCCGTTCATCATCAGCTTTACTGTGTATTTCGTCGCCCTTCAGATCATTGAAGCGGTGTATTTCAAGACGTTGTTCACCCAAACCGGCACCGCCGCCACCGGCAACTAGCTCGGCGCCGGGTTCCGCATCATGACCACACAACACGCCGAAGAGGCGCAGCAGGCGGGCGAGCATGCCGCCGACGCCGCACACGGCGCGGAAGAAGGCTTCAACGCCGGTGAAGTGATCATCGAGCATGTGTCGAACAGCTCGTTGGATCACCCCCTCGTCCACCTGCCGCACATCGCGGGCATCGACTTCTCGGTGACCAAGCATGTGATGATGATGTGGCTCGTGGCCGGCTTCCTCTTTCTGGTCATTACGATGGCCACCCGCGCGTATCTGAAGCAAGAACGACGCATCCCCACCGGTTTCATGAACGGTCTGGAGTGGCTCGTCCAGTCGATCCGAGACTCGGTCGTGCTTCCCAATGTCGGCGCCAAGTTCGTGAACACTTGGACGCCGCTCATGTTGACCCTGTTCGTCTTCATCCTGGTGTGCAATGTCGTCGGCCTGATCCCAATGTTCGAGACGCTCGGCATGGTCGACCGGTTCGTGCTGGGGAACTCCCACGATTCGGAATCGCTGATTAACAGTGTGCTGCACGGCGGGACCACCGCCACCGCCAACTACAACGTCACCGCCGCGCTGGCCACGATCACGTTCTTCTCCATCATGATCGCCGGCACGATGGCTCATGGGTTCATCAAGCACTGGAAGAATCTGGTGCCATCCGGTCTGGCCAAACCGGTGTATGCCCTGCTCATCCCGATTGAGCTCATGGGCATGTTCGTCAAGCCGTTCGCGCTGACGATGCGGCTGGCCGCGAACATGACCGGCGGGCATATCGCCATTCTGGCTATTCTGTCCCTCGTCTTCCTCTTTGCAGAGATATTCGCAAGCGCCGCCGTGGGCATCGGGGTCGGGGTCACACTGGTCCTCCCACTTGCGGTCGGTATTTCCGCGCTCGAAATCATCGTGGTCGTGGTCCAGGCCTACGTGTTCACCCTGCTCACGTCGGTCTTCATCGGCATGGCCATCAACGTGCATCACTAGTTTCGGCTTCTTGGTAACGACACACACACACGGAGGTTATCGGAATGGATCTGTATTACATCGGGGGCGTGGCGATCGGTCTCGGGTTGGTGGTGATCGGAGCGGGTCTCGGTATCGGCAAGTTCGCGGCTGCTGCCGCCGAGGGCATCGCTCGTCAGCCGTCTGCCGTCGCGGAAATCACCGGAGCCGTCAACCTCCCGCTCTTTCTCCTGGAAGGCGTGGCGATTCTGGCCGAGGTGTTCATCTTCGCCGTCGTCCTCCTGAAATAGCTGGGACGCAGAGACCTCTCGATACCATTACGCGACTAGAGGGAGCGCCCTATGGATAACCCGTTGGTCCAGCCCGATCCCGGGCTCTTCATCTGGACCATCCTCACTTTTCTGATCCTGCTCGGCCTGTTGGCGAAGTTCGCCTGGACGCCGCTACTGAAGGCGCTCGACGAGCGACAAGCCACCATTCGCAAGTCGTTGGACGACGCTGACGCCGCCCAGCACGAACTGGCCCAACTACAAGAGAAATCAGCGCAACTCATCGCTGAGGCGCGGGCCGAGGGGCAGTCGATCGTCGCCAAGAGCCGAGCGGCGGCGGAGGTCGTCCGGGAAGACCTGCACCAGACAGCCAAGACAGAGGCGGCGGCGATGGTCCAGGCCGCCGAACGGCAGATTCAGCAGGAAACCGCCCGGGCGGTCCAGCAGATCCGCCACGAAGTCGTCGACCTGTCCTTGAGCGTCGCCTCCAAGCTGATCAAGAAGAACCTGACAGCGGAAGACAACGATGCGTTGATACAGGACTCGTTGAGCCAGATCGACTCATCTCGACCCAGCTAGTACTCGAGCTTGGCCAATGCGCGTCTGTGCGCGACCGATGACCTGAGCGGTTTTCCTCCTGGGAAAACGTCTCGGCGCTGCGACGGGGTTCTGCCCCGAGTCGACGCTTGCCATGTGGAGGGCTGATCCGGTGCGTCCGTACGCGTGCGGCGGGAGCGGGCATCTCGATCCGCGAACCGGTCGACGAGTCCCGCTCTCCTCACCTTGGCACTCAGGGCGCTTCGCGCGGGCTAACGGAGTGCCTGATCCTGGGCACCGAGGGAAAAGCGAACGCGTAGCTGATCCAAAACCCGGCGTTAAAACTCCGCGCCCACGCACGGTCCCCACCCGCGGCGGCACGGTCTCCCGGCTCGTCTCCGACGGTTCGCGGACCGAGATGCCCGCTCCCACCGCCCGCTCCCATGTGACGGGCTGGCAGGCACGGGCGCGCGACAATGCGCGCCCCGCGGTCACGGAACGGGGCAATTGGGGTCCCCGCGTAGTGGCCGCGTGGGGTTCGGGGCGCAGCCCCGTCTGAAAGAGGTAGCGTTCGTGGGGCAAGGCGCCAGGAGGGAGCAGCCAGGCGGGCTGTGACCGACGAAGCAACGTCGCCAGGCGGACGCCTCGCCAGGAAAAACTAGCGGAGAGCGATGTTTGAGGAGAGACCCTCGAGCGTGCTCGCCGCCGCCTGGGCGTGAGAGAACAGCGCCTCGGGATACAGCCCCAGGACCACCGTACCCAGCAAAGCGACGCCAAGGGCAACGGCCATCGCGGGACCGATCGCGATCGGCGACCCGGCGGGTTCATCTTCGTTGATCCACATGAAAACGACCACTCGAAGGTAGTAGTAGGCTGAGATCGCGCTGTTCAGCACGGCGATCACTACCAGCCAGATCTCTCCTGCGTCGATCGCGGCGCCGAAGAGCCACAGCTTGCCCATAAAGCCGGCGGTCGGAGGAATGCCGCCAAGCGAGAGCATGAAACACAGCATCGCGAACCCGACGACCGGACTCCGCTTGAACAGGCCGGTCAGGTCCTTCAACTCGTCGCCGATGATGTCGCGACGACGCATCGCAGTCACGATAGCGAAGGCCCCGAGCTGCATGAACAGGTAGACGCCGAGATACACGAGCATCGACGCGACGCCGCGCTCGGTGCCGACCACGACGCCGATCAACAGATAGCCGGCGTGGGCGATCGACGAGTAGGCGAGCATCCGCTTTAGATTGCTCTGGGTCAGCGCGGCGATGTTCCCCACGGTCATGGTGACCACGGCCAAACCCCAGAACAGCGTCTTCCACTCTTCGCCGAGTGCTGGTAGGCCTTCCACGAAGATCCGAAGGAGCATCGCGAACGAAGCCGCCTTGGAGCCGACCGACAGAAAGGCGGTGACCGGGGTCGGCGCCCCCTCGTACACGTCAGGCGCCCACATGTGGAACGGCACCGCCGCGATCTTGAACCCCATCCCGGCGCCGACCAGAATCACCGCAAGCACGAGCACGGCGCTCGTCTCCTGCCCGCTCAGCGCCGCCGAGATTCCGGCCAAGCTGGTGGTGCCGGTCGCGCCGTAGAGTAGCGACATCCCGTAGAGCAGGATGCCGAGCGAGAACGCGCCCAACAGAAAGTATTTGACGGCCGCCTCATTCGAGCGCGGATTCGGCTTGAGATAGCCGACCAGCACGTAGAACGACAACGCCATCGTCTCGAGCCCGATGAACAGCGTGATGAGGTCGATCCCGCTCGCCATGAACATCATGCCGAGGGTGGCGCAGAGAATCAGGAAGTAATACTCACCAGCTTTGAGGCCTTCCACCCGCAGATACGGAGCCGACATCAAGACCGTGAGGGCCGCCGACAGCAACACAATGACCTTGAAGAACGCCGCGAACCCGTCGATGGCGAGCAATCCTCGCGCGACCGTCTCGTCGAGACCCGCGAATGACGACACCGCGACGAGCGTCGCCGCGAGCGTCGCCAGCGTCACGCCTAACAACACCCCGTCCTGTCTCGGCACGGTCACCGAGAGCAGCAGCAACAGTAGCGCCCCGCCGGTCAACACCAGCTCAGGCAGGATGAAGTAGAAATCGAGAGTGGAAAAGCCAGCGGGCATTATCTGGCGCCCCCGCGCACGGGCAACTCGATGACGTCACCGGTGTCACCGTCCAAGGCCAGAAGATCGGACGAGACGACCGGCGACGGTGCGCCCTCACCCGCCGCACCCGCGTTCAACGGAACATCAGCGCTATTGACGCGCATCATGACCCGGACCACGGACGAGTCGAGCCGGTCGATGAACGGTTTCGGATACAGCCCGATCCAAACCGCCAGAATCAGCAGCGGGATGAACGTCGCCCATTCGCGCAGATTCAGATCTGGCAAGTTCTCGTTCTTGGGGTTGTCCACCGTGCCGAACATCGTGCGCTGATACAGCCAGAGCATGTAGGCAGCGCCCAGCACGATACCGGTCGCGGCAAACGCGGCCCAGATCTTGTTCACCACGAAGATGCCCTGCAGGATCAGAATCTCACCGATAAACCCGTTGAGCGCGGGCAATCCTATGGAGGACATGGTCATCACGAGAAAAACCGCTGCATACGCCGGCATCACCTTCGACAAGCCGCCGTACTCCGAGATCTCTCGGGTGTGACGACGTTCGTAGACCACGCCCACCAGAAGGAAGAGCCCGCCAGTGGAGATGCCGTGGTTGATCTGCTGCACGATACTACCGGTGATGCCCACCGCGTTGAGCGCGAACATGCCCAACATCACCATCCCCATATGGCTGACACTGGAGTACGCGACCAGCCGCTTCCAGTCGCGCTGGGCCATGGCCACCAGCGCCCCATACACGATCCCGATAATGCACAACGTCACTACCCACGGAACGGCCGCTCGTGTCGCCTCCGGCAAGATCGGCAGCGAGAATCGGATAAACCCATAGGTGCCCATCTTCAGCAGCACGGCAGCCAGAATGACAGACCCGGCGGTCGGGGCATCCGTGTGCGCGTCCGGCAGCCAGGTGTGGAACGGGAACATCGGCACCTTGACGGCGAACCCGAGGAAAAACGCCAGGAAGACCCACCACTGCAGGTCGAATGGCATGTTCAACTGGTGGAATCGCGTGATGTCGAACGAATAGATCCCGGTCACTTCGTGGTGATAGAAGTAGACGGCGAGAATGCCCAGCAGCAGCACGACGCTGCCCACCAGCGTGAACAGGAAAAATTTGATCGCCGAGTACAACCGATTGGCGCTGCCCCAGATACCGATGAGGAAATACATGGGCACCAGCATGACCTCCCAGAACAGGAAGAACAGCAGGAAGTCGAGCGAGACGAACGCGCCGATCATGCCGGTCTGCAGCACCAGCAGAAAGATGTAGTACTCCTTCACCCGCGTGGTGATCGCAGTCCAGGAGGAGAGGATCGCGATCAGCCCCATCAAGGTGGCCAGCAGGATCAGCAGGGAGCTGAAGCCGTCCACGCCGATAAGGTATTCGGCGCCGATCGACGGGATCCACTCGTGTCGCTCCACGAACTGCCAGTCCGGCGTTGCCATGTCCAGCCAGAACCACAGCGGTAACGACACCAGAAAACCGAGCCCGGCGAATCCGTTCGCGATCCAACGAATGGCGTTCGTGCTGTTCTTGTTCACGAACAGCAGCAGCACCGCGCCCGCCAGGGGCGTGAACATGATCAGCGTCAATAAAGGAAAGTTAGCGGTGTTGCTCATGAGCAGGTTCTTCGTCTTTCAGTCGGGGCTGCGCCCCGCTACCCCATGAATCGGACAACCAAATACGCCGTCGCGCAGGCGAACACGCCGAACAGCGTCGCGACGGCATAGTTCTGGATCAACCCGGTCTGACCCCGCCGGAAGATGTAGCTCCCCTCGGCACAGATCCAGGCGGCCAGATTCACCAACCCGTCGACGATGTACTTGTCGAGCACATGGGAGACCCACGACAAGGCCCGCGTGAGCCAGCCGGTGCCATTCACGGCGCCGTCGACCACGTTGCGGTCGACGGCCCACAACCCGCGGGCGCTTCCCATGGTCCCTTTGATGACGGTCGCATTGTACGCTTCGTCGACGTAATACTTGTTCGTCAATACCCGGTGAGCGCCGGCCCAGTTGTCCGCAAGTTCCTCAGAGCGCTTCGGCCGCCGCACATACAGGTGGTAGGCCAGAGCAATACCCAGACCGGCAATCAGCACCGAAAACGCCATCAACCCGAACTCGACGGCGTGGGACAGGTGCGCGACCGCGTGCTCTCCCTCCTCGGCGAGCGCAGCCGACTCGGCCACGAAACTCGGTTCCAGGAAGTGCTCGATAGCGTTGCCGACCCCGACAAAATCGCCGATGATCGGGGGGATTCCCACGTAGCCCGCGACGGCCGCGCCCACCGCCAGAATCATCAAGGGTACGGTCATCAGCTTCGGCGATTCGTGCGGCCCGTGCCAGGCATGGGCACCGTCGTGCCCGTGGTCGTCCGCCGCTGTCGCGTGATCCCCATCAGCCTGACCCTCGGCGTCATCCCCCCACTTGGGTCCGCGATACTCCCCGAAGAACGTCATGAAAATCAATCGGAACATGTAGAACGCGGTCATGCCGGCCGTCACCACCGCCAGCCCCCACAACCAAGGGCTCGCGAGGAACGTCTTGGCGAGAATCTCGTCCTTGCTGAAAAAACCGGACAGACCGGGGACCCCGGAGATCGCGAGCGCCCCCACGAACATGACGATGAACGTCGTGGGCATGTAGAGCTTCATGTTGCCCATCTTCTGCATGTCCTGCTCGTCGTTCATCGCGTGGATGACCGACCCGCTTCCGAGGAACAGCAGTGCCTTGAAGAACGCATGCGTCATCAGATGGAACGCCCCGGCCGCAAACGCACCGACCCCCGTGGCGAGGAACATGTACCCAAGCTGCGAGACCGTGGAGTACGCCAACACTTTCTTGATGTCGGTCTGGACCAGTGCGATGGTGGCTGCCATCAACGCGGTCACCCCTCCGACCACCGCGACAATCGTCATGACCATCGGTGCGTGCGAGAACAGCACAGCGTTCCGGCCGACCATATACACCCCGGCGGTCACCATCGTCGCGGCGTGGATCAACGCCGACACGGGGGTCGGGCCTTCCATCGCGTCCGGTAGCCAGATGTAGAGCGGAATCTGCGCGCTCTTCCCGACGGCGCCGACAAACAGCAGCAGGCAGATGGTCGAGAGCACGCCAAACGCCGCCGACTCCACTGGCATCTGCGAAGCGGCCTCCGCTACTTCGCGGAAGTCGATCGTACCGAACGTGAAGAAGATAAGAAAAACACCCAACACGAACCCGAAATCGCCCACCCGGTTGACGATGAACGCCTTCTTGCCGGCATCGGCCGCGCTTTTCTTGTGATACCAGAACCCGATCAGCAGATAGGAGCAGAGCCCGACCCCCTCCCAGCCGACGAACATCACCAGGAAGGTGCTGCCGAGCACCAGGGTCAGCATGAAGAAGCAGAACAGGTTCAGGTAGCAGAAGAACCGGACATACCCGCCTCTGGGCTCGTGGTCCATGTAGGACGACGAATACAGATGGATCAGAAAGCCGATGCCGGTGACGATCAGAATCATCATCCCGGACAGCGGATCGAGACGAAACGCCCACGGCGCCTCAAACGCGCCAAGCCCGTCAACCGTCTGTAGCGGAATCGGCGGAATCCAGTGGGCGAGCGTGACGACATGCTCGCGATGCTCGGCTCCGAGCAGTTGCCCAAACGCGAAGATGGCCAGCAACAATGCGCCGCCCATCGTCCCGCAGGCGATCGACGCTGCCACTGGTTTACTGAAATAGCGGATGCCCAGCAGGCCGTTCAGGGCGGCGCCGATGCCGGGCAACACGGGAATGAGCCAGATAAGGTCCATAGTCAGTCGGGGCTGCGCTTTCGTCTTTCAGACGGGGCTTCGCCCAGGACCCCTCGCGGTGGCTTACGGGCCCCATCGCCCCGTGCCCGCCCCCGCGGTGCGCGCGATTATCGCGCGCCTTCTTTCTGCCGGTCGTTCTACCAGCGCATCACGTTCATCTCGTCGATGTTCACGGTCTCCTTATTCCGGTAGAAGGCCAGAATGATCCCAAGCCCGACGGCGGCTTCAGCCGCCGCGACCGCGATCACGAACACGACGAACACCTGACCCACCAGGTTCTCCACCTGTCGGGCCTGCGCCACGAGATTGATGTTGACGGCGTTGAGCATCAGCTCAATCGCCATGAAAATAATGATGATGTTGCGCCGTACCAACACACCGATCACGCCGATGGTGAAGAGTGCGGCGGAGAGCACCGTGTAATGGGCCGGGGTGATTTCCATCATTACAGATCTCGCTTCGCCAACACGATGGCGCCAACCATGGCCACGAGCAGCAGCACCGACGCCAATTCAAACGGAATCAGATAATCGGTATAGAGCAGCCACCCCAGTTCCTGCGTGTTGCCCTGCACTGGCGACGCGGCGGCCGGGGCGGTGACCGTCGACGCCGAGCGGTTGTAGCTGTAGACCACGATGCCGGCCACCTCGAGGAGCATCGCGCCAGCCAAACAGAGCCCGAAGATACTCAACCGCCGCGGGTCCTCGTGCTCTTCCGGCGATCGATCCAGATTCACCAGCATGACCACAAACAAATACAGCACGACGATGCCGC
>CAUZAY010000068.1:0-15772 GCA_963577695.1 Vicinamibacteria bacterium | reverse complement strand
CTCCAGACCCCGGCGGTCTGGACGACCGACCTCGCCAATGGGATGGCGGTGCGCGGCATCGAGCACCGGGAGCTCCCGCTTGTGCAGTTCAGTATCCGACTCGCTGGCGGGCTCTTGCTCGACGACCCGTCACAACCCGGCGTCGCGAACCTCGTCACCGACATGCTGATGGAGGGGACCCGAACGCGCACGCCGGAGGAGCTCGAAGTGGCGATTGACACGCTCGGCGCCATCATCACCGTCAGTGCATCGTTCGAGGCGATCACGCTGCGCGCCACGACGTTGGCCCGCAGCTACCTCGACACGCTGGCGCTGGCCGAGGAGATCCTGCTCGAGCCTCGCTGGGACGCCGACGCGTTCGAGTTGGCTCGAGATCGGACCCTCAGCGAAATCCGTCAGCAAGCCGCCGCCCCCACCGCCATCGCCGGGACCGTGCTCAACCGGCTGCTGTACGGCCCGGACCACATTCTGGCGCACAGCCCGCTGGGCACGACCGAGTCGGTGTCGACGCTCACCCTTGATGATCTCAGGGCCTACTACGATAGCGGCTTCTCGCCATCGGTCGCCGCCATGCACGTGGCGGGCGACATTACCCAAGACGCAGTCATCGCGTCGTTGGCCAGCCTCGAGTCCCGCTGGACGGCTACCGACGTGGTACTGCCCGACTACCCCCTCCCGGACGCTCCGACGGCGGCGCAGGTGTACTTCGTCGACGTGCCGAACGCGCCGCAATCGGTCATCAGCGTCGGTCAAATGGCGATGGCCCGCACCGACCCCGACTACTACCCCGCGACGGTCATGAATCATCGGCTCGGTGGTGGTATCACCAGCCTGCTGTTCCAGCGGCTCCGATTGGAACGGGGATACAGCTACGGTGCCGGGTCCGGCTTTCGCGGACAGCGCCTTCCGGGCCCGTTCGTTGCGAATACGAGTGTGCGCGCCAACGTAACCTACGAATCGGTCGAGTTGATCAGAGACATCCTCGAGAGCTACGAGGCGGAGTACACCGCCGATGACCTGGCGGCCAGCCGCGAGGAACTGGTGCGAGGCAACCTGCGCGCATTCGAAACGCTGGGGGCGTTGGTCGGCATGCTGCAGAACATCAGCGCCTACGACCTCCCGCCGGACTACATCAGTCGACAGGAATCCACGATCGCCGGCCTGACGGTGGACGACATTCAGGGGCTCGCGCGCGCCCACCTGGACCACAGCCGCATGGTCTACGTCGTCGTCGGCGACGCGCGGACACAACTCGACCGACTGGGCGAGCTGGGCTTGGGTACGCCGATCCTGCTGGACAACACCGCGGAACCGGTGACCACCAACTGATCGGGGTCCGTGTCAGGGGGCGGCGTCGACTGAGAGCACGTTGCAGAATTACGCCACCGCCTCGACCGCCGAAGCATCCCGCCTCGCGGCGTTGCTCGTCGGTCGCATGCTCCCGGCATGCTCACCTCGCGCCTCTGGTCAGCGTCGCCATCGCCGTCAGTGTCGCGTCGCTGGTCATCGAACCGGCCACCACACGCGCGACCTTTCCTGACCTCGATTGACGATCGACGCGGAACCTCGACCCGGGTCAGGCCCCAGACGCTACAGGACCCTGAGTGCGTCGACGAAACCGATTTTAGCTTATGATGTGCTGCACTGTTCTTGTCAGCTCTGTCCTCGTGTGGAGTCACGCGCGCGGGGCTCGGGTGACGAATCGAGACGGAAACCACCCGAAGAGGAACGACGTCATGAGAGTCCTATCGACACTGACCCTGACCAGCCTGACGGTCGCTCTGCTGCTTGCCCCGGCTCCGGCCGCGGCCCAGGAGCCCTCGACCGCGAATGGTGAGTGGCCCTCCTACGGGGGCAACCTGTCGCACGACCGTTATTCGCCGCTTACCCAGATCACGGCGGACAATTTCAGCGACCTGGAGTTGGCGTGGCGGTTCAACACGGACAATCTCGGTCCCCAACCGGAAAGAACCTATCAGTCGACCCCGCTCATGGTGAACGGGATTCTGTATGTGACCGCCGGCTCGAGACGCGCCGCCGTGGCGCTCGACCCGGCCACCGGCGAGCTGCTGTGGATGCACCGCGTCGACGAGGGCGAGCGGGGCTCGACCGCCCCGCGCCGGCTGTCCGGCCGCGGGCTCACCTACTGGAATGACGGGAATGACGGCGTCATCCTCTACGTGACGCCCGGCTACCAGCTCGTCGCTCTGAACGCCCTGACCGGCACGCGGATGGCCGGCTTCGGCGACGGCGGCATCATCGACCTCAAGCAGAACATCGACCAGGATCTGGAGGCGACGTCCGAGATCGGGCTCCATGCCGCACCAGTGGTCGCCGGGAACACGATTCTCATTGGCGCAGCCCACCTGCCGGGCGGGGCGCCGCCCTCACGCACCAACGTAAAGGGCTTCATCCGCGGCTTCGATACCCGGACCGGCGACCGCAAGTGGATCTTCCACACCATTCCAAACGGTGACGAGTTCGGGAATGACACGTGGGGCGACGATTCGTGGCGCTACACCGGCAACACGGGTGTGTGGGCCCAGATGACCATCGACCCGGAGCTCAACATGGCGTATTTCCCGGTCGAGGCCCCGACCGGGGATTACTACGGTGGGCATCGGCCCGGTGACAACCTGTTCTCCGGCAGTATCGTGGCCGTCGACCTGGACACGGGCGAACGCAAGTGGCACTACCAGACAGTGCACCACGACATCTGGGACTGGGACCTGCCCGCCGCGCCAGTGTTGCTAGACATCACCGTTGAGGGGCGTCCGATCAAGGCGCTCATCCAGCCCACCAAGCAGACCTTCATGTTCGTGCTCGACCGTGTGACCGGCGAGCCGGTCTGGCCGATTACGGAGACACCGGTGAAAGCGGGCGACATCCCTGGCGAGTGGTACGCACCGACGCAGCCCATTCCGACGAAACCGCCGGCCGTCGACGAAATCGACCTCAATGAAGACCATCTCGTCGACTACACCCCGGAGTTGCTGACGCGGGCAAAGGCCATCTACGACAGGTACACGATTGGCTGGCTCTACGACCCACCGACAGTCGCCACGCCGGAGATGCTCGGCACGCTGCAATTGCCGAACTCCACCGGTGGTGTGAACTGGCCCGGCGCGTCGGCCGACCCGGAAACCGGCTTTTTCTACGTCTATACCAAGACCCAGATCGGCGCCCTGGGGATGATCAACGACCCGGACCGGTCCGACATGGACTTCATCCGAGGCCGCCCGGAAGGGATCGGTTTCCGGGACGCGTCGACGAGCATCGATGGATTCCCGATGATCAAACCGCCCTGGGGCCGCATCACCGGCATCAACATGAACACCGGTGATATTGCCTGGCAGGTCCCGCATGGCGAAGCGCCGGACAACATCCGGAACCACCCGTTGCTTGACGGCGCCGACATCGGCCGCACCGGCTGGCCAGGCCGAGTCGGACTCTTGATCACGAAGAATGTGGTGGTGGCGGGTGAATCGGGGAGCTACACGACCGAGACCGGCGAGACCGGCGCGATGCTCAGAGCCTACGACAAGGCTACGGGCGACGAGGTCGGCGCCGTGTATATGACCGCCCCGCAGACCGGTTCGCCCATGACCTACGAGGTCGAGGGCGAGCAGTACATCGTGGTCGCCACCAGCGGCGGCGGCCAGTCCGGTACGTTGCTAGCCTACAAGCTGCCCTGACCGTGACGCGGCACCGGACCGCGACGCTCCGATCACTGGCCTCCCACACCGCCACCGCGGTGCGGGGGGCCTCTTTTTTTTGCGGGTGCGAGGTCGACGTGCTCTGATCGATCCGTTTCACTCTCCATCGTGGAAGAAGCGCAGATCAGTATCAGGCGCTGATCGGGATGTAATTCAACTCCTTCTTCCCATCGTCGCTATAGAGAATGACCTCCAGCAGCGCCTTCCGCGTGTCGCCCGCACCGCCGTTGGTCAGACGGACCATTTCGTCGAGGACCAGATACGGCATGCTCTGCAGGCCGACGATCCCGTTGCCCGTACCGACATCTCGCAGCTTCTCGACCACGTTCTCGAGCAGGCGGCGGGTGCGCGACACCGTGGAGTGGTCCGGCGGCGCGTCGTCCAGCACGCGGTTCAGTCGTTCGTAGAACGGGTGTCCGGCCCTCCTCGGCAGATCCCCCGTCGCGGCCCACAGGCTCGCCTGTCGGTCCCGTGTCCGCTTCGTTCCCATCGCCATGCACCAGAGTGTAGTACGCCGGATCGATCCTGTCGATCCCTAGAACTAAGGACTTTCACCACGGGCCGCCAGACCTTAGGAGGCCGCCGCTATCAGCAGCGGTTCGATTTACAGCCCACAGTGACTGTAATCCGTTCCGTAATCAGCCGCCTGGCATAGTGAACCAGCGTAAGCCCGCCCAGCCCCTTCTTGGTCGCTCCTCCGGTTAACATCCTTCCAGTGAATACACGCGCCCCCAGGATCCGATTCGTCGAGGCGAACGGCCTCCGGTTTGAAGTAACGGAGGACGGAACGGGAGACCGGCTGGCGCTCTGCCTCCATGGATTTCCGGAGTGCGCCTTCTCGTGGCGGCACCAGATACCCGCGCTGGTGCGACTGGGCTATCGGGTCTGGGCTCCGAACCTGCGCGGCTATGGCCGCTCGAGCCGTCCCGGGCGCGTCGCCGACTACCACATCGATCTGCTCGTCGCGGACATCGAAGGCCTGATTCGCGCCGCGGGCGCACGCGAGACATTGCTCGTCGGCCACGACTGGGGCGGCGGCCTCGCCTGGATGACCGCCCTCAGGCGCCGATGCCCGCTGGCGGGACTCGTCGTCATGAACTGCCCCCATCCGGCGCTGTTCGCCCGCGGACTCTACCGGTGGCCGCAGATCCGGCGATCCTGGTATGTCTTTGCCTTTCAAGTACCGAAGCTTCCGGAGCTGCTCCTCGGTCGCCGGGAGGCTCAGGCCATCGCCAGGACGTTCCGGGATATGGCGGTGGACAAGACCCGATTTCCGGACGAGGTACTGGACGTCTATCGCCAGCAGGCGCTCGATCCGGGGGCCCTGACCGCGATGGTCAACTACTATCGGGCGAACCGACGATTCCCTCATGACTTGCACCCGGACGTGACCCGCCCCATCACGGTGCCCACCCTGTTGATCTGGGGCGAGGCGGACACCGCGCTCGGCAAGGAGCTCACCCTGGGCACGGACCGGCTGGTCACGGACCTCACAGTGCGCTACCTTCCGGGCGTGTCGCACTGGGTACAGCAGGAGGCACCGGACGTCGTCAACGACGCCATCACGCAGTGGCTCGGCTAGCAGCCCGTGGTGAAAGTTCGGCTGCATTCGACCGGCGCTGAATCCGGTCGATCGGCGTTGTTCATCGGTCAAATACTGCCTGGCTGCTCCCTCCTTGCGCCTTGCCAGACAGACGCCTCGCCTGGAAACCCCCGGCTCACTCGGGGGGCGAAGTGTCGTCAGGTGGAGTGGCCGTCTCTTCCTCGGTGCGGAGGAGAATGCCCTGCCCGGCCGCCACGAGCGTGACCAACGGGAGATCGCGCAGAACCGCCTCGACCGGATCGTCGAACGGATCCAGTAACCGCATCCCCTCGACCCGAAACGGCAGAAACACGACCGAAGCGTCCCGTGAGCGGTCGACGACCGCCCGAGCGTCGGCGCCCGGCACCGGCTCGACAGTCGCCTCGAACCGTCGCTCTTCCAGTCGATACATGAGGTTCGCGGCCACTTTCTCCCCGGCATCAGCCGCGGCCGGCGCCAACACCCGGATCGCCGCGTCGTCCCACCCGTCGGTCCGGGTCATCAGATAAGCCAGCAGCAACGCGAGCCGCGACGAGTCATCCTCGAACCACCAGACGTCGATCCGACGGTGGTGTGGTTTCGTCTCTGCCAGCCGCACCCAATCGGCCGCGGCCGCGTCGAACACGACCACGTTCTGCTCCAGCCGGATGGCCCGCTGCAGCAACCTGGCATATCGAAGGGACGGCGCCGACGCCCCCTCGCCATGGTGTTCCAGCCAGTTCAGTGCCACCGTGTTGGCGCGAATCGACCCGACGCCCCATGATTGCAGCAGCGTCATCGACGCTTGGGGCAGGTCGGGCGCCACGACGACGAGAGGGAACGCATCCATGGCGTCTGCCCGGAGTTCCGCGCGTAGCTGTTGCTCCGCTTCCCGCTGTCGCACGCGCCCGGACTCCGACACGCTGTCGCCCTCGATCAACTGCACCGCCGTCACGAACCCGGTGCCACCACTGATCCAGGACGCGAGGGCCAGCACGCGCGACCGCCGTTCCGGAGTGTCCGTAAAAAGCAGAATCTGCGGCTGCCAGTCGACCGGTGACTCGGGCTGCTCGACGAGCTCGCGGATTCCGTCTTTGACCTGGCGATATCGGTAGGCCCGCCGGCTGTCTCGCCACCGGGTCGGCACCGCGGTCCACCGGAGATACTGATACCCGGCGAACAGCAGCGCCACGGCCACCGCCGTCGCGGCGGGGTCAATCGCCAGCATGACACCGCCACACAGAAACGTGCCGAGCAAGCTGGCCCGCTTGTTGTACCACCGAAATCGTGGGCGAAACGACGGGCTGGCTCCATGGGCCTCGACGTAGGTGGCGTAGTTGAGCAGGCCATAGGAGATCAGGAAGAACATCGACACGACCGATGCGATCGTGTTCAGGTCACCGACCACGATCGTCACGAGGGCGATCGCTCCGGTCAGCACGACCGCCCGACGAGGATTACCGCTCTCCGCATCGACCGTGGCGAACACACCCAGCCCCTTGAACAACCGGTCGCTCGCCAGGGCCTGCAAGATTCTCGGCGCGCCGAGAAACGACGCGAGCGCCGACGACAGCGTGGCCGACAGCACCCCCGCGTCAATCAGCCACGGCACGCTGGCCACCCGCCCCATGCCTTCGTAGTCGGCGGCGAGATCGGCCAGCGGGCTGGCCGCCGCGAACATGACGATGGCGACGCCGTACACGATCGTGGACAGCCCGACCGCGAGAAAGGTGCCCATGGGCAGGCTCCGCGAGGCATCCTTGAGATCGCCGGACATGCTCACGCCTTGGGTGAACCCGGTAACGGCCGGGAAGAAAATAGCGAACAGGATCCAGAAGGAGGGGGCCGTCGGGTCCGGCTCGCTGGCCAGATTGGCCCTGAGCAGCTCCGGATCCCAGGCCGCGTACGCCCCGATGAAGAACGAGGCCAGTGCCGCCACCAGCAGCGCCATGATCACGAACTGGAACCGTGTGGCCAGGTCTGAACCCGCATACGCCAGCCCGAACAACGCCACCGCCGCAAGCACCGCCGCGAGGCGCACCAGCAGATCGCCGCCCCCAAAGATCGCCGCGACCCCCTCCCCAAATCCAACGCAATAAAACGCGACGGAGACGGCCTGGGCCAGGAACAGGAGCACGCCCAGCGCGCCGCCGTACTCGACGCCCAGGCTGCGTGAAATCAGGTAGTAATCGCCGCCGCCGCGGACTTTGCGGTTCGTCGCGATCGCCGACAGCGACACGCTCGTGTGCACCGAAATGGCGGTGGCCAGCGCCAGCATCCCGAGCGCCTGGAGCAGGCCGGCCGCGCCCACCACGTAGCCCAGCCGCCGAAACAGAATAATGCCGAGAATCGTGAGAATGCTGGGGGTGAAGACCCCCCCGAACGTGCCGAGTAACCGTCGGCTGCGACCGGGTGTGTGACCTGCTATGGTGGAAGAACCGCTCATGACCGAACCGCGATCATACCCGGGTCTCGGGACCTCTGCAGACGGGGCTGCGCCCCGAACCCCACGCGACCGCTACGCGGGGACCACTCCGCGGCCGCGAGGCGCGCACGTGCGCGCCTAGGCGACATCCAGGGTGGTTTCCGAGCGAGGCGTTCGTCTGGCCAGGCGCAAGGAGCGAGCAGCCAGGCGGGCTGTGACCGACGCAGCAACGCTGCCAGACGGACGCCTCACTCGGAAACCTAGAAGCCGAGACCGAGGTGGAGTGCGACGGTGCTGCCGATGCTGTTCCTGAAGGACTCAAAGCCGGAGCTGGCGAGGTTCGAGAGGACGTCGCGCGGGTTGTCGTGACTCGTGAGGTTGTAGAACTGGACTCCGACGTCGACCCAGCGGCCGACGAGTTCCATACGCTTCGTGACGGCCAGGTCCGCCGAGAAGAACGCCGGCTAATCGGAGCTATTGCGCTCGCCGACGACTGAATAGTCCTCGTTGAAGACCGTGTAGGGAAACCCGTTTCGCCACTCGATCCCGGGGGTCATGGTGATGCGCCCGGATAGCCGGACCACGCCCCACAGCGACAACCGATTGGGCACCTCGAAGGGCTGGAACGACTGCTGGTTCTCCAGCAACAGCGGGTTGCGGTGGTTATCGTAGATCTCACCAAAGTCGTTGAGATCGCCGTCGGCGCGCATCTTCGAAAAGGAGGCGTAGAGGTCCCCATGGTCGTTCGCCAACGTCCACCGCACCGTGGCGTCGAACTCGCGGCTCCTCAGGCGTCCGGTAGACGAGAGCACCAGGGCCGGAGCCGCCGGGTCGGTCACGCGATTGACGAGCAACCGATTACTGGAGCGATTCTCTCGATAATTCACCCCGAAGCAACAACGATTCGGTGAGCTGTCGGTCGAACTCGACGTTCCACACGCGACTCGTCGGCTCTTCGAGAACCAGATCGATCCGGTTCTCGAACACGAGCGGGGCACCGAGCGCCAAGCCGGTGAGGTCGTACACTTGTTCGACGCGCGGCTGAAATCGCTCGAACACGTCGACCTGCAAGAACGTCTGATCGAAAAACAGTCCCCACCCGCCCTTGACCAAGGTGCGGCCGGCCTGGTCCAGCGCCAATGAGAACGCCGTGCGCGGTGACAGGTGACTCTCGGAGATCATCGAGCTCTGGTCGTACCGCAGACCGAGATCCAGCGCCAATCGTGGACTCACCTGCCAGTGGTCCTGCACGTAGCCGGAAGTCATCACATCCGAGGCCTCCAACTCGCCGGGGCCACGAAAGGTGATCCGCTTCAACAGGCGTCCATCGGCGCCACGGACCTCTATCGGGCCGCTCCGGTCGATCCCCTCGAATGACGTGGCGAACACCTGTCCGCCGAATTTGACCAGATGCTGACCTCTCCAGGCCAAGCTCTGCAACCGAGCGACCCCCAGCTCGAGCTGGGTGCTGGTGCGGTCGATCTCGTTGAAATAGTTGCCGCGTAGCCCATCAGGGGTCAGCTGGGCCGGTCCCGCTCCCTCCGGCCGTACGGCCACGTCGAACCCTCTCAGAGCGAACCGCGTCTCCCAGAGCGTGCTCGCGCCAGTGGCCAGCCGGTCGACCAGCGCTACATTCCAGCCACCGAGGTCCGCTTCCGGGGTGGCCTCCGCAAAGTCGATGGAGCTGATCCCCAGATTGTCCACGGTCGACGGAAACACGGACAGAGTCCCGGTCATCGAGTGACGATCGGTGAGTTTGAGGTCGACCTGCGTGAACACGTCGAAGCCCTCGACGATTTCCTCCGTATCGCCGGGAATGTTCTCCTTGACTTCGGAACGCACGAATCGGTAGTCGAACGCCTGCGAGATCCAGGCCCGGCCACGGTTCGAACCTCGGTCACCGCGCCGGACACCCGCCCGAATTCCGCCGAATAGGGCACCGCGTGCACCTCGACCGTATCGACGACGCTCAGCGGCACCTCGAACGCGAACTGGCCCGTGACGGGATCGGTGGCATTGGCCCCATTGACGAGCAGGGTGCTCTGGCTCGGACGGGTGCCGTTGAAGCTGAGACGCCCGCGGGGATCACGCACGACGCCGGGTAAGAGCGGCAGCGCGTCCTGGAAACGATCGATCGGCAGCTGGAAGACCTGCAGGAACTCCGTCTCGAACTCGTCCTTTTCGAGCGGCTGACCGCCCCCCGTGCTGGCGTCGACGGTGACCACTTCCGACAGCGGAGCCACCTCCAGCAGCAGCCGCACGCCGAGTACCTGGCCCGCCACCACCTCGACCGGACCCACCATGCCGGACGCGTAGCCTGAGAGATCAGCCGCCACAATATAGGCGCCAAGCGGTAGCGCCGCGAATTCGAAGGCCCCGGCGCCGTCGGTAACGGTGGCATCGAGGACCGGGTCAACCCCAGGGTCGGCGGCCTGAGCGGAATCAATCCCGGCCACGGTCACCGTTGCGCCGGAAAGCACATGGTTGGCGGAATCGACGACGCCCCCCTCAATACGCGCCGTTTGAGCCTCGACGGCGCCTGGCCAAGCGACCAGCGGGCAGCACATGAGACCGACGACGAAGAGCGCCTGTGCCCGCATGTCGGAGAGCTACTACCGTCGCGGGCGGCTCAGTCGCTGTGCGAAACGAGGTCGCGCGACGCGGAGAGGCCCGATCGATTGGCGATGACGGACAGACGGTTGTACGCTCGCGTGGCAGTTGGCGGCCTCGACGCGCCGAGGCCGCGTCCCGCTGAAGAAGGAGACAGATACCCGATGTTCGATACGAGTCAGTACGCGGTCGTTGGACGCATCAGCCCACCGGCCGGGCCGACCAAGGTCTCCTTGTGACGACGACGCCGGCAGACCTCACCGAGAAGAACAGTCGCGACGACCGCATCCTGCTTGAGGGGCCGCAGAGTCGCACCAGAGACCTCTGGCTGGTGCTCAGATCCGTCAGGGATTTCATCGCCGGGTTCCGAGGGCTGCACTTCGTCGGCCCGTGCGTCACCGTGTTCGGGTCGGCCCGATTCAAACCGGATCACCCCTACTACGCCCTCGGCCGCGAGGTGGGCGCCGGCTTGGCCCGGCTGGGTTTCACGGTGATGACCGGCGGCGGTCCGGGGTTGATGGAGGCGACCAACCGCGGGGCGAAGGAGGCCGGCGGACGCTCGGTCGCCTGCAATATCCGCCTGCCAAAGGAAGAGGACCCGAACCCCTACGTGGACCACTCTGTCACGGCGCACTACTTCTTCGTGCGCAAAGTACTGCTCTTCAAGTACTCCTACGCCTTTGTCGCGTTGCCGGGCGGCTTCGGCACCATGGACGAGCTCTTCGAGGCGCTGACCCTCGTGCAGACCGGCAAGATACAGAGCTTCCCCATCGTGTTGATGGGCACCAGTTACTGGCGCCGACTGCTCCATCTGATCCATCGGATGGAACGCGAAGGGACGATCAGCGTGCGGGACCTCAGCCTGTGGCTCACGACCGACGACCTCGACGAGGCGATGGCTCATATCCGCACGCACACCGTCGACAAGTTCGGGCTACTCAAGCGCCCGGTGCCGAAACCGTCGAGAGTGTTGCGTGAACCACGTGTCGCTCCGCGTCGGACTACGGACAACTAGTCCCTCTGGCATGGACGCGCGTGTGGCGACCTGGCTCATGGCAGGTCGAATTGATCGACAGTCAAGACCGGCATGTCGCCGTCGGTCGCCAGCGACACCTCGCCACGCACCCGCACCACGGCGTCACCGGCCGCCGCCCCGAGCGCACCGACCCGGTCTCCGGCCAGGACGAAGCCGATGTCGTCCGGTAGCATCAGCGCGGTAACGGCGTTTGTCTCGGAGATCCGGCCGACCGCAGTGAGCCTGAACGCAGTCGGCGTGAACCCGGCGTTTCGAATGACGTCGCGGACGGCCATCAGCGACACACTCGTGCCCGGCTCGAGCCCTAGCACGACCCGGCCCTCCTCGCCTTGGATCTCAACCCGCGCGACGTAGTCCAGCCGGGACAACCGTCGCTCCAGACCTTGCGCGCACGACGGACAGGTGAGCTCGACCTCCACGGTCACCTCGACCATGCCTGGCTCACCCAATGGCTGCGCGACCGTCTGGCCGGCGACGCTCATCGCGGCCACACCGACCAACAGGCGCCCCACCCACCTGGTCGATGGTTGCATCACCGCCGGCTGTGTTCGCACGTGTCGCGGGGCCGCTAGCCCCACTCCTTGCCTAGCGAGTCAAGGTCCGCGCGACCCAGATCTTCGGCGGTCATGAACGGCTCGAGCGAGACGTCGGCGTCGAACGTCAGGAAGAACGGTTCGGCCAGCCGGGGAATATCCGTCGGGTCGTTGACGGTGACCACCAGAATCCCACCCCGCCGTCCGTTGCTGGCATTGAAGTAGGCCGCCTCCGGCTTGATCGCCTCCATGATCCGTTGAATTTTCTGACCGGCGGTCCCGTCGCGAACGGCCGCGTTGAACGGGTCGATAGGGAACCGGACGTGCATCAGCATCTGCATGGCCAATCTCCTGAGTCATTCGTGACATACATGTGAGGGAACAAGGTCAGCACAGTAAGCGGATGAATGTACCACGTGCGTCGGCGGGGACGGTGGACGGCCGACCGCCAGGCCGCGTGGCGTCCTCGTAGGGAAAGGGAATCGGTCAATAGAGAATCGTGAAACTGCCGTCGCGCTCCGCGATCGCAGCGGGCCGGCTCCACGCCGGGATGTCACCCGTCGAGCCGTGGACTTCAGTCGGTTGACGTCGTTGGTCGTATTCCTGCCAGTGCAGGATGCCTCCCTGGTTCCAGGCCATCCCTTCCGTCCACACGAACAGGACCCGTCCGTCGGCGGCACGTGTGACGACCGGATGCTTGCGATGTTCACCGGGCGACGGCGGACCGATGGGCTCAGAGACGGCGCCCGTCGGTCGATCGACGGTGGCCCACACGACTTGCCCCGCGGTTTCCCACGCGAGGGTCATGACCCCCTCGTCGTCGCCATCATCGTCGCGTGCCGCGGCCGTCGATATCGACGACGTGGACATCGGACAGGCTCCGAGCCGCCACCCTTCGAGCCGAGTTCGCTCCAACGTCCTCCCATCGGAACGCAGCAGGAACATGTCTCGATGGTCAGGCGGTGCGAAGCCCCGATAGAGCGCGCGCGTGGTTCCCGCGCGATCGATCGCCGCACTCATCCCGCAGCAGCCGCACACGCCAGGCTCAGATATCGCGACTTCCGGGGCAAACGTCGTCCCGCCGTCGATGGACGTCGTCATCCAGACGCGTCGCCGCTCTTCTCCGCCTTCACCGGCGTCCGCGTGCCAGAGCACCGAGACGCGGTCGTGCGTGTCCGCGGCCACCGTGCCGCCGCCATCGAGCCCAAAGGCATGGGTCACGAGGTTGCGCTGCGGCTCGAACTCGCCGCGGTCGCCGAGACGCGCATACAGCATCGGGCTCTGGCCGTCTGGTCCACGAGGCTCTGCGCGGTCGGAACCCATCCAAGACACGTGAGCTCGTCCGCCGGTTCCCAGGGCCAGATGGGCGCCGCGAACGGTCCCGATCGCGATGACACTGGCGGATTGCGAGTTCACCCGGAGCGGGGATGAGAAATCGGCGGCGTCCACAGGCCGGCGGATGTAGTAGACATCTCCAGCCACCGGGTCGCCGGTGAAGTAAATCAAGTGCAGGGTGCCGCTTGCGTCGACCCGCGCCATGGGCTGGATGTGCCCCTCAGGCAGTTGCCGCAGCCGAACCGCGTTGGGCTCTGCGCCGTGCGCGCGATCCGCGACGGCCACTCCAACCATGAGCAGGGTGACGCCCAACCGCACGAGGATCGTGAACATCGCCGCGGACACGCAGGTGCGCTGTCTCATGACATTTCCTCGGGTCGAACCCGGCCGGCCGGCATGCGCCCCTCGATCCAGGTCCGTAAACTCAAAACCAGAGCCGCAGCCCCGCGACCAGCCGCCGACTCCCTGCCGACGCACCCGCGGCCGCCGCTAAACGCGACGTGTCACCCAACGTATCACGCCACCGAATGCCAATGTATGGCGCAAACTCGCGCCGGATCTCGTAGCGGAGCCGGAGCTCACCGTCCACGGTGCTCAACCCGGCCCCGAGACCTCGCTCGACGTCCGTCTTGCCGAACAGATTGAGCTCCACCACCGGCTGCAGCACGAGCCGGTTGTTCAACCGCAACTCGTACTCCGCCGCCAGCCGGGCCGCGGTGCGCCCTCCGGTCCCGAGATAGGCCGTCGCCTCAATCTCGAACCAGTAGGGCGCCAGGCCCTGGACACCAACCGCCAGCCAGGACTGCGCGGGGCCCGGCCGGGCGTCCTCGCGCAGTCCGACGAGCACGTCCCACCAGCGAGCGAACGCCCGTCCGTACAGCACATGCGCCTCGGCCTCGCCGAGATGACCGCCATCCGCGTCGCCCTCGGTACGAAACCACAACCGGTTCTGGTCGCCGCCAATCCAACCTGTCGAGTCCCAGCTCGGGCCCGCATGCGTGTCGCCCCCGTGCCACTCGAGTTGGTCGACGAGCACAAAGGCGTGCACAGCGCTGTCCGGCGTCGCATGCGCTTCCACGTCCGGAAACGCCGCGGCCCGGTCGGCGTCGGTGACGGGCGGTATTGGCGTGGCTGGCTGCGCAAGGGCCGCGTGCGGGGAGAGACACGCCACGACACCTGCGCACCCGACGACAAGGACGGTGAGGCGCCTCATACGTCGACCCGCACTTCTCTGAACATGCCAGCGGCCATGTGGTAGAGCAGGTGGCAGTGGAACGCCCACCGTCCCAACGCGTCGGCTCGCACCCGAAAACTCCGCCTGGAACCGGGCGGCATGTCGACAATGTGCTTTCGGAGATGGAACTCACCGTCGTCGTTCTCGAGGTCGCTCCACATGCCGTGCAGATGCATGGGGTGCGACATCATCGTGTCGTTCACCAGCACGATGCGCATCCGCTCGCCGTAGGTGAGCGGTATCGGATCGGCATCAGAGAACTTGATGCCGTCAAACGACCACGCGAACCGCTGCATGTGACCAGTGAGATGGAGCTCCACCGTACGGCCTGGTTCTCGCCCATCGGGGTCGGGAAACAACGTCCGCAAATCAGCGTAGGTCAGCACCCGACGCCCGTTGTTGCGCAACCCAATGCCGGGGTCGTCGAGCCGTGAGCTGGGCATCATGGTCTGCATGTCGACCAAGGGATTACCTCGTTCGCTCGATGGATGCGGCTGCATGGCCGCGTCGGCGGTGACCATCGCCGGCATGTCGTGACCGACCTCCGCGTCCGGCGGCGGCGGGGCGACCCCGTGTTCCGCATGGGGTGCGTCGGGCGGGGGCGCCGCCGCGGCCGCGTCATGGGCGTCGTGATTGCTGGGCGGCGGGTCCGACATCGTGCCCGGCATGCCCGTGTGGACGCCGTGTCCCAAGTCGTCCATCGTCAACAACGGTCTGGGACCGAGCTCGGGCATCGGCGCGCGCACGCCTGCACGCACGGCCAGCGTGCCGCTGGCGAACCCCGTACGATCCAACGACCGTGCCCAGATGGAGAACGCGTCCTGACCCGACGGCTCGACGATGACGTCGAACGTCTCGCCCGAGGCGATGCGAAACTCATCCACCGACACCGGATGCACATACTGGCCATCGGCAGCGACCACGCGCATCGACAGGCCCGGGATCCGGACGTCGAAGTAGGTCATCGCCGACCCATTGACGAATCGCAGTCGGACGCGTTCTCCGGGCGTGAACAGACCGGTCCAATTCCCCGCCGGGGCCTGCCCGTTCAGCAGATAGGTGTAGGTCGCCCCCGTCACGTCGGACAGGTCGGTGCGGTTCATCCGCATCTCGCCCCACGCGACTCGGTCGGCCAGGGCCGCTCCGAACCCCCTGGCCCGAACATCGCGCACGAAGTCGCCCACCGTCGGCTCGTTGAAGTTGTAGTAGTGAGACTGCTTTTTGAGTTTGGCGAAGACGCGGTCGGGGTTCTCGTCCGTCCAATCGGACAGCATCACGACATGGTCGCGGTCGTACGCGAACGGCTCCGGATCGATCGGGTC
>CAUZAY010000067.1:0-16040 GCA_963577695.1 Vicinamibacteria bacterium | reverse complement strand
ATCGCCAGCGGCACGTCGAAGTTGCTGTGCGCGTCGATCTTGATCGCCACATCCGGTCCCACCGCCTCCCGCATGGCGGCCACACAGGCGATACCAAGGTCCGCGGCTGCCGCCACCTCGACCTCTGGCTGGGTCAGCGCGGGAAATCCATCGAACGGAGCAGCTTTGAGTGCGGCGAATCCCTCGTCGACCGCCGCGCGAGCGTTGGCCGCAAATCCCTCAGGCTGCCGGTTGCTGGTGGCGCGGTTGATGTTCGCGTATCCCGGCAGCACGTCCCGAACCCGGCCGCCGAACAGGTCACTGACCGGAGCGCCCAGCGCTTTGCCAACCAGATCCCACTGAGCCTGCTCGATGGCGCTAAAGGCGGTGGCCCTCACCCGGTCACCTGACGAGGCCTGGGCCCAGCCCCTCTGACGATACCGTTCGATACGGAACGGCGACTCGTCGCGGACCATCTCGAAGAACGGCTCCAGTTCCGGAAACTCGGAGCGGCGGCCAAGTGACGCCTCACCCAATCCGGTTAGCCCCTGATTGGTCGACAGCCGGACGAAAAGCCACGTGGTGCGAGCGGTCGCGCGCACCACGATCAGTTCCATGCCAGTGATACGGAGACGCGGAGCCGTTCCGGCCGTCTGCTGAAGCAGCCGCGCGGTCTCCAGCCGTGCGGCTCTCACGGGCAGCGCTGGCGCCACCACCAGCAGCGGGGCGATTTCCAGGAACCGACGGCGACTCACGCGCGGGGTCATGTCCCCCTGATGAAGTTTCGGCATCGCGTCCACCGTGTCGCCCCGTCAGGGCGCCTCGAATTCGTGAGCCGGGTTGCGCACGGTCAGCACCCGGCAGGAGGCCTGGCGGACGACCTGTTCCGCAACGCTTCCGAGCAACAAATGCCGTACGGCGCCGCGTCCGTGGGTACCCATCACGTTCAGGTCGATGTCGTGGGCGCGGGCGTAGCGCACAATGCCAACGAACGGGGTCCCGACCTCTACCGCCGTCCGCACACGCAGCGCGGCTTCCTCATCGACGGAGCAGAGCGCGGCGAGTTTTGTCGTCGCTTCCGAGACCCATTTCTGTTGCACGGTGTCCTCAGAGAACCCCCAGAATGCCTCTGTTCCCGGGCTCACATCGGCGTCAGTCACTACATGGAGCAAGTGGAGCGACACCTCGAATCGTCGGGTCATTTCCTTGGCGTAGTCGAGCGCCAGACCTGAGGTGTCGCTGAAATCAACAGGCGCGAGGATGGCGCGCAGTGCCTTCATGGATGCAGTATAGCGGCGGGAACCGATCTCGGGGCCGGTCCTCAACTGACGACTTCGCCCTTACCGACAACCACAACGCCGCCTGGTGACACGGTGAACCGACGCGCATCGAGCTCCGGGTCCACGCCGACCGAGGCCCCCGGGAGCACGCGAACCTGCTTGTCCAGGATGGCGCGGCGAACCTTGGCTCCAGCCCCGATCTCCACATCGTCAAATAGCACCGAATCGTCCACATTGGCGCCCGCATGCACTCGCACCCCGGGCGACAGAATCGATCGTCGCACACGTCCCGCCAGCGACGATGGCGCCGCTGCAGACGAGCGAATTCAGCGCGCGACTCTCAAGATCGTCCTCCTTGTGCACGAATTTCGCCGGCGGGCGCTGGAGTTGCCTGGTCAAGATGGGCCACTCGGCGCGCGCCGGGACTCAGGTCATGGTGGGAGGTCGATCGGCCACGGATGGCCACGCCGTCGCTACCGAGCGACTGGCATCGACACGAACGTCAACGCTCGGCGATCTTGTAGAGAAATTGCGCGCCGCGGAGATAGAGTTCGTCACCCACGATGGCGGGTGACGCGTCGAACCTGTCATTGAGGGTGCTTGACGCCACCACTTCGTAGCGGGGCCCGTGTTTGATGACCAACGTGGTGCCGTCGCGTCCGGCGATGTAGACCCGGCCGGCAGCGCCGACAGGCGAGGCGAAGATATTCGGCACCCCGTCCAACCGTTGTAGGCGGTAGTGAGGCGTGCCGGTCACGGGATCAAAGACCGACAGGATGCCGTCGTTGCTCTTGATGACATAAAGCGCGTTGTCATAGAGCAACGGCGACGGCACATACGGCGTGTCTCGGTCCAGTTGCCAGACAATGGCGTCGGTGCCAGCGATGTCGCCCCGCGCGTCGGACAATTTGATCGCCTGGAGATTGCTGCCGCGATACCCGCTCATGACATACACGATGCCGTCCGCGTAGACCGGCGACGGGATCGCGTTCATGGTCGTGCCTCGGCTCTCCCAGACGATCTCGCCTGTCTCCAGATCGTAGCCGTAGACCCGGTCCATCGCTGGCGCGATGACCTGCGCACGTCCGTCGTGTTCCACGATGAGCGGCGTGGCCCAGGTGTCGATCTCGTCTCGATTCGCGCGCCAGCGCTCCGCCCCGGTGCGCTTGTCGAGCGCCACGATGAACGACTGCCCGCCGATGTGATCCCAGGTCACGACCAGAGTGTCACCATGCAGCGCCGGCGTGGTCCCCTCGCCGAACGCATTCCGCATGCGGCGTGTGCCCAGATCCACCTCCCATTGCAGGTTGCCATCGAGGTCGTACGCGTACAGTCCCCACGAGCCAAAGAAGGCGAACAGGTGCTCGCCATCGGTTACCGCCGACCCGGACGCGTAGGTGCCGTTCGGCTCCTGAAAACCCTCATGGGGCACCGCCTCACGGGCGATCTGCTGCCACGCCACCTCGCCAGTGGCCCGATCGATCGCCATCACGGTGAACTGATGCATACGGAACGCCCTCGGGCCGCGTCCGCCACGGCCACCACGGCGACCGTTGCCCCGGGCCGCCGGTGGCGGCTCGACCGCGGCATCCGGCGTGGCCACCACCACCGGTTCGCCGACCGGGACGGCGGTCAGCAGGAACACCCGGTCTCCCCAGACGACCGGCGACGCGGAACCGCGACCTGGAATCTCCACTTTCCAGGCAATGTTCTCGGTTTCGCTCCACTGGGTCGGTGGGTCCCCGTGCGGGGCCACGCCGGTCGCGTCAGGACCACGCCACTGCCCCCAGAAGCGCTCAGCGTCCGCGGTCTGCGCCGTGGCGGAGGTTGAGACCAGGGTCAGGCCGATAGCGACGAGGGAAAAGAGTCGTGTCATGGTTCGTGTCCGTGTACCCAGTTGCGACCCGCTCAGGCGTGCGCGGCAAACAACTCTTCGACCAGAGGCCGGTCGGCGGGACCGCGACCGACATGGTGCAACCGGACGACGCCGGTCGGATCGATCAGCACGTTGCCTCCCTGCTGGGCGGTGTCAGCGCGCGGCACCCGGGGAAACCTCCCCCTCCGCGCCTCTCGCCAGTACGCGCGCATCGTGGCCCACCCCCACAAATGCCGCCACTGGGCCTGGTGCATCCCGTAGGCGCGATACAGGCTCCGGTCGGTATCCACGAGCAGAGGCCAGGTGAGCCCGGTTTCGGCGATGTACTCGCGAGCCTCCTCACGCCCCTCGAAGGTCACCACCAGCACCTGGATGTCGAGCTGATGCAACCTGACCCGCGCTTGCTGCACCTGCAGCAGGTGTCGACGACAGGGCAGTCAATAGAGATGCCGATGCAGCACCAGGAGGAGCCACCGACCTAGATACTCCTCGAGCTGATGCTCCCCGTCATCCGCGTCCCGCAACCGAAACGGCACCGCCGGACTGCCGACCAAGCTCAGCATTATTTAGACGGGGCTACGCCCCGAGCCCCTCGTAGCCGCGGGTCTTTAGACCCGCCTGGGCGAGGCGGCGCTACTTCTTGACGAACTTGTGCAGCGCCGGGCGGACGGTATCGGCGACCCAAATGTCGCCGTTCGGGGCCACCGTCATGTAGTGCGCTTCGCCGAATTCCCCAAGCCCTTTGCCTGGCTGGCCGGTGCGGCCGAGCGCCTTGCCGTTCTTGTCCAGCCGCAGTATCTCACCGGCGAATCCGCTGGCCAGATACATCTGCTGGTCCGAATGGAGATGCAAGCCGCAAGGGAGCCCCTTATAGGCCCATTCCTTGATGTACGTCCCGTCCTCGTCAAAAATCTGCACGCGGCGATTCTGACGGTCGGCCACATAGAGAAGGCCGGCGCCATCGACCACGATCGAGTGAGGTGTATCGAACTTGCCGGGACCAGTACCGGGACCGCCCCATGACGTCATCAGCTTCCCCGAACGATCGAATTTCAAGAGACGCGGCTCACCCCGACCGTGGCCGACGAGAATAAAGATCTCGCCCGCCTCGTTGACGGTGAGGTCGGTCGGCTCGTTCAACAGACCCGCGCTGGCCTCGCCAGGCTGTCCGTGGGTGCCAATAGTCATCAGCACCTCACCGTCCTGGTTCAGCTTCCGGACGGTGTGACCGTTGACGTCGGTGGTCCAGATGTTGCCCTCGGGGTCAAGACGCATCCCATGCGGTCTGAGGTACTCGCCCTGCCCGAACGCGCGGACAAAACTGCCATCGGGATTGAACTCCAGCAGCGGGTTTGGCCCACGGTTGAACACCAGCAAGGTGTTCTTGGGGGTCCAGACGACGCTGGACGGAGCGCCCATCTCCACGTCCGCGGGAATCTGTAACCCGTGCGGCACGGGCTTGTACCCAAGGTCCGGCGCGTCCTCCATCTGGGCGGGATCCGGTGCGTCCAGCACTTGGGCAACGGCCAGGGTCGAGACGCCCAGCGCCAACACGGCACTGAGTGTGAGGGGTGCGAGCGTCCGGGCAACGCGACCTGATAGCAACATGGTGGCTCCTCGAAAAAAGATCTCTGAAGTGCCAGCATTGTAGCACCCAGATCCGCCGAATCAGATAGGCGCCAATAGCACCGGTCACTGCGCAGCGCTTGTCTTGGGGACTAGCGCAGATCGGACCGAATCTTGATACACTCGGTGTTGTTCGGGAGGAGTATAGATATGAAGAAGTTCGCGCTGATTTCGCTCGCGGCCGTTGGTGCGGCCACGCTGATTACTTGGACCTCAACGTCGACAGTCGGGGCCACGGTCGCGGCGGAAGAGACCGTCACGGGGAGACTCGTGGAGGCCGGCTGTGCCGCCATGGGCGGTGCCGAACCCAGCGCTGAGCACGTGGCCTGCATGGTGCGCTGTGCGAAGAATGGCGACCCGATCGGGATTCTGACCGATGACGGGCTCGTCAAGATCACCGGCGACTGGGCCGCAACGCACGCCGATGCGCTCACCGACATGATGGCCAAGCAGGTGCGAGCGACCGGCGAGACGAGTCAGGCCGGCGGGGAGACGCTCCTGGAGGTCTCGACGATCGAACTGGCAGAATAGCAACTGGTGCCGCCGTTGAAACGGCTCACGGGAGCCGGAAGACAAAAAGCATGTTGCCTCGGCCAGGCTGCTGAATCTCCGGGGTGAGCCCCCTGAAGTTGACCCCGCCACCGGCCGCGATGGCGACATACTGCACGCCATCGTGCATGTAGGAGATCGGATACCCGCCTGCACTCGAGTTGAGAATCTGCTCCCAGTGGACGTCTCCGGTCCGCGCGTCGAAGGCGCGGAAGCGCCGGGCGTCGTCGGTCACAAACACCAACCCCCCACCCGTGGTCAGCACTGAGCCGCCGAATCCGGCGCGCTGGCGGTGCACCCATAAGGTCTCACCCGTGCCGACATCGACCGCGGTGAACTGACCAATCTGGCCGTCACTGTTCGGGGTCTGGGCCAGGGCCACCCGCGCCGAGCCGTGATGGGCGCCTGTCCGCAGCCGGAACTCGTTGAGGGTCAGTTCGTTACAGGTATTGTTGGTCGGCGCGTACAGTGCGTTGGTACCGGGGTGATAGGCGGTCGCTTGCCAGTTGATACCGCCGGTCAGACTCGGGCACACGAAGACTGGTTCTCCGACCTTCGGTGACTTCAGTGCGGGGTTGAGCAGGACCCGCCGGCTCTCCGCATCGATGTCGACCACCACATTCTGGTAGTTGGTGGGCCGGGCCCAGAGAAAATCGCCGGTCGCGGCATCCAGCGCCCACACGATGCCGGTCTTACCAGGAATGCCCGTCACGATCTTTCGAGGTTGGCCCGGGGTGACGGACGTGTTCATCCATTCGACGGCATCGGCACGTGGCGCCACGACCGTCTCGACAACCATGCGGGCGAACGGATGGTCGAGATCCCATTCGTCATTGGGGATGTGCTGGAAGTACCAGACGATCTCACCGGTATCGGCGTTGAGGGCGAGCGTCGAGTTCGTGAACAGGACGTCGCCGTCTCCGGTGCCGCGCTGCACAGACCCCCAGGGAATCGGCACCCCGACGCCGATGTAGATGAGATTGAGTTCGGGGTCGTAACTTGGCGCGTTCCAGGCCGAGCCGCCACGCCGCTCGTTGTCGGGTATGCCTCCCCAGGTGTCGTACCCGAACTCACCGGGGCCGGGAATGGTATAGGTGCGCCACACCTCGGTGCCCGTCTCGACGTCGTGGGCCGAGACCCAGCAGCGCGTATTGAGCTGATAGCAGCCTGACATGCCGGCGACGACCTGGCCCTTGATGACCTGGGGTCCCCCTGAATAATGATGACCGACCGTCCAATCGCCGACCTGCTCCTCCCACTCCACCTCGCCCGTCCGCACATTCAGCGCGACCAAGTGGGCATCGTGGGTGCCGATGATGAGCTTGTCTTCGTAAAGCGCGCCGTTGCGGTTCGCGCAGGCCATGCTGGCCGCGTGATCGACCTGCGTCCGGCGGTATTGCCAAAGTCGCGACCCATCCCGCACATCCAGGGCCTCGACGAAGTCACAGGCCTGTACGAGGAACATGATCCCGTCGTGCACGAGCGGGGTGGTCTCCTGTTTACCCGGCTCCATGGTCCAGGCCCAGGCCAGGCGGAGACTGCCGACGTTGGACGTGTTGATCTGGTCGAGCGGGCTGTGGCCCCAGTGGTTGTAGGTCCTCCGCCACATCGTCCAATCGCCTGGCGACGGATCGACCAGCATCTCTTCGGTCACCGGCGTGTAGCGCTCTTCGATGGACTGAGCCGACACGGACGCCCCGGCGAGCAGGAGATAGACCGGGAACAATCCAAGGACGCAATGCAACACCGTTCGCATGGACTCTCCTATTTCGCGGTGGGGCGAGCGCCGAGTTCGAGCAGCAGCCGTTCCATCTCGGGCCACCGCTTGCCGGTGTTCGAGTAAAACACACCCTCGGCGATCGTGAGCGGGGTCCAGCCCTTCTCGTTGCTCGCTTCGAGGTCGGCGCCTTGGTCCAGCAGGAATCGCACCAGGGGTCCGGAGCCGCGGATGACGGCCCCGTGCAGGGCAGTGTCACCGTTAGCGTCGACGGTTGTCACGACATCGCCCAATTCCAGCATCAGTTTCACGGCGGCGAGTGCGTGCTCGTTGGTACCGGGACTCTCCCCGACCGCCCAGATGCCAACGCCCGCCGCCACCATGAGCGGCGTCGTTCCATCTTCATTCGGCCGTAACGGATCGGCGCCGAGCCGTACCAGCAGCCGCATCAATTCGGTATCGACCGCCTTGGCGGCCAGGAGAAACGGCGTGGCGCCGACGCGGTTGAGGACGTTGCGGTAGCCACCGGGAGCACCGGACCCGTCACCGCCCCGCGGCTCCTTCGTCTCCAGGGCATTGAGATCGGCGCCGTGGGCGGCGAGTGTCTCGACAAACGCCAGGTCGGACACCAACCCGGTGGGGATAGGAGCGGGGTTGTTGAAGCCAAGATTGGGCCGACGTGCCCACACGAGCTGATGGAGCGCGGTCCAGCCCTGTTCCGCGGCGTTCGGGTCGGCTCCCTGCCCGAGCAGCCAGACCCCCAGGTCGTAGTTGGCATTGAGTGTGGCCAGCGCGAGCGCGCTCATGCCGCTCGGCAACCGGTCGTCAACATCGGCCCCCGCCTCGA
The DNA here is from genome assembly GCA_963577695.1 of Vicinamibacteria bacterium. Taxonomy (GTDB): domain Bacteria; phylum Acidobacteriota; class Vicinamibacteria; order Vicinamibacterales; family UBA8438; genus UBA8438. Next base: position 8,166 of record CAUZAY010000067.1, on the reverse strand, counting down.
CCAGTGCACGCAGCGTCTCCTGGTGGTTGTGTCGCACCGCGAAGAGCAGCGGTGTGAATCCGCCGGTCGACCGGGAATACACGTCGGCTCCACCGCTGAGCAGCGCCACGGCCGCGCCGGTGTTCCCCTCCACCGTTGCCCACATGAGCGCCGTCTGACCGCGCCACTCCTCGCGGGCATCGGCTTCGGCGCCGCGCGCGAGTAGCAGTTCAACCGCATCCGCCCGACCCGCCCTCGCCGCCCGCATGAGCGGGGTCTCCCCCTCGGGCATGGCGGTATTCGGGTCGGCGCCGGCATCGAGCAGCACCCTCAGCATGGCGGCGTTGCCGGTGATGGCCGCCTCGAGGAGCGCGGTCGCGCCATAACGGTTCGCCACCTCAGGTCGGGCACCGGCACGCACCAGCAGGTCGGCGGCGCGCACATCCTCACGATGCGCCGCCCACTGCAACGCGGTCGAACCATCCGTGGCCGGCGTGTTCGGGTCGGCGCCGCGGCCTAGCAGCGCTCGGACCTGCTCGACATTGCCAGTACGCACCGCGTCGATCAGCGGCACGTCGGCCTCAACCGCGGCGTGCGCCGGGTTGCCGACCAGTGTGGACAACGTCAGGAGGGCTGTCAGGCGGAGGAGCGTGCCACGACGGCGTGACCGTGTTGTCATTGCTTGTCTGCGCCTCTTGCCGGACAGGTCCGAGGACCCGCAGCTACTACGGCGGCCCTTGCGGCGCGCACATACGCGCCCCGCGGCCGCGGGGGGTTCGGGGCGCAGCCCCGTCTAGGTACTAAACGAGTTCCTTGATCTGCCCCGTGGCGTCGCCGAACCGCTCCGCCGGCAGGCCCGCCTTGTCGAGCATGCTGACGAGCAGGTTGTTCACCGGCGTGTCCTTCGGGTATCGCACGTGGCGGCCGCCCCGCAGACGACCGGCGCCGCCCCCGACGACGAGCTCGGGGAGGTCGAAGTGCGCGTGATCGTTGCTGTCGCCGAGACCACCGCCGTACATCACCATCGAATGATCCAACAGCGACCCGTCTCCGTCTGATGTGGACTGCAGATTCTCGAGGAAGTGCGCGAACAACCCCATGTGATATGTGTTGATTCTCGCGAGCTTGTCGAGTTTTTCCGGATCGTTACGGTGGTGGGACAGCCCGTGGTGCGGGTCTGGCACCCCCAAGTGGGGATAGGTGCGACCACCAAGCTCGCGACCCAGCATGAATGTGAACACCCGCGTGAGGTCCGCCTGAAACGCCAGCGCCAACAAATCGAACATCAGCTTGACGTGGTCTTCGTAGGTACCAGGAATACCCACCGGCCGGTCCAGCTCGGGGAGCTCCGCCGTGGCGCTCTGGGCCTCAGCGAGCTGTATTCTCCGCTCGAGCGCACGCACTGAGTCGAGATACTGGTCGATCCGCGCGCGGTCAGCCCCGCCGACATCCCGCTCGAGGGCCGCGAGATCGTCCGTCACGGAGTCGAGAATGCTCCGGTCGCGCCGCATCTCGGCGACCCGCTGCTCCGTGGTGCCGCCATCGCCAAAGAGCCGCTCGAACACGACCCGCGGGTTGTTCTCCATCGGCAGCGGCGTCGTGGCCGAGCGCCAGGCGACCGTATTCAGATACACGCAGCTGTAGCCGTTCTCGCAGTTGCCGACGAGCCCGTCCAGGTCGATGGCCAGCTCCAGCGATGGGAGTGGCGTGTCTTGTCCCAGCACGCCGGCAGCTATCTGGTCCGCGGTCATGCCGGCTTGCACGTCCGCCCCTTCGGTCTGCTTCGGATGCACCCCATTCAACCAGGTGGCGCTGGCTCGAGAGTGTTCACCGTTGCCATCGCCGAGCGGTTCCGCCTGACCGTGCGCCAATCCAGTCACGACCGTCAGCTGGTCCTGGTAGGGGGCGAGCGGCTGCAGGATGGGCGACAAGGCGAACCCCGAGCCCGTCTCGGCCGGGGTCCATTGCTGCATGACCGCGCCGTTCGGAATATAGACGAATCCGAGTCGTCGGACCGGGGCAGCAGCCGTGGTCGAGACCGCGGACAACGCAGGCACCATGGCGTCGAGCAGCGGCAGCGCCACGGTGGCGCCGGCGCCTCGCAGAAACGTCCGTCGCGGCATCGCTAGTTTTCTAATGAACATGATCGGTTCCTAGACTTCTTCGCATCTGGAACGGCGGGCTCTCGATGACCCCGAGAATGAGCGACGAAAAACGGTAGCCATCCGCCTCGGCCTCGCGGGTGATGGCCCGGATGGCGGGTGCGTCGTGATACTCCACGCCTCGGCCGAGCGCGTAGGTGAGCAGCTTCTCGGTCAACGTGGTGACAAACAGATTCGGGCGACTCAACAGCGCCGCGCGTAATCCCGCCGCCCCATCGAACACGGTCCCGTCCGGTAGCACCCCGGAGGCATCGATCGGCGTGTTGGACTCGCTCCGGGTCCGATAGCGGCCCACCGCGTCGAACTGCTCGAGGGCAAAACCCGGCGGATCCATCAACCGGTGGCAACTGGCGCACACCGGGTTCGCGCGATGCTGCTCCATCGCCTCGCGCATCGACAGCGTCGAGCCGTCGGCGGTCGTCTCTTCAAGCGACGGCACGTTGGGTGGCGGCAGCGGTGGTGGTGTGCCAAGGAGATTCTCGAGCACCCACTTGCCACGCAGTACCGGCGACGTACGGTTCGGATACGCCGTGACGGCCAGAATGCTGCCGTGTCCGAGGAGCCCGCGGCGGGTCTCGTCCGGCAGGGTCACGCGCCGGAAGTGGCTGCCGTAGATGTTCGGAATTCCGTAGTGCCGCGCCAGACGCTCGTTGATGAATGTATAGTCGGCCGTCAGGAACTCGAGCACGCTCCGGTCGTCGTGCAACACGCTCTCAAAGAACAGCTCGGTCTCTCGCTGGAACGCCACGCGAAGCGACTCGCCGAAGTCGGGAAACTGATTCTCGTCGGGCGTCAGTGCCCGCACGTTTCGGAGATACAGCCACTGCCCGGCAAAATTTTCAACCAGCGCGGCGGCCCGGGTATCGGCCAGCATCCGCCAGGTCTGGGCCTTGAGCACCGACGGCTGGTGCAAGGTTCCCGCGATGGCCACGTCGAGGAGCTCGTCGTCCGGAATGCTACTCCAGAGGAAGAACGACAACCGTGAGGCCAGTTCGAGATCACTGACACGATACGGTGTGCCTGGTGCCACATCTTGTGGATCGCGTTCGACGCGGAACAGAAACTCCGGGCTCGCCAGCAATCGCCGTAGCCCGAGTTCGATACCTGCCTCGAACCCACCGTCGGCCAGTCCCTCGTCGTAGAAGCCGAGCAGCACGTCGAGATCGCGCTCCGTCACCGGACGGCGATAGGCACGCCGCGCCAACGTCGAAAGGATCTCCCGAGCGCATTCGGCGGCGTCGCCAGGTTCCGAACTGTCCGCTGCGTTCACGCCGGATTGCCCCGGTGCGGTGTGACACGAGAAGATCCGCTCGCGACTCGGAGTCTCGTCGACCGGACGACGGCCACTGCCTTCGAACGGGCCCGCGACGGTCACGCTGCCGACATACGGCTGATACCGCGTGTCGCCGCCGGTGATGCTGGTATAGGGACGCAGGAACGGCCGCCGAAGCGTCTCCGTGTAGGCAGTCGTTTTCTGATGAAATGTCACCTGCACCGTGTGGGGGCCGGCCCGCACCGGCGCGCGCACTTCCCACTCGTCGTCGATGGTTCGCTGGCGCGTCAGGTACGCCCGATACTCAGGACTGCTCCGCTCCACCCCCTCGGGCGGGACCTCGCCGACGACAAAGGTCCGCAGCGGCTCGCCGTCCAGGCTCACCTCGAGTCGGTGTGGGGTGTTAAAGATCTTCAGGGTGCCGCTCGCGTCTCTCCCGAGCTTCACACGAAACGCATACTCGGCATCCTCGGGAAACGTGAAGTCGAACCGGGTACCGCCGCGGGTACCGAACGGCAGGCCGTCGGCGTGGTCGTCCTGCGTCAGATCGGTGGCCAGTCGGAACGTCGCGGCGGTCGCCGACGGAGCGGGGCGGCCGACCGCCAACCGGCTGACCTTCTTCGCCGCCGACAGATAGCGCTCCAGTAACGTTGGTGAGATGCCGAGCACGCCGGCGATGTTGTCGAAGCCGTAGCTCCCGTCGTCGGCCGGCAGTAGTTCTCTTACGTCGACATCCAACGCGAGCAAGTCGCGAACCACGTTGTGGTACTCGCTGCGATTCAACCGGTGAAACGCGTCCGTTCGGCCCGGATCAGGATGGGTCGCCGCAGCCCCGTCCAACTCGCTCTCGAGCCAGGTCGTGAAGCGTTCATAGGTCTCGGGGTCGGGTCGAGGTCTCGGCGCGGGCGGCATGGCACCGGCCCGCAGCTTGCGCACCACCTTCTCCCAGACTGCCGGGTGCGCCGCGACATCGGTGACGTCAACGGTGTCCAGCGCGAGGCCGGCGATCTGCTGGCGCTGGTTGTGGCAGGCAACGCAGTATCGATCCAGCAGCGCGCGCTCCGCCGTACCAGACTGGCCGGTCGCCGGCTGGGCTGGCGCCGCCGCGCGCAACGGTCCGCCTGTGGTCACCGTGACCGCCAGCGCTCCGACCGCAGAGATCAGCAGACCACGCATTCCCGGTTGGCCCGGCTTGTGTGTGTGCACGTTCGTAATGGCCTATGTTTGCTAATCCTACACCAGGGCGCCACTGGCCACTAGCCCGCATTTGTCATGAACGCGCGAAGCGAAACGGCGAAGGGTTCGAGGAAGTACTCAGACGGGGCTGCGCCCCGAACCCCGCGCGGACGAGTGGGTTCCGATATCATAGGCGCGACACTACGGATTCTCCGTCACGCCACACAGGGAGTACCCCATGAGAACGAACTCGCGGCTCCGTCTCGCGGTCTCGCTCGGCTTCGCGCTGGTGATCGGGCTCGTCGTGACCTTCGGGACAACCGAATTGGCTGCCCAGCCCGGGGACGTGGACTGGGGCGCGGTGGGTCTGTCGACCCACCATGTGGCCGGCACCGTGCACTACCTCGAAGGACGCGGCGGCAACATCGGGTTATCAGTCGGCGCGGACGGTGTCGTCATGATCGACGATCAGTTTGGCCCGCTGGCCGACCGGATTCGCGACGTGATCAACGGCATCTCGGATGGCAACATCCGGTTTCTCATCAACACCCACGTGCACGGCGACCATACCGGTGGCAACGCGAACTTCGCGGCGATGGGTGTGCCGATCGTGGCCCAGGATCGGGTCCGGGCCCGCCTCGCCGCGAACCAGCCAGAGGGCGCCCTTCCGGTGCTCACCTTCAGCGAAGACATCACCATCAACTTGAACGATGACCCTGCGCACGTCATACCCATGCCGGCCGCGCACACGGACGGCGACAGCATCATTCACTTTGTCGAGTCTGACGTCATCCATACGGGAGACATGTTTCGAACGGTCGCGTTCCCGGTCATCGACCGTAACAACGGTGGCACCCTGCCCGGCACCATCGAAGCGCTGGGGCTCCTGGCCGGCATGGCGGGACCGAACACCAAGATCCTACCGGGGCATGGTGTGGTCTCTACCCGCGCGGACGTGATCGAATTCCGCGACATGGTGATCGCCGTCGCGGATCGGGTCGAGGCGTTGGTGGCGCAGGGACGGAGCTACGACGAAGTGGTGGCGGCAGACCCGACTCGGGAGTTCGGTGCCAAGTGGGGCGACCCGGAACGATTCCTGACGGCGGTCTACGCCGAACTAGGCGGGGCACTGTAACGCCCGGACACAGCGCGGCGTCAGAGCGTTCGGCACGGATAGGCGTCGGCGTAGGCCTCGAGAATTAGCTGAGTATCCCAGCGCTCGAGTTCGTCGGTATGGTCGGTCAGGTAGGCGTGGACGAGGCGAGCCATCTGTCCGGCGCTGAGGATAGCGGTGGGGCAGAACGCCTGGCGGCTGTCGAACGCGTCGACCATCAGCTTGTGGGTGTGCCACACCGCGCTGACCAGTCCGAGACACTGGCCCATGTGGACACCACGCTCCACCGGGTTCTCCTCAATGACGGCGCCACCGTCGGCAGCTCTGAGGGCCGTGCCGCATTCGAGCAACAGAGCCGCTCCATCGTCAACACCGGGGGTGGGCCCCTGGGCCGCGGTGGCGGAACCCGCCGCAATGAGGACACACAAAGCCAGGAGGACGCACAAGCTGAGTCTGCACATGGCCCATTCTTGATCACTTTGTCCGATCTGGACTGAACCGTCGGGCCGCGTACCGCCGACGGCTCCCGAGAACCGCCACATGGCTGACTTCACCGTCACGGAACTGAATGCCGACCTCGATTTCAGCGCGCTTCCCTACTGGGGCGTTGTCAGCATCGGTGCCGGTCCGGCTGGACTGACGGCCAGTCTCACCACCGCCCACCGGGGTCTCACCACGCTGGTCATCGAGGCGAAGGACCAGCCCGGCGGCCAGCCGCAATTTCTGTATGCGGACAAGCGCATCGTCGATGTTCCTGGTTCTCCGGGCGGGATCACTGGCGAGGAACTTTGTTGCGTGTGTTCCGCCAGGCGAAAGTTGCGCTGGTCCAGTTCCGGTTCAACGAGGAACTCGTCGCCATCGACGACACCGACCAGGTGGAGAAAGAAGACTCGCTCAAGCGGGTCGAGACCAACCACGGCAGCTACCTCTGCCGAAAGGTGATTCTGGCCTGCGGGGTTTTGCACTGCCCACGGAAACTGGCTGCGCTCGACCGACTTGGGTCGAGGAAGGTGCACTACAAGAATCCGAAAATTGGAGACTACGAAGGCAGCCGGGTGCTGGTGGTCGGCGGCGGGGATTCGGCCCTCGATGCCGCGATGATGGTCTTGGCGAGGCACGGAACGGTGGAGATGATTGTTCGGGAGGCGGCGCCGGTCGGCAAGTCAGACACCCGCGCCCGCATCGAGGCGGCCGGTGGGCTCGTCCGCGCCTCGACCGAGGTCGCCGCCGCCGCCTTCGATGACGACGCGATCGCCGTGACGTTGTCGGACGGGTCGGAAAGCCGCTGTGATCTCGCCATCGTGCAGATCGGGTTTCTTTCCGCGAAAGACACGTTCCAGCGGTTGAGTGTGCGGCTGAACCAGGACGGCAGCATCGCCATCGACCCCTACTACGAAACCAGCCGTCGCGGCCTCTTCGCGGTCGGTGACGTGCATGGCGACATCAAACTCATCGCGGTCGCCTGGGCGGAAGGGATACAGGTGGCCATCTACGCATTCAAGGAAATCACCAGCCCCTACTGGCTGAACGAGAAACGTCTGCGCGACAGCAAGGTCACCTTGATCGGAGAAAAGATCACCCAAGCCGCCAGACGCACCCACGCCCCCCGAAAATAGGTAGTCCTCCCCTCGAACCGTCCGCGTGGCATAGTCCCCACAATGGTGCGACGACCGAGCCGCCAGGCGAGGGAAGCCCAAGCGCGCACATGCGCGCCTCGCGGGCGCGGAGTGGGGCACTCGGGGTCCCCGCGGAACGGCCGCGGGGGTTCGGGGCGAAGCCCCGTCTAATTAATAAACAATGAATTCAAGCAGGTTGTCGTCCGGGTCGCGAATGTAGTGGCTGGTGCCACTCGCGGTACCGCCGTCGCGACCACCAGTCCGCTCCACTGGCCCGATGATGACCTCGGCCCCAGCCCCGTCCAGCATCATCGTGAGGCCATCGACCGTCCCGTCCCAGACGAAACAGAAGTCGCCACATGGCGGCTCGGCGGCTGAAGCGCGGAGCGTGAACGTACCGCTCTGCCAGAACTCCGGCCGGTGCAGATTGATCTTGTTGTCGCCAAAGTGGACCGAACAGATGTTCGCCCCCTCCATGACCGTGAAGCCGAGCGCACGATAGAAACTCAGCATCGCGTCGGTGTTCCGCATCGGAATCGCGACGTGGTCGAACGAGCGTATCGGGCCGCCAACCTGTGCCACGGCAGCGGTCGTGCCCGCGGCCGCCGCCAGCGTCGCACCCACCCCTCCGCTCAGCGCTCTTCGGACAAACTGGCGGCGTGATTGCCCCTGGTTCGATTCCTCATACACACTCATCCGCCATCCTCCGTGAAACGACATCCCGCCATGCACGGCGTACAAGGGACGGGCCGAGGCAATGACGCCTCGGCCCTTCGGTCGTACTCGGGTGAACGTGGACCGAGGTCCTACGCGTTCATTGGTTCGTCGCGGAGAGACCGCTTCACC
>CAUZAY010000066.1:0-16052 GCA_963577695.1 Vicinamibacteria bacterium | reverse complement strand
CGACACGCACGCACTCGACGTCGAAACCCGCTGGACCCTCGCGGAGGTCTTGCGCGACCAGCTGGGCCTGACCGGCACGAAGATTGGCTGCGACCGAGGCGAGTGCGGCGCCTGCACCGTCCGGGTCAGCGGCACCCCTGTCTACGCATGCAGCCAGTTGGCGATCTGGGCGGACGGGCAAGACATCGAGACGGTCGAAGGGTTGGCCGATGGTGACAACGCTGACCAGCTGAGTCCACTGCAGCAACGGTTCGTCGAGCACGACGGCCCGCAGTGCGGATTCTGCACCGCCGGCCAGTTGATGTCGGCGAGCGCTCTGCTCGACGACATCCCACATCCGACCAGAGACCAGGTCCGCGAAGGACTGGTCGGCAATATCTGCCGCTGCTCGAACTACAACCGGTATGTCGAGGCCGTGCTGGATAGCACCTCGCCGGACGTGTCCTCGCCGCGGGCGCTGACCTCAGTCGGCACCCCCACGCCGCGCGTCGATGCCGTCGAACGAGTGAGCGGTCAAGCCCGCTACACGGGTGACGTGCAGCTCCCCGACATGCTGTTCGCCCGGGTATTGCGCAGTCCGCATCCCCACGCCCGGATCCGCCGTCTGGATACGCGGAGCGCCGAACGCCTACCAGGCGTGCGCGCCGTCATCAGTCGTGACACATGTGATGTCATCTGGACCAGCGGCGACTCGCGGAACGACCGGTTTCTGTTCAACAACCCGGTGCGGTTCGTGGGCGACGCGGTGGCCGCGGTCGCAGCCGTCGACCGTCACACCGCCGAGGAGGCGCTCAAGGCGATTGTGGTCGACTACGAGCCGCTGGAGTTCGTGCTCGATCCGGAAACGGCGCTCCAGCCAGACGCCGTCGAGATCCAGCCGGGCGGCAACCTGTCAGCCGACGGCCGGGGTCTGCACGAGCCCGAGGTGTACGAACGGGGCGACCTCGCGGCCGGTTTTGCCGCGTCGGATGTGGTGTTGGAAGACGACTTCACGTCGAAGCACATCAACAACGCCCAGCTGGAACCGCGGGTCAGCGTGGCGCGATGGGACGGCGACCAGCTGACCCTCTGGGCCCCCACCCAGGGCATTGCGAACACGCGGCGCGACCTGGCCCGCGACCTCGGGCTGCCGCTGGATAGTGTCCGCGTGGTCTGCGAGTACATGGGTGGCGGGTTCGGAAATAAGAACCAGTGCCAGGATTCGGACCTGATCGCCGCGGTGCTGGCTCGCGACACCGGCACCGCGGTCAAGCTGGAGTACACACGGAAAGAAGATTTCCTCGGTGTGCACGGCCGCTGGCCCACCCGGCAGTACTACCGCGTGGGCGCCACCCGAGACGGCCTCCTCCAAGCGATCGACCTGCGCGGCTACAGCGGACTCGGCCCGCATCGTAAGAGTAGTGGCGGCATCGCCGGGATCGAGCTGTTCCGCTGTCCCAACGTCCGCCGGGTGGTGCATCCGACGTACACGAACATGACGGTGAGCGCCAATTTCCGTGGACCGGCCTATCCGCAAGGGGTCTGGGGCATCGAGTCGATGATGGACGAGATGGCCCACGCGCTCGAGGTCGATCCGGTCGCCTTTCACCGACTGAACGCCAGCCGCCTGTACATGGACGAGACTCCCTACACGAGTTGGGCGCTCCCGGAGTGTATTGAGCGTGGCGCGGAGGTCATCGACTGGGCGTCACGGTGGCGGCGGGCCGGCACAGACACGGGACCCGTGCGGCGCGGCCTCGGCATGGCGACCGGCGCCTTCAGCGCGCGAACCGGACGCAGCAGCGCCCGCCTTCGACTCGACGGACACGGGCGTCTCTGGGTCCACGTCGGAGTCACCGACATCGGCACCGCGGCCAAGACCACCATGGCGCTCCTGGCCGCTGAGGCGATGCAGATGCGCCTCGACCAGGTCACCGTCGTCTGGGGCGACACCGAGAGTTGTCCCTATTCAGTTGGCGAGTCGGGAAGCCGCACCACCGTGCAGACGGGCGATGCCCTGCTCGCCGCGGCCGCCGACCTCTCGCAGCAGCTAGCGGAGCGGGGACCGCCCCGGGGAGACGCGATGCTGGAGGCCCAGGCGACGACGAATCCGCGGATCGAGGGAATGGCACGCTATGCCTGCGCCGCGCACTACGCCGAGGTGGCGCTGGACATGGGCACGGGACATGTCCGCGTGACCCGCTATGTGGCCGTCCACGACAGCGGCCGTATCCTCAACCCGATGACGGCCGCCAGTCAGGTGAAGGGCGGGGTCACCATGGGCATCGGCATGGCGCTCCATGAGGAGCTGCTCTACGACCGGGCCACCGGCATCCCCGTGAACCCGGGCTACTACGGCGCCCGGGTGATGACACACCTGGACACGCCCGAGATCGAGGTCTACTTCATTGAACCGGAGGACGCCTACGGCCCCTACGGCGCCAAACCGGTCGGCGAACCGCCGATGATTCCGGTCGTGGCCGCGATCGGCAACGCGATCTTCAACGCCACCGGTCGGCGCTTCACCGAGCTCCCTATCTCGAGAGACCGCATTCTGGAGGCACTGGTGTGAAGCGGTTCACGCACGTGAGCCCGGACTCGTTGGCCACGGCGACCGTGGCGTTGAACGAGCCGGGAGCCACCCCGATCAGTGGCGGCAGCGATTTGCTCGGAATGATCAAGGACGACCTGACCGCCCCGGAGCACCTGGTCCGTCTGAAGCAGCTCCCCGGGCTCGACACGGTCGCGCCGCAGCCGGACGACGGGGTGCATGTCGGCGGCATGGTCACCCTCGCGGGGCTGAGTCGGCATCCCGTGATTCGCGAGCGCTACACGGCCCTCGCCGAGGCGGCGGGGTCCGTGGGCACGCCGCAGATCCGCAATGCCGGGACACTGGCCGGCAACATCACCCAGCGCCCATGGTGCTGGTACTTTCGTCAGGGCTTCCCGTGTTACAAGCACGGGGGCTCGCGGTGTTTCTCGCGGACCGGCGAGAATCAGTTCAACGCCATCCTGGGCGGCGGCCCCAGCTACATCGTGCATCCGTCGGACACCGCGGTCGCGCTCGTGGCCTTGGACGCGCAGGTGCACGTGGTAGGCGATGGCCGCGACCGCTGGCTGCCAATTCGAAAGTTCTTCGTGCTCCCAAGCGACGACGTCTCCCGTGAAAATGTGCTGGCTCCTGGCGACATCGTGACCCAACTCGCGCTTCCGCCGCAGCCCGGCACCCGGAGCGCCTACACCAAGGTGACCGACCGCGAGGCGTGGACACACGCGGTCGTCAGCGCCGCGGTGGCCCTGGTCGTCGAGGACGGCGTCTGCCGGCGCGCGGGCATCGCTCTGGGCGGCGTTGCGCCGATACCCTGGCGGGTCACGGCGGTCGAACAGCTCCTGATCGGACAGCGTCTCACCCCGGAGCTGGCGGCGGCGGCCAGCCGTGTCGCGGTCGAGGGCGCCCGTCCGCTGTCGCGCAACCGGTACAAGATCCCGCTCGTCACCGAGACCCTGCGGCGGACCTTGCTGTCCGTCGTCTAGCCTCACTCAACTCGGCGACGACCCGCCGGCGCGCCGGCGTTCCACCGTCCGACGCAAGCCGACCATGATGCGTGCAGTCATGGCGCCGAACGGTTCGTCAACCGTCAGATACGTCCAAGTCTCCCCGCCGTGGCGATCTTGCACATCGGCGGACCGGGGCTGAGCCAGACGCATCTTGACCTCCTCCTCGATCGCCTGGTTGAGATTCCAGAACATCGTGTCCAACTGCTTCAGATACGTGCCAAACGGATTCCCGGCCCCAAGCGAGACCCAGACGGTATTGCCGCGGCACTCGGTCGCAGCGGCCAGGAAGTCGGACCAGAGCTCGTCGATGACCGAGAGGGTCAGGAGCCGTTCCCATTCCGACTGGGCTCCATCCAGGACCTCCTGGTGGTAACGGAGCATTGCGAGACGCTGGCTCTCCAGGACCGTCTCGTACCGCCGCAGAAAGAGACGCATATCGAGCGTGTGCCCCTTGGCGATACGTTGCGCGGCGTCCAGAGACGACCTCAGGTCGGCGTCGGCGTGACCAGATGCGTACCGCAACAGCAAGGGGTCTTCGCGTGAGACAAAGAACTGAGAGCTACCGGGATTCCCCTGCCAACCGGCTCGTCCACGCAGCTGATTGTCGATACGCCGGCTCTCGTGACGGTTCATACCGATAACGCAGAGCCCACCCAATTCGGCCACCCCGGGTCCAAGTGCGATGTCCACGCCTCGGCCGGCCATGTTTGTCGAAATGGTCACGGCGCCGCGATGACCCGCGCCGGCGATGATGGCCGCCTCGGTCTCCTCATGCCGCGCGTTGAGGACATCGTGGGGCAGGTCGCCGATGCGAGCGCTCAGCCGCTCGGACTCTTCCACCGATGCGGTGCCCACCAAAACCGGCCAGCCGCTAGCATGGACCAGGCGAATCTCGGCCACCACGGCGCGTTCCTTCTCGGCCTTGGTCTCGAAGACCCGATCGGGGAAATCCACCCGCACGACGGGCCGGTTCGGAGCAATGACGGCGACACCCAGCCCGTACACCGACTGGAGTTCTTCAGCCTGCGTCACCGCGGTGCCGGTCATGCCGCACACGGTCGGATAGAGCCCGATGAGATTCTCCGTGGTGACCGAGCCCAGTATTCGCCGCTGACGTTTCGGGGCCAAGCCCTCCTTCAACTCGAGCGCGGTCTGCAATCCCGCCGGCCACCGTCTCTCACGGACGATGCGCCCCCGATACTCGTCGACGGTGAGCACTCTCTCCGTTGTGGAGCACGTAGTCGACGTCGCGCTTGAGCACCGCGTGGGCGTGAAGCGCGTCGTGCACCGCCGAGTACATCGCGACACGGTCTGCATCGAAGAGGCTCGTCCCATCCAGCGCTTGCTCGACCGCCCCGACCCCGACTGGAGTCAGCGCGACGGTGCGGGCAGGCGCATCGACGGTGAAATGGCGGCCGGCCGAAAGGCCGCGAACCGCGGCTTCCGCACTTGCCGCGTCCTCGGATGGCACATCCCGACCACCCGCAGTCACGAGTGGGATGCGGGCCTCATCAATGAGGATAGAGTCGGCCTCATCCACGACGGCCGTCCCTAACGGCTCCAGCACGTGATCGCCCGGTCGTCGCACGAGCTGGTCTCGCAGATAGTCGAACCCGACCTCGTTTGCTGTGGCGTAGGTCACGGCGATAGGCCGATCGACGTTCCGCCGGGGACAGGTCTTGTTGCACGAAACCGACCGACACCCCGAGCCGGTCCTAGATGGGCCTCATCCACGCGGCGTCTCGCCGCGCCAGGTAGTCGTTGACGGTGAGCACGTGCACATGCAGGTTTAACCGTCCATACCAGACGACGGCGGGGACCGCGGCCAGCGTCTTGCCTTCGCCGGTCTGCATCTCCATCACCTGTCCATCCGTCAGCGCGAGCGCGCCCTGGAGCTGGGCGTCGAACATGTCGACACCGAGCACTCGGGACGCGACAACCGCCACCACCGCGAACAACTCGGCCTTACGCGACACGCCGCGACCGGTGGCGTCCAGCGCGTTGTCGCCAAGCTGCGAGTACACGCCCTGGAGACGGCGCATGTCGTCGATCTGTCCTTTTCGAGACCTGTCCTTTGACAGGATAGAGCGCCACCATGCCCGCGTGGATCCCCCTTTTCTCCTAGCAAACGACCTAGCCGCCGGTCTTCAGATCGGCCTGGGGGCGGGTCTCAAGACCCGCAGCTACGAAGGCGATTGAACAGCTAGCTTGCGAGGATGAGCGAAGGCGGCGGACGTTGAAATATCCAGAGCGGGAGCGAATTGGACAGCGCCACTCCGTGGGGGCGCTCGATCGCCGCGACGAGATCGCGGTGGGAGGGTGGTGCCGGCCGGTCGAGCACACGTTCGGTGTGGCAACGTGCCGACCGATGCCAGGCGATGGAAACGTCCGGAGATAGCGGACCGGCTGATCGGACGGGCAGTACATGCCCGCCCGTCAGTGCCAGAAACGCAACCAGCAGTGGCACCAGACGTCGGTCCATCGCCGCGAGTATCCCACGAATCTCATCACCGGGCCGCGCCGGTTGAGCGTGAACCACAACCGTATTCCTATTGAAATTCGATAGGAATAGCAGTACACGTATAGATTTTCAACAGGAACCAACCATCAACGGAGCCCCAGTGTCCAGAACCGATCTCATGCGAGGCACGCTCGACCTGCTCATTTTGCAAGCGCTGACGCTCGAGCCCAATCACGGACTCGGGGTCGCCCGCCGCGTGGAGCAGATGACCCGCAACGCGTTTGAAGTAAACCCCGGATCGCTCTTCCCGGCCCTGCACCGGCTCGAAGAAAAAGGCTGGCTCAGGTCGTCCTGGGGATCGTCGGAAAACAACCGACGGGCGAAGTACTACCGACTCACCGGGGCGGGGCGCCGGCAGCTCAAGACCGAGACCCAAAACTGGGAACGCATCTCCGTCGCCATCGCGCGAGCGCTGCGCCCGGCGTGACGAGGAGGACGGCGTGGCGCTCGGCGCCGTGGTCCTCCTGCACCGGCTCGCTCGAAAGCCTGCGCGGGCCCCTGGACGGGTCTCACACACGCCTCTAAAGAATACCTAGTCATCTCACAGGCTGGGAGCGCCGCGGACCGGCGGGCAGGTGATACGCTGCACGCGCCTGTGTCACCTCGATCCACATTCTGGAGCCCGTTCCATCATGCGAATTTCAGGAATCTGTGCCGTAACGGCCCTGACCGGTCTGCTGGCTGTCTTGTTTCTGGCCCCGGTGGCGTCTCAGGAAGCCGGGCCGACTGGTCCGAGCCCGTATGACGTCGTCGAGGCGTGGCACAAACCATTTGCCAAGCAGGGATTTGCTCACGGCGGCAATTCAGGCCTCTTCGCCGAGTCGCCCGACCGTATCTTCGTCGCGCAGCGTGGCGAAACCCGACTGCCGATCCCGATTCCCTCTGAATTCGCAGGGTATGCAGGGTCCCTCGGGATCAATACGTTGCGGGCGACGGATCTGCGCACCTGGCAGAACTGTCTCTACACCATCGATGGCGATGGCAACGTGACGGATATCTGGGACCAGTGGGACTACCTGTGTGCCGGGTCAGAGGGGCCTGGACCCCACCGGGTGCGCATCAGTCCCTATGACCCGGACCGCCGGGTGTGGGTCGTCAACGAAACCTTTCATCAGATCTACGTATTCTCGAACGACGGATCCGAACTGCTGATGACGCTGGGTGAGAAAGACGTCGCGGGCGATGACGAGACCCATTTCGGTCGGCCCCAGGACGTGGCGTTCCTACCGGATGGCAGGATCCTGGTCGCGGACGGTCTGAACAATCATCGCGTCATCATCATGGATAGTGACGCACGGTACTTGTCAGAGTTCGGTGGGGCTGGAGACGGACCGGGGCAATTCAATGGGATTCACGCGTTAGGTATCGGGCCAGACGGTCTGATCTTTGCCCTCGATCGCTCGGGCGGTCGCATCAATGTGTTCAGAACGACGGACGATCCGACGAAGGTCGATTTCATCAACGCGTTTCCCGGGTTTACCCTTCCGCTGGACATCATTGTGAACGACGATGCCATTTGGATTACCGACCTGGGCCCGCTCAGATTCGTCAAGTTGGACTTCGACGGCAACCACCTGTACACCTGGAATGTGCCGCGAGATCTACCGCACGGTTATCTTGAAGTGCATACCTTTACGGTCGACTCCGACGGCAATCTGTATGGCGGAGACAATCAGTACGGGCGCTCTCAGAAATTCGTGCCCAAGGCGGGTGCGGATTCAGCATTGATCATTGGAACGCCTTGGGTCGCGCGCTAAAACGACACCCGCCTACGCGCGCCCCAAGAAAATCTTGTGTCGTTCGCCCTTGCGTCCGCGCGCGCGCGCTGCCTCGCTGCGCGCCGTGAACCCGGCCTCGACGAGCCGGCTCTCAAACACCGACGAGCCCTCTGCCGACCAGACGGCGAGCAGACCACCCGGCTTCAACGCGCGTCGGATGCGCGTCAATCCGGGGCCATCGTACAGCCGTTTGTTCGAGTCCAGACACCAGGCATCTGGGCCGTTGTCCACATCGAGGAGGACGGCATCGAACGGCTGCTTCACTTCCCGCAGGTAGTCGACCACGTCGGTGATCTCCACGACCACCCGTGGATCGGCGAGTCGATCGGTCGCCGACTCGAAACCGAACTTGCGGTTCCAGTCGACGATCGTCTCGAAAAACTCCACCACCACGACCGATGCCCCGGAGGGCAGCACGTCGAGCGCGGCCCCCAAGGTGAAACCAAGCCCCAAGCCACCGATCAACACGCGCGGGTGGCTGTTGCCCGCCAGCTCCCGCGCGGCGAGCTCCGCCAGGGCGCGTTCCGACCCCGGCGCTCGGCTCGACATCAACCCTTGACCGTCGACTTCGATGTAATAGTCCCGGCCGTGCGACGATAGGGTCATTCGCCTCCGGTCGGGGGTGGTCGTCGAAGCGAGGAGTTCTCGTCGCATCATGATGTCTTTGATTCATCTTCAGCATAGAACCGCCACGCCTTCCCGACGATCAGACGCGCGCCACGGCCATAGCTGAAATACGACCAGGCCCACTGAAGCACCACGAACAGGCGATTCCTGAATCCGGCGAGATAGTAGATGTGAACGAGCAGCCAGGACATCCACGCCGCAAATCCGCCGAACTTGATCCCTCCTGTCTGCAGGATGGCGCGGCATCGCCCGATGGTGGCCATCTGGCCCTTGTCACGAAAACGAAAGTCTGGGTAGGTCCCTCCACGCGCCACAGCTCGGATGCGCCGGGCGACGTACCGGCCCTGCTGGAGCGCGGCTGGGGCCATGCCAGGCAGCGGGTTCCCGTCCGGTCCTTTCACGTGCGCCAGATCGCCGGCGACGAAGACCTCTGGGTGCTCAGGAAGACTGAGGTCGGGCCCCACGATCACGCGCCCCTGGCGATCGAGGTCCGCACCGAGTCCCTGTCCGAGCGACGAGGCCGTGACCGCCGCCGCCCACAGGACGGTCCGACAGAGCAACCGTTCGGTGCCGATATCCAGGCCGTCAGCGTCGATGTTCGTGACCAGGCTCCCGCTCCAGGTTTACACACCGAGGCTCTCCAGGTCCCGAGCCGCACGCGCGGCGAGTGCCTCGTCGAACGTGGGGAGAATTCGCGGTCCGGCCTCTACGAGGATGGCGCGCGCCAGGGTCGGGTCGACGTGTCGAAAATCCCTCGCCAGGGTAAAGCGACTCGTGCGTTGGCGAGCCCCTTCGCGGCGTTGAGCCCCGCAAACCCACCACCGACGACGACCACCCGCTTGCCCACCGGGTGAGAATAGCAACTTCGGGAAAGACCGATCAGTTTTGTTGTCTCGAAAGGAGCTACACCATGACCTCCAGCGTCTCGGCTCGACTTGGCGTCATCGCGGCGTTTCCTCTTCTCGCGCTCGCCGTCGCGTCGTGCCAGGCCCCAGCCACACGGGCACAGTCGACGCGCGACCCGACAGCGCCGTGGAACTGGTCGGACGACGTCGTGCGCGCCGAGGTCAACCGCGTGCGCGCGGGACGCGACCTGAATCCGATCTCGTGGCCGGACGGCGCCCGGGTCGCCGTGCTCCTCTCCTACGACGTCGACAACGAGACGGTCTACGGCCTCCGTACCGGCGAGGTCAGCATCGGTCCCCTGTCGCAGGGACAGTACGGATCCCGTGTCGCGCTCCCGCGCATCGTGTCCCTGATGGATGACGAGAACATCCCCGCCACGTTCTTCTTCCCGGCGTGGAGTCTAAAGATCGCCCCCGAGCAGGCCGACGTAATCAAGCGTTCTGGCAGGCACGAGATCGCCGTGCACGGGTGGATCCACGAGCTCAACACATCGCTCGACGGCGTGACCGAGGAACGACTGCTCCGTCAGGCGGTCGCCACGATCGAGGAGATCACCGGCGTTCGCCCGGTAGGCTATCGAGCCCCGTCCTGGAACCACAGCCCGAATACGCTGCGCATCGTGCGTGACATGGGCTTTCTGTACGAAAGCTCGCTGATGCACGACGACCGCCCGTACGAGCTGGTCCAGGATGGCGAGGCCACCGGCGTCGTCGAGCTACCGGTGGAGTGGATCCTCGACGACGCTCCGCTGTTCAACCCACGCGGCAACAGCTACATGAACCCGCGGGACCTCATGCAGGTATGGATCGACGAGTTCGACAAGGCCTGGGAGGAAGGGACGATGTTCTTGCTGACCATGCATCCGCATGTCAGCGGGCACCGCTCGCGTATCGTGGCGCTCGAGGGCCTCGTGGATCACATCAAGGCCAAGGGCGATGTGTGGTTCGCCACCCACGAGGAGACCGCCCGGTATGTACGCGAACAGGCCGGCATGGACTAGGTTTCTTGGCGATCCGTTCGTCTGGGCGGCGTCGCGGCTTCGATTCAGCGGGGTCCCATGCCGCCCCCATGCTCCCTCCTCACGCCTAGCCAGACGAACGGCTTGCCAAGAAACCGCTCTGGTGTTTTTCCGCACCCCTGCTAGGTTTTCGGGCGGAGCTGCGCCCGGCGGAGCTACAGCACGGTCGTGAGCTTGACGAACAGCGTGTTGCCTTGCTCGGAACGCTCGCCGAACTCGGCGGTACCGCGCTGGTAGGCGACCTGCACAGTGCCGAACGGCGGCAGATACCGGTAGACGAACACCGCCTGCACATTGCACCGGTCGATCGCCGAGTTAGTCTGAAAGAACACTCGCAAGAACAGATCGGGCGTGAAAAATTGATTCGCGCGGATGACGTGAATCCAGGTGCTCTCGTCCCGGGGGTCGGGGTCTAGATCGAGCCGCTGTAACTCATACTCGGCTGAGAGCTCCTCGGTCAGTGTGTAAGTCGCCGCGCCGGTCCACAACTGAAAGTCCGCATCGAAGTTTCGGCCGAACGTGTACCCACCGCTCACCGACTCGTAGGATCGGGTGTTGTAGCCGAGTTCCAATTGCGTCTGGCGATTGCGGAAATCTTTCTCGAATCGTTTGAACTCCTCGGCGTGTCGAAACGCCGTGGTCCACCGGTTGCGCCAATCGACGCTCAGCGCCTGGTCGCCCTCCCAGCTACGCAGCACCCCGGTCTGGCCCCAATAGATATTGTTCTCGATGGTGTATTGCACACGTTCGACTCGCCCACTCCGTATCCAGAACGTCTTCTCGATCGCGCCGTCGAGCTCACGCCGGTCGTCGTCGCGGATGAACCCGATGGCGTTGACGTTGTGGGCGAACCGGTCGCCGAGATGCGTATACCGGACGTGCGCCGTGGCCGAGTCGTAGGCCGGGCAGGCAAAAAAAGCTGCGCTGCCGGCGCCATACTCACCGTAGCTCTTGACGAACTGCCCGGTGAAGCCGAACGTTTGGGTGAAGAAGAGGTTGGCGTCGATCTCGGCCGAGCCTTGGTTGCGACCGTCGTGCATACGATTCGCCAGCAGGAACCCAACATTGGACCGTGACGCCACATCACGCCGTTCCCGTGCCACGGTGTAGTTGGCCCCGGTGGTCGAGCCGGCCAGGTCACCTTGCGTGTTCAGGGCCGCGAAGGTCCATGCCCCCTGCTTTCCCAGCACCTTGGCGCCGCCCGTGCTGTCGCCGACGTGGCCTACTTCCGCCGCCGCGATCCGGCCGGCATCATCAGTCGGGTGCTGGCGGCGGCCCAACAATCAGGCGCCGTCGTCACCGGGTAGCCGCACGCCGAGCCCTCCTCGCGACTATCCGATGACGTGCTCCCGGAAGAAACCGATGGTGCGATTCCACGCCTGGGCGGCGCCGGCTTCGTTGTAGCGCGGGGTCGAGTTGTTGTGGAACCCGTGGAGTGTCCCCGCGAACATCTCCATCTCGTAGGTGACATTATTGGCCTGCAGCGCCGCCTCGTAGTCGGGCCACATCGAATTGATGCGCGTGTCGGTGCCCGCATACACGATGAGCATCGCCGCCTCGATGGCCGCCACATCCGCACTCGCAGCCGCGGCGCCGTAGAACGGCACCCCGGCATCCAGATCGCTGCCGAGCGCCACGGCGAGACGATTGGTCATGCCGCCACCCCAGCAATATCCCGTGGCGCCGAGTCGACCGTCGGACAGCGCGTGCGACTTGAGAAAGCGCGCACTGTTAATCATGTCTTGATCCAGTCGGTCCGGATCGAGGCTGCGTTGGAGTTGACGGCCATCATCGTCGTTCCCCGGGTACCCGCCGACAGGGGCCAACCCGTCCGGGGCCAACGCCAGGAATCCCGCCACGGCCGCACGTCGCGCGACATCCTCGATGTGAGGATTCAGACCGCGGTTCTCGTGAATGATCAGCGCGGCCGGAAACGGCCCATCACCCGCCGGTTGCACGAGATACCCCCGCATCGTTCCTGAGGTGCCCCCCGGGGACGGGTACTCGGCGTAGGTGCCCTTCAGACGCGGGTCCGTGAAGGAAATGGTCTGAGCCTCGACATATCTGGGCAACAAGGCTTGCGCCATCCAGAGCGCCGACACGCCGCCGATCGTCATGGCCGTCGCGCGACTGAGAAACTCGCGCCGACTGATGTGGCCGTGGCAATACTCGTCGTAGAGGTCGAACACCCGTGGGTCGATCTTTCGTGCGTCTGTCATGGTTCGTGCTCCTGTGAATGGCTCCTCGCGCGCGTAGCCAGTGGAATCGGCTAGTGGGCCGACGCCTGCAGATGTTCGCGGAGCAGGTCGCGACCGAAGTCGCCGTTGAAGTCGCGCCACACCGAGTGGACGTGGTTGCCGTCGCCCTGGAAATTGTCGTATTCAATCAAGAACGTCGGCCCCTGCACGCGGTAGTAGTGCTGCGCACCCCGCTCCGTCGGCCCAGCCCAGGCGAACCCGATCCCCTCGAGTCCCGCGTCACGGATACTCGCCATCCGCTCCGCGGCGATGTCGTCGGCCATGACCGATGTGTAGGCGCCGATCACCTGCAAGAGCAACTCACGCTGGCTCGGATTGAGCGCCGCGGCCCGCACGCCGACCGGCGAGAGCGGATCGATGTCGACGTTGGCGCCCGTGAGGATGTCATCGGGCGCGACGTCTTCAAGAATCGCCTCGGTGCGCTGCGCCGCATCGAGCGCCATCACCAGCGCCCGAGCGGCGTCCTCACGCGCACCCAGCA
Source organism: Vicinamibacteria bacterium (assembly GCA_963577695.1). Lineage (GTDB taxonomy): Bacteria > Acidobacteriota > Vicinamibacteria > Vicinamibacterales > UBA8438 > UBA8438. The sequence continues at coordinate 2,926 of CAUZAY010000066.1, read as the reverse complement.
CCCTCAAACCAGACTTGGGCCCAGTGCGCACCTGCGCCGGATTCGACCCGAAGAAATAGGGCGAACCCGCCACCGCCTTCCCGTCGACAACCGTGAAGTGCATCGACATGTGATGCCCTTCGATGCGCCAGCCCCATGCGCCCTCGGACGATGGGGTCCCAAAGACGGAGAACAAGTAGGTTTCCGGGTCACGGACCAGCCGACCGTTGGGCTCGAGAGCGTGTAGCACGGTCTCGAGGTCCATGATGGCCGTAGCCGTCAGGTAACCGCGCTGGCTCAGCCCCGCACTGAGCAGGTCGTGCGCACGGGCTCGCTGGGGGTCGGTCATGGCCTTGAGGGTCAATCCGTTCCGGGGAAACATCTCGGTCGGGATGAAGTGCCAGCTCGTGCGCTCGTCGGACTGAAACTCGAACGTCGCCTCGGCTCGCTGCTCAGGCGTCAAGCTCTCGAGGAAACGACCCGCCGCGGTGGCCATGGCCGACGCGGACCGCTCGGCCGCCACCATCGCACTCACGACAGACAGCGCCACGACACCCAGGGCAAGAACGAGACGCGACGATCGTAGAACACTCATGCTGATCTCACTTTCGGTAAACTCGGCCGAGCCGGGTCGACTCGCCCCTTCGTCTCTGCGCGAGCCCCAAGAATAGTCCCGAGCGAGCACGCCATCAAGCCGTGATGATCGCGTCGTCACCATTTTCTCAACCCAACCACCCGGGCACCCGAATCGGAAGACAATAGGACGGTGGCGATTCTCGTCCAGAAATACGGCGGTACCTCCCTTGGCGACGCGGCCAAGATCAAGTCCGTGGCGCAACGTGTGGCTCGTTCGCGCGAGGCGGGGAACGAGATTGCCGTCGTCGTGTCGGCCATGGGCAAGACCACCGACGCGCTGATTGCGCTGGCCGATTCCGTGAGTCCCGCTCCGGAGCCACGCGAGATGGACTTGCTGTTGTCCACCGGAGAAGTCGTGTCGTCGACGCTCATGGCGATGGCGCTGCGCGAGATCGGCGTGCCGTCAATCAGTATGGGCGGCGCGCAGGCCGGCATCCGCACGGATGCGGCGCACGGCCGCGCGTCCATCGTGCATCTCGACCCGGCCCGGGTCCGACACGAGATGGACGGCGGCGCCGTGGTCATCATCGCCGGGTTCCAGGGCGTCAACGAGGAGATGGACGTCACCACGCTGGGGCGAGGTGGCTCCGATACGACCGGCGTGGCGCTCGCGATCGCCCTCGAGGCCGACCGGTGCGAGATCTACACCGACGTCGACGGCATCTACACGGCCGACCCGCGGGTCGTCCCGAATGCACGAAAACTGGCGGAGATCGGATACGAAGAGATGCTCGAGCTGGCCACCTATGGGGCCAAGATGCACCCGCGCTCGATCGAGCTAGCCGCCTGGTACACGCTCCCCGTGCTGGTCGCGTCGAGTACCGCGAACGTGCCGGGCACGCTCATTCACGACACCACATCAAACGGAGGCGATGCAATGGAGGTCCGGAACAAGGTGCGGGGCGTGACCTACCACCGCGACGTGGCCCGGGTGACGATACGAGGCGTAATGGACAGTCCGGGGATTTCGGCGCGTGTCTTCGAGCCATTGACTGATGCCGGCATCAGTGTGGACACCATCGTGCAGAACGCAAGCACGGAGCGCCTGACCGACCTCTCGTTCACCGTCGAGCGCCGCGACGTGAAGCAAGCGCTGGAGGTGACGCGGCGTATCGCCGCCGACATCGGCGCCGCCGACTGCGTTGCGGACGATCACCTGGGCAACGTCAGCATCGTCGGCACCGGCATGCAGAACGCGCCTGGATTCGCGTCGCGGATGTTCCGCGCGCTCGCCGACGCGGCGATCAACATCGAGATGATCACGACGTCGCAGATCCGGATCACGTGCCTCGTCGACGAATCGCAGGTCGATGAAGCAGTCCGGGTACTCCACGACGCCTTCGAGGTCGGCTAGGTTTTCGGGCGGGGCATCCCATCTGGCGGTGTTGCTTTGGCAGGCATTGTCAAGTTGAGGCCGCAAGTGCCACAGTGGGCCGATGATGACCCAGCCGCCGAGCTACCGCGGATACCGATTTCCCCCTGAGATCATCAGTCACGCTGTCTGGCTCTACCATCGCTTCGGCCTGAGTCTCCGAGATGTCGAAGATCTCCTCGCCGAAAGGGGTGTCACCGTGACGTACGAGGCGATTCGGCAGTGGTGTCTGACCTTCGGGCTCGACTACGTTCGACGATTGCGGCGCCGCCGAGGCCGGATGGGCGACACCTGGTATCTGGACGAGGTGTTCGTCAAGATCCAGGGGCGGCCACAGTATCTGTGGCGTGCCGTTGACGAGGACGGAGACGTGATCGACATCCTGGTCCAGTCCCGGCGCAATCGGCGGGCGGCCATCCGGTTCTTCCGCAAGTTGTTGAAAGGACAACGCTGTGTCCCCCGACGACTGATCACCGACAAACTCCGCAGCCACCCCGCGGCCTGCCGCACCGTGATGCCATCCGTAGTCCACCGCACGGACCGGTACGCGAACAACCGGGCCGAAGTCTCTCACCAAGCAACCCGACAGCGGGAACGTCAGATGCGCGGCTTCAAGTCCGCCGCGCACGCGCAACGGTTTCTGGCGGTGCACGGACCCGTGCAGAACCTCTTTCGAGTGGGCCGACATTTGCTCCGCGCTGTGCACTACCGTCTCCTCAGGGCGCGCGCCTTCGGCATCTGGGATCAGGTAACGTGCGCCTACTGACCGATCGCGGACGCTCGCTCTCCCAGGGGGAAAACGCCCGGGCCTCGTCAACTTGACAGAACCCTCCCACGGCAAGTAAGTATCCCCCGGCAAAGCCGGGGGCTTTAACTGTGAGCCGCTCAAAGCGGCCTGACGTGACCGCGACGCGGTCACTTGCGCCACCTGAAGGTGGC
>CAUZAY010000065.1:0-16093 GCA_963577695.1 Vicinamibacteria bacterium | reverse complement strand
ACCCGGTTGATGCGGCACGACATGGGCCCCCGATTCGACACCGATACCGCCGCGACGTATCAGGTGTGGGATTGCATCACCGCGGCCTGGCTGATCGACCCCTCCATCGTGACCATGTCGGAACGATTGCCGATTGCGGTCGACACGACGTTCGGCCCCACCTACGGAGGCACCAGTGTGGCCACCGGAACGCCGCGTGCGCGGACGATCGAGGTCATGCTGGACCTCGACCTGGAGAAGTTCTTCGCGATGTATGAAGGTCTGCTCACGAGACCTCTTGACGACGCCCGGAGGCAGGGGAATAGCTGAGTCAAGACTCTTTCGAATGGATGCGGCCTGAGTAGCCGAGGTCACACGGGTAAGAGTATGATAGGCGCCCGCATCACTCGTCGTCTGGCGGACCGCCGGGACGAAACATTCGTGCAATCAGCGTCGTCTGAGAACCTGAGATGAGAAACCACTACGCCATGTCCAGCCATACACCGTCGCGACTCCTGCGGTTCCTGACCGCGGTGATGGTCACCGCGCTTGTCGGAGCACCCCCTGTGTCTGCGCAAAGCCAGGGTCAGCTGTTCGCGAGTGTCACCACCCAGGAGGGCGAACCTGTCCCGGATCTGACAGCGGAGAGCTTCCAGGTCCAGGAAGACGGCGTCACGATGAACATCCTGTCGGCCGACCCCGGCACGACGCCGATGAAAGTCGCGGTGCTGGTGGACAACAGTGAGTCCCTGCAGCAAGCGAATGGCCTCAGTTCAATGCGCAATGCGTTGACGGGTTTCTTGAACGTGCTGCCGGCGCAACACGAAGTGGGCATCTTCTCGATCGCCGGAAGCGTCCAGCCGATCGTCGAGTTCGGGCAGGACCGCGACGCAGCAATCGAGGGCGTCGACGGCATGTTCACAGGTACGGGCGGGGCAAAACTGATTGGGGGCATGCAGGAGACCTGGGAGCGGCAGTTCGAGCCGGACGACGCGTGGCCGGTCATGGTCATGGTGCTCACGGATGGCCCCGAGACCAGTGGGAACATGAATGAAGACCAGTTCACCGAATTCGTCAACGAACTGCTCGGCCGGGGCGCCATGGTCCACGCGGTGGTACTGGAAAACCGGGGCGGGGGCATACAGAGTCAGCTTTCACAGAACCTCGCTACGAACACCGGCGGGCTGTACCAGTCGCTCAACGCGCCGACGGCGCTGGTGAACACGTTGGAAGAGTACGCCACGAAGATGGGGGAGCACTTTGACGCAATGTCGACCCGCTACCGCCTGCGGTACGAGCGGCCAGGCGACACGCCCGGCGCGCAGATGGGGGCAGGGGTCATGGGGCCGAACTACAAGATGCAGTTGTTCAGCGATCGACGCATGCCGCAGGACTAGCAGCCCGTGGTAGAAGTCGCGCGTCGCGCCGAGAGCGGCGCTGGACCGGCCGGGCAAGGCGAGAAGAGGGAAAATACCGGCAGTATTTGACCGATGAACAACGCAGATCGGCCGGATTCAGCGTCGGTCGAATGCAGCGGGACTTCTACCACGGGCTGCTAGTGCACGGCCCACGTGGACGCGGTTGGCGCTTGCCGTGGGAAGCTGCGACAATGCCGCACCATGTCCGACCTGCCTGGTCCCGGCGCGATGGCGCCGACGTTTTCTCTGACCACCCCCGCCGGCGCCCCCGTCGTCTTCGGCGATGAATCTACCGTCTCGACGCTGCTGGTCTTCTTCAAGCACGATTGCGCCACCTGCGATCTGACGCTCCCCCTGGTCCAGCGGTTGCAGAGCGCGCTCGCCACCGCTGGGCTGCACGTGGTCGGCATCTCCCAGGACGGGGCCGACGACACGGCCAGCGTCGTGACCCGCCACAGCCTGACCTTCACCGTAGCGCTGGATGACCACCTCGAAGTGTCGGCCGACTACGGATTTGACGCCGTCCCCGCCCTGGTCCTCACCGGTCCCGACAGGGCCATTCTCGCCAGCTTCGAGGGCTTCACGCGGACGGACCTCCGGAACTTAACCGAGGCAGCCGCGACCGCCTGTGGCACGAAGCCACCCGATCTCGTCCATGACGCCGACGGTCTACCTGAACATCGACCGGGCTGCGGTTCCAAAGTGCACGACCCGGATGTGGCCCGGCGGTTGGCGGTGCGTCGGGGCGCCTCGGCGCTCGGCGCCCGACGTATCCAGGTCCCGATCGACGACGACCCGTTCGAGTTCATGTCGTCTCAAGGCCTCGACGACGGTCTGCCGGTGGTGCCGCCGACCGAAGCGCGGGTGCTTCGCATGCTCGAGGGCACGCGACGCGCCGCATCAGACATCGTGGCCCACATCCCACCAAACCTCGCACCGGCGACGGTCGAGAAAATCGCGGTCAACGCCGTCATGGCCGGATGCCGTCCGGAGTATCTGCCGGTCGTGATTACCGCAACCGAGGCCGCCTGCACCGACGAGTTCAATCTGCACGGGGTGCTGGCCACGACCTACTTCGTGGCTCCGGTCATTGTGGTCAATGGCCCAATCAGGAGGACGATCGAGCTCAATTGCGGCCACAACCTCTTTGGGCAGGGGTTCCGCGCCAACGCCACCATCGGACGAGCGTTGCAACTCGTGGTGCGCAACATCGGTGGCGGCAAACCGGGCGGCGTCGACATGTCGACCTTGGGGCAACCGGGCAAGTTTACCTGCTGCGTGGGCGAGCTCGAGGAAGTCAGTTGCTGGGAGCCGCTCCATGTGGAACGCGGCTTTGCCGCTGACACCAGCGCCGTGACCGTATTCGCGGGCGAGGCGCCCAGGGCGATTCGCGACCAGCTGTCCCGCACCGCACCCTCGCTCGGCGCCAGTATGGGGATGTGTCTGCAGACCATGGCGCATCCGAAGCTGGCCCACGTGGGCGAAGCGCTGTTGGTCGTCTGCCCGGAACACCTCCGGATCTTCGAGCGTGACGGCTACACCAAGGCGGACCTGCGCGCCAGAATCCAGGAGGCGACGGCGCGACCGCTTCGCGAGTTGCTCCCCGACGCCGACTGTCAGAAGGGTATGGCCCTGCGGGCCGTGCCACCGGCGCTCCTTGGTCCTGACGGACGCCCGACCGCCGACGGCCTGGACACGCCTCTGTCGAAATTCCAACAAGACAGCGACATCCTAGTGATGGTCGCCGGCGGCACCGCCGGCAAGTTCTCCGCCTTCCTCGGCGGCTGGGCCAACGGCGCCGCCGGGTCCATGGCCGTCACCCGAGAGGTCCAAACGTAGTGCTGCCGTAGTGATACAGTCAGCGGCATTCCGATTCGACATGGAGAAGATGGCATGACTGATCCGCTTGTCATTCTGGATCCGACCGACGAACGCGCCGCTATCAGCCGACGGTTGGCTACGCGCCCTGACCAGCTTCAGGGCACGCTGGGTATCGTCGACATCGCGAAACCACGCGGAGATGTGTTTCTCGATGAGATCGAGCGACTGATACGCGGACGTCTCCCGGCGCTGGACGTCATCCGGCTGAAGAAGCCGACCTATACCAAGCCGTCACCGACCTCGCTCCGAGACGAGGTCGGCGAGCGGTGCCAGGCGGTCATCCAGGCGCTGGCCGATTGAGGGTCTTGCACGTCGTGCAGTGTGCACGACCTGGTCGACTACGAGATGCGTGGGATTCCATCGGTGATGGTGGCATCGACCGAGTTCGTTCACGCGGCCGAGACGCAAGCGGCGGCACTCGGTGTGCCGGATCTGGCCGCCAAGTCGGTCTTCGTGCCCCACCCTGTCCAGGGCTCGACCGATGAGGAGATGCGTGTCAAGGCGCAGCAGGCGATCGACGCGATCGTCGCGGCGCTAACGACCAACGGCTGAAGCCCTGGCCACGCAGGGTGAGATAAGCGCGTAGGCGGTTTCCCGTCGAGGCGCTCGTCAGGCAAGGCGCGACGAGGGAGCATGCAGGTGGCATGTGACCGAGGAAACAACACCGCCAGGCGGGCGCCTCGGCAGGAAAACGCATGGATGCTATCGCGCTGACGACCATCGTCGTCTACCTGGTCGCCGCTACCGCCGCGGGGAGCCTGATGGCACGCCGGGCCAAAAACTCCGCCGGTTGGGCGGTGGCGGGCGGCGGCATGTCCACCATGCTGGTAGCAGTCGGCATCGCCGGCACGCGCATCGGGGGAGCCGGCACCTACGGCGTGGCGGGCGACGTCATCAGCGGCGGCGTCTGGAACATGTGGTGGTACGGCATCAACGCGTTCCTGGCGCTGGCCATCGTCGGTCTGTTCTTCGCCATCTACTTCAGACGTTTCAGGCTCCACACCGTCGGCGAGCTGTTCACGATTCGTTTCGGGAACCGCCGCTGCCAGTGGCTGACCAGTCTCTGTGTCCAGACCGAGTACGCCATTGTCAACCTGATCGAGGCCTACGTCATCGGAGTCATCCTAAGCACGCTGACGCCACTCCCCATGCTGGGTGGCGTCCTGGTGGCGGGGGCTATCTTCGCCACCTACGTGTCGCTGGGCGGGCTGTGGGGCACCGCCGTCACGAACCTGATTCACTGTTCCGTCGTGCTGGTGGGGCTGACGTCGGTCGGCCTCATGGGTATCAACGACCTCGGCGGCTGGACCGCCGTCACCACGACGGTCGACGCACATCTGGCCGCGGCCTCTCGCGACACAGCGGACTGGTGGGGGTTCATCGGTACCGGCTGGCTGCCGGTCTTCGGGATGTTCTTCGCCGCCGCCGTGCACACGCCGGCGGCCTCGGTCTACACGAACTACTCGACCGCAGCCAGATCCGCGCGCCACATCGCCCCGGCATTTCTCCTGGGGGGCCTCATCGCCGCCGCCATGCCGGTGCTGGCCGGTCTGATCGGTATTCTCACCGCGGCCAAGTACGGCCTGGATACGGGCCTGGGTGGCTACCGAAACCTGACGACACTGGCCTCGGAGATCAGCCCGGTCGTGGGGGGCATCGCGCTGGCGGCAGTCCTCGCCGCGGTCATTTCGTCCGGCGGACCTATCCTGCTCTCGAGCGCCACCATGTTCGTTCGCGACTGGCTGCCGTTCACGCGGTCCTACACGTCGGAGCAGCGGCTCACAGCGTATCGGATCACGACGACCGTGTACGCCTTCGCCGCAGCCATCGCCGCCTGGCTCGTCGCCGAGTACACGACCATCTCGATTCTCGACCTGCTGCTGTTCGGATTCGCCATGGTGGTGCCACCCGCGGTGTCGCTCGGTTACCTCGTGTATTGGCGCCGTACGACCGAGGCGGGCGCCTACTGGGGCATGGCGGTCGGCTACGCCTCCGGCTTGATCTGGTTCGGGTCGATCAAGTTTGCGCTCGCCACCGGATTCGCCGCCCCGGCAGACGCCGGTCTGCTCTTGAGGACCCTCGACTACGGTCTGACCGTCAACGGCGAAGGCATCGACCCGTCATATCTCACCTTCTTCGTGCCGCTGGTGGTGGTTCCGATCGTGTCGCGGCTCACCAGCCAGACCGGCGCGCGCGAGGATTTCTACGAGATGCTGTCCGGGCGCAAGCCCGTTCCGCTCGATCTGGTGTGAGCAGGCGTCATCGAGGGCAGTATCACCGTCCCCCTCCGGCCTGGGCCCTGTCTTGACGGCGGGGACGATATAATCCCGCGGCGCGCCAAGCTCGACCATGCGCCGACCTCCCCGTCGGCCCCTTACCCGGGCCGGCGCCCTGGAAGGATCTCCGATGTCTGATGTTGTCACCGTAACCAATCGCGACGGCGTGGCCGTCATCACGCTCCAGAGTCCACCGGTGAATGGTCTCGGCTGCGCGGTGCGTTCGAGTCTGCAGGCCGCGCTGGAGGCCGCAACGGCCGACGACGCGGTCAGCGCGCTGGTCGTGACCGGCGCGGGCAAGATGTTCAGCGGTGGGGCCGACATCCGCGAATTCGGCCAGTCCCCGCCGCCCGGCACGCCTCAGCTTCCCACGGTCATCGACGCCATCGAGGCGTCGGAGAAGCCGGTTGTCGCGGCCATCCATGGCTTCGCGCTCGGCGGAGGTCTGGAGCTCGCGCTCGGGTGCCATGTGCGAGTGGCGGCGGCCGGTACGCGGGTGGCGCTCCCGGAGGTCACACTCGGTATCGTGCCTGGCGCCGGCGGCACCCAGCGCCTCCCGCGTCTGATCGGCGTCCCCGCCGCGCTCGAGGTCATCGTGGGCGGCAGTATGGTGCCTGCCGCGCGTGCGCGGACGCTCGGCATCCTTGACGATGTGGTCGAGGGCGATGTCGTCGACGCCGCGGTAACGCAGGCTCGCCGCATGGTCAATGAGCGCATGCCACTCCGCCGTGCGTCGGGCACGGACGATCGGGTCGCCGAGACCCGCGGCAAGCCCGAGGTGTTCGACGCGTTCAAAAAGAAGATGGCTCGGCGCGCCCGGGGCTTCGAAGCACCCTACGCCTGTGTGGAGTGTATCGAGGCTGCCGCCAACCTGCCGTATGCGGAAGGCACGGCGAAAGAGCGCGAGGTTTTTGTCAAGCTCCTCGCCTCGGACCAGTCGAAGGCACAGCGGCACGCGTTTTTTGCCGAGCGACAGGTGGCGAAGATCGCCGACGTGCCGAAAGACACGCCGAGCCGGCCGGTCAAGACCGCGGCCGTCATCGGCTGCGGCACCATGGGTGGCGGCATCGCGATGAATTTCGCCAACGCCGGTATCCCTGTCACCGTATTCGAGGTGTCCCAAGCAGCACTCGACAAGGGCCTCGGCATTATCGGGCAGAACTACGCGGCGACAGTGTCCAAGGGTCGACTGTCCCAGGAGGACATGAACACCCGGTTGGGCCTGATCTCCAACACGGTCAGCTACGACGACTTGTCGGACGCGGATGTCGTGATCGAAGCCGTCTTCGAGGACATGGCCCTGAAGCGAGAGGTCTTCGGCCAGTTGGACGCCGCCTGCAAGCCTGAGGCGATTCTGGCCACCAACACCTCCACGCTGGACGTCGACGAAATCGCCTCGGCCACGAGCCGACCCGACAAGGTCATCGGCACGCACTTCTTCAGCCCCGCGAACGTCATGAAGCTCATGGAGAACGTGCGCGGGGCGCAGTCGTCGGCCGAGACCATCGCCACGATCATGAAGCTGTCGAAGACGATCGGCAAGATCGGCGTCCTGGTCGGCATCTGCGACGGGTTCGTGGGCAACCGGATGCTGTATGCCTATCGTCGGCAGGCTGACTTCCTGCTCGAGGAGGGCGCGCTCCCCGACCAGATCGACAAGGTCATCTACGACTTCGGGATGCCGATGGGTCCGTACGCCATGGGCGACCTGGCGGGACTCGATGTGGGCTGGCGTATCCGCCAACGGCAGGCCGCGACCCGGCCGGCCCATCTGCGGTACTCGACGGTGGCCGACCGGGTCTGCGAGCTCGGTCGGTTCGGACAGAAGACGAACGCGGGCTGGTTCCGCTACGAACCGGGCAGCCGCACCCCGATTCCGGATCCGGTCGTCAACGAGTTGGTGCTTCAGGTGTCGGCGGACAACGGATTCAGACGGCGCGAGGTCAGCGACCAAGAGATCCTGGAGCGCTGCATGTACCCCCTGGTCAACGAGGGCGCGAAGATCCTCGAAGAGGGGCTGGCCCAGCGCGCCAGCGATATCGACGTCGTCTGGATGTACGGCTACGGGTTCCCACGCTACCGCGGCGGTCCGATGTTCTGGGCAGACCTGGTCGGTCTCGGCACCATCTACGACATGATGCGTCGACTGCACGACGAGCACGGCGACTATTGGTTGGAACCGGCGCCGCTGCTCAAGCAGCTCGCCGAGCAAGGCCGTGGATTCGGCGACCTGTAGGTTTCCTGCCGAGGCGCCCGTCTGGCGGCGTTGCTGCGTCGGTCACAGCCCGCCTGGCTGCTCTCTCCTTGCGCCTGGCCAGACGAACGCAACTTCTTCAGACGGGGCTGCGCCCCGAACCCCCGCGGCCGCTCCGCGGGGACCCCGAGTGCCCCACGCCGCGGCCGCGTGGCGCGCATTGTCGCGCGCCCTCGCCTGGCCAGGAAGACACTTCTGCGAGAGGTGTGAGGTCCCGGTGTAGCGTTCGCGTGGGTTCGGGGCGCAGTCTCGTCTGACGGTAGTCAGGGCAACGCGAGTGCGATGAGTCCGGTTTCGGGACCATCGGCGTACGCCGCCACGACATACTGTTTCCCGTTGACCATGTAGGTCATTGGCGTCCCGTTCAACGGCACCGGCAGATCGACCGCGCGCACGACCTCACCCGTCGCCTTGTCGAACGCGCTCAGCACGGGCCCCTGTCCGCTCGCGCGACTCCCACGGAGCCCCAGAAACAGCAGGGTCTTCGTGACCAGGGGGCCCGTATACCCACCGCCTCCGATCGGTCCCGGGTCCGGCGCGCCGAGGTCGATGATCTGCTGGCGCGGTCCGTCGCCGAGCGGCACTTGCCAGGCCTGATCGCCGGTCGTGAGATCGATGGCCGTGAGCCGCGCATAGGGCGGCTTCACCAACGGCAGCCCCTGCGGGCCCCGCAGTCCGCTCCGGCCACGCCGGTAGGTGAAATCGGACCGGTCGGGATCCGGCGTCTCCAACCGCACGGAAATCGGATTCGTGCTGGACGGCACATACAGGTAGTCTGAGTCCGGGTCGAACCCGGCGCCGTACCAGTTGGCCCCGCCGCCCCACCCCGGCATCTGAATGGTGCCCTTCTCTGACGGCGGATGGAACAGCTCCCCGTACTCGAACTCCGCCAGGATCGCCTCCGCCTCGGCTCGCAGCTCCGGTGTGAAGTCGATCAGGTCGTCGACGGAGATGCCCTGCCGCTCGAACGCGGGAGGCTTCGTGGGAAACGGCTGGGTCGGCGAGGTCCGTTCCCCCGGCACCGACGACTGCGCCACCGGTCGTTCCTCGATCGGCCAGACCGGCTCGCCGGTCACCCGGTCAAACACATAGGTGAACCCCTGCTTGCTCACCTGCGCGACCGCCTTGATGTCGCGGCCGTCGACGGAGATGTCGACCAGCGTCGGCGCCGCCGGCAGGTCGTAGTCCCACAGTCCGTGGTGCACCATCTGAAAGTGCCACACCCGCTCGCCGGTGGCGGCGTCCAGACAGACCAGACTCTCCGCGAACAGGTTGTCCCCCAGCCGGTGCCCGCCATACCAGTCGTTGGTCGGGGTGCCGATCGGCAGATACACATACCCCAGGTCCTGGTCGGCGCTCATGACGGTCCACACGTTCGTGTTCCCGGTATAGCTCCAGGAGTTGTCCTCCCACGTGTCGTGGCCGAACTCGCCCGGCTGCGGGATGGTATGAAACGTCCAGAGCAGGTCGCCGGTGCGCGCGTCGAACCCGCGGATATCTCCCGGAGGAGCGGTCATATTCATCGGGCCGTCGGAGATCGAGGACCCCACGACGACCACGTCGCCGACCACCATCGGCGGTGACATCACCTGGTAGGCGCCACGCGGCGCCTCTCGCCGAAGCCCCTGCGTCAGGTCGATCTTGCCGTCGGCGCCGAAACGACCGATCGGCTGTCCCGAGGCGGCGTCGAACGACCAGAGATGCGAATCGCCGGTCGCCAGAAAGATTCTGGCCTCGACCCCGTCCGACCAGTGCGCCACGCCCCGTGTGTTGAACCCAAGGTTGGTCGGACGTCCCGCGTCATAACTCCCGACGTCGCGTACCCAGAGCTGCTCTCCCGTCGCAGCGTCGATCGCGGCCACGATACTGAGCGACGTCCGCACATACAGGACGCCGTCGACCATCAGGGGAGTGCCCTTGAACCCCTGCGAACGAATGTCGCGGTTCTGGGCGAGGATGGGGTTGTCGGCCGACGCCCACTGCCAGGCGACCTCGAGCTGGCCAACGTTGTCCGCGTCTATCTGGTCAAGCGGCGCATACTTGGTGCTGCCGTCGTCGCCACCGTAGCTCGCCCACTGGCCGTCGGCCGCGCCGCGCTGCGCCGCGGCGGGCACGACAGACAGGGCGGTGCCAAGCAGCCACGTTATCGCCGCCGCCGCACGTCTCGATGTCCTGTTCCTCATCAGCGGTCCCCCTGTCTCAGTCGGAACGCATTCGTCCCGCGTGCGGCCATGTCGCCGGGCCCAAGTCTGCACTATAGTGGCTTCTGAGCATGGGCACACTCCAAGATCTGCCGCGCACGTCCCAACCAGCGGCGTCACCGACGACTGGTGCCGTCGACCAGATCGATCTGGTCGAGTGGTACTTCGAGCAGGGATGGACCGACGGATTGCCGGTCGTGCCGCCAACCCAGGAGACGGTCGCGGCGATGGTGGCCGCGTTGGGCGGGGACCCGAACCACCTGGAAGCCCGAGTGCCGCCGCGGTGGGGCAACCTGACCCGCGAGGTGCTCGCGGTCAATCTGGTGCTGGCTGGGTGCAAGCCGGCCTACGCACCGGTGGTACGAGCCGCGATACTCGCGCTGTGCGGCTCGCACTTCAACCTCAACGGCATTCAGGCCACCACGCACATGGCGGCGCCGCTGCTGGTCGTGAACGGTCCGATTCGCCGCGAGATCGGCATGAACGCCGGCGCCAACGTGTTCGGCTCTGGTAACCGGGCCAACGCCACCATCGGCCGAGCGCTCCGACTCATCATGCTCAATGTCGGTGGCGGATGGCCCGGCGACCTCGACAAGAGCACGCTGGGTCATCCCGGTAAGTACACCTTCTGTATCGCCGAGCACGAAGAAGCCAGCCCGTGGGCGCCGTACCACGTCGAACAGGGCTATCGGCCTGACGACAGCACCGTGTTCTGCATCGCCACGGAGGGTCCGCACAGCGTGACCAACCACGTGGCGAACGACCCGCAAGGCGTGCTCGACAGCCTCGTCTCGGCCATGAGCACCATCGCGCACAACAACGCCGTCAGCAGTGGGTCCTGCGCCGTCGTCATCGGACCGGAGCACGCCGCCACCATCGCCGGCGCCGGCTGGACACGCAGCGACGTCCGACGCTATCTGTGGTCGCACACCACCAACACGTTCGACGACATCAGCTTCCAGGGCCGCTACGGCAAGATCTACAACCGAAACCTGCCGCGATGGTATCGACGCGAATCGGGTGCGCGCATTCCCATCGTGCCGTCGCCGGACGACATCCATCTCTTCGTCGCCGGCGGTGAAGCCGGCCGCTTCTCGGCGTTCCTCCCCGGCTGGGGGCATATGACGTCGCCGGTGCTCCGCGCCATCGACGGTCAGGCGCCCGCGCGAGAGGTGCGGTGCAAAGATGGAACCTGCGAGTTGTGAAACCCGAACCCGGCACCCTGAAGCCTGAAGCCTGAAGCCTGAAGCTCAAGAGAGCATTCATCATGCCCACGCACTCGACCCTACCCTCCGGCCAGATCGTCTTTGACCCGCGTGGCACGTTGACCGCGGCGTCGGTCGACCTGGCCCCCCGACTCGACACCCTGCGCGGCGTTCGCGTCGGCATCCTTGACAACTCGAAGTGGAACGCGTCGACCTTGCTGCGACGCGTGACGACGCTGCTGGAGACCGGCGACGCACCGTCGGCGGTCACCCGCTACACGAAGGACAGCTTCTCTCGAGTGGCCCCGGCCGAGCTGTTGGACCGGATCGCGGCAGAGAATGACGCGGTCGTGACCGCCATCGGAGATTGAGGGTCCTGCACGTCGTGCAGTCTGCACGACGCAGTCGGGCTGGAACAACGCGGGGTGCCGACCGCGGCCATCATTACCGCGGCCTTCCTTCGTGAGGCCCAGGTCCAGCGCGCCGCGCTGGGTGCAGTGGCGTTGGAACCAGTGCTGATCACCCACCCGCTGAGCACCTTGTCCGACGCGGACATTCAGGCCCGTGCCGAAGAAGCGCTTCCGCAAATCCGGATCGTCCTGGTCGCACGCTGACCCAGAAGCCCGGGTCCCCTCTCGACCCGGTCCGGCGCGCGTTCGTGCCAGACCCAGGGGCTTCACGAACGACCGGATGGGATAGCAGGCCGTGGTGACAACCGTCTTAGACGGTGGCAAGCCGGTCGTCGTGGCCAACCTGGAAGGAGGCTCCGCGCCCCGGGGTAAGATTTGACCGATGCTCGTGAATCTCGCCTACGGCCGCACCGGTCTTCCGGTTGACTTCCCGGACGATCGGACGACCGTCATCCAGCCGACCTACGTCGACGGCCTGCCGGACCAGCAAGGGGCCATCCGAACGGCGCTGGAACACCCGAGCGGCACCGACCCGTTGCGCGATCTGGTACGCGCCGACCAGACGGTCGCCATCTCCGTGTGTGACATCACGCGCCCGATGCCGAGCGCGACCCTGCTCCCCGTCGTACTCGAGGCACTGGCGCACGTCCCCACCGCGCAGATCGCGATCATGGTCGCCAGCGGCACCCACCGTGCCACGACCAGGGACGAGCTGATCGAGATGTTCGGCGCGAAGATCGTGGCCCGCAACCGCATCGTCATCCATGACGCCTTCGACGAGTCGCAGCTGGTTTCCCTTGGTGAGGTGGACGGCGGCATCCCGGTCTGGCTGAACCGCACCTGGGTCGAGGCCGACGTCCGGATCACGACCGGGTTTGTGGAGCCGCATTTCTTTGCCGGATTCAGCGGCGGGCCCAAGTTGGTCGCACCGGGGTTGGCCGGGTTCGAGACGATCATGCGTCTGCACGATGCCGAAATGATCGGTCACCCGCAGGCCCGCTGGGGGGTGGTGGAAGGCAACCCGATTCACGACGCGGTGCGGCGCATCGCCGCCCGGTCTGGTGTCGACTTCAGCATCGACGTGGCCATCAACCGCGACCGAGACATCACGCACGTCGCGGCTGGCGAACTGTTTGCGGTCCATCGGGCCGTCCGCTCCATCGTCAAGCGCACGGCGATGCAAGCGTTCACACGACCGTTCGATGTCGTAGTGACGACCAACAGCGGCTATCCGCTGGACCAGAATCTGTATCAGTCGATCAAGGGGATGTCGGCCGCGGCCCAGGTGGTCAAACCGAATGGGGTCATCGTGTGCGCGTCCGAGTGTGCGGATGGCTACCCCGACCATGGCGAATTTCTGGACATCTTGACGCAGCGCCCTACCGCCGATGCGCTCCTGGAGATGATCCACGAACCGGGCCACAACCGGCACGACCAGTGGGAAGTGCAGATGCAGGCGCAGATTCAGCAGCGCGCCGAGGTGCTGCTGAAAACCGATGGCCTGACCGATGACCAGGTCCGCTCGGCTCATCTCACGCCGGTCCACGACGTGGCCGCGGCGACCCGGGAGGCGCTGGCGCGATCCGGCCCAGACGCGCGTGTGTGCGTGTTGCCGGAGGGCCCGCAGACCATCCCCTATCTCGCGGACCAGGCATGAGAATTCGCACCGCCTGGCTTGCCCTCACCTTCGCCCCGTGGGCGGTGGCCTGCGTCGATTCGGCTCCGCCAAACGTCGAGCAACAGCGTGTCGACACCCTCTTCGCCGAACAGATTCAGACGGGCCGCCGCGGAGTCCAATAGAGACGCGCGCTGGATACTGCCACCATGACACGACCCTGGCGAGCCGTCTGGTCTCTCGTCGCCCTCCTGTCGTGGTCGTGCGCCGTCACGCCGCCGCCGACGCTGCCGGCCCCCGCCTACGCCTACGCCTACGTCCTCGCACAGGCAGACACATTGATGCGAGCAGGGTGCTACCGGTGTCTGCTCGAGGCTCAGGTGTCATACGAAGACCTCACGGACACCGAGGCTGACCCGACAGCGGTGAGAACCGGACTCTTCGAGACGTCACTGTTGATCGGCATGCGAGAGCGCGAGCTGGGCCTGGTGGGCCTGGGCACTTTCGAGCCCGCCGCACGCATCGCGGCCACGACCGAAGCGCCGCCGGAATGGCCGGAGTTCGTCGCCATGGCGGAGACGACGCCGTGGCAGCGCGTCGGCGTGCCCAAGGCGCTCCTCGATGAGAACACCGCGCACCGTAGGCGTGTCGACCGGGAGCGCGAGTCGTGGAACGGGCTGCTCCGGCCGCTCGTCCGCACCAGCCCGCTGGCCGGCTACCTGTATCTCAGCCTGAACTGCGCCGACGGGTGGCTCGCCGATCAGCCGGCGGCCCTGAACGACGACCTGGCCGTCCACGACGACGCCCTGTACCTCCGGTATCGACGCGCCATGTGCACCGGCCGGCTTGTTGAGCAGTCGCTCATCGAGACATTGGAGCCACGATTCACCGAAATGAAGTTCTTCCTGGCGCAGGCCGCGTTGCGCGCCGGGGCGATGGCCTTGGCCGAGTTTCAACTGGGGCAGACTCAGGCCGCGTGGCCGGACTGGCCGGCGCCAGCGCTCGGGCTGGCCGACCTGACGCTGGCGGCCGAAGACTATCAGCCAAGCATTGGCTTGTACGACCAGATGCTCGCCCTGGTACCGGACCAGCGCGATGCGCTGCTCGGGAAGGCGAAGGCCCTGAGCTACCTCGACCGCCCGAACGAAGCGCTGCCGCTGCTCGATCGGCTGGTGGCGCGGGGCCAGTGGTATCTCGGCGACACCTATTACTGGCGGGCCTGGAACCGCTTCAGCCTCTATTCGGTCGAGCCGGCACGAGCGGATATCGAGCGGGCGAAGCAGTACCGTAAGGACGCGGAGGTGTTGACCCTCTCGGGCCAGATCGCCATCGAGCAGGTCCGGCTGGGCGACGCCCGGACGGACCTCGAAACAGCGCTCCGATCCACCGACCGCGCCTGTGACGCCGCGTTCCACTTGGGCCGAGTGCACGTGGCCGAGACACGATGGCCTCTCACGGCCGTGACCTTCGGGCGGGCGGCGCGCTGCTACCGCACCGCCGCGGAGGACCTCGCGGACGAGCTCGAACGCATCCGCCAGGACCCGGCCGTCCCGGAGGACCGTCGGGGCCGCGTGGTCGCCCAGTACGCCACCCGCGTCGCCGCCGCTCAGCGGCAGACGGCGTCGTCCGCCTTCAACGCCGCGCTTGGCTACGCCAACGCCGACGCGCTCAATGACGCTGAAGCGCAGGCTCAGCAAGCCAGCGCCCACCCGGACTTCGCGGAACGCGCCGGCGCGTTGCTCGCGCGGATTGAGGCCCGGCGACCGGCTGAGCCTGACACCGACACCAGCGACGACGAGGGCACGCCACCGCGGAGATAAGGACACCGGTCCGCGGAAGCTCACGGGACAAAAAAAACGGCCGGGCGCAACGCATGCGCCCGGCCGTATCATCCGCCGTAAGTGTCGAAGGCCTAGTTGTCGTTCGCCTCGAGCCCGTCGACCGTGCCGTAATAGCCCAGCATCATCTCTTCCCAGGTCTGATCGCCCCAACGCACTTCGGCGGTCGGATCCGGATTGTGCCGGTTGTTGGTGGAGTTGTCGTAGGTGAACACCGTCTGCAGCTCCGACCCGGCCGGCATGAAGATCGGCTCCGCGAGCCGGTAGTTCAGCTGCCAATTGAAGTCGTAGTTCGGCACTGACAGCGCGACCTCCTCGCGGCCGTCGGGGAACTTGATGATGAACTTGGCAGACTTCCCACGCACATGCATGTGCGGCATCATCGACGAGAGATAGGTATCCTCTTTGATCTTCCGGCTCGCCGTGACCTCAAAATTCGGGTTGCCCGGCTCGATCCGGAACATCGGATTGATGACCTGCCCACCGCCGGCGCGCCGCATACTATCCGGCTCTGCCGCGAGCACGACGCCCCAGCTGCTCCGGTCCGTCACCGGCTCGCCAATCGTGGTGTAGTGCATCTGGGCTTCGATGTCCGCACCCGCCGGCAGTCGACTCGCGACCCCATTCGGATACAGGGTCCCCAGCCGGTTGGGCACATAACCGCCAACGGTGGCGCCTTCGGCCCGTGTCCGGTCGCCGTCCCGGGTCAGAAGCACCTCACCCGTGGCGGGCTTGCCGTCGTCTTCCATCACCTGGGCAATCACATGGTGCAAGACGCGCCGATCACCCGGGACAAATTCGTAGGCCGAAATCCACACGTCCTGCTTCAGGTTCGTGGGAACCGTGACATACGAGTAGGGTACGGTCCCGTCCGCGGGCACCTCGAACGGCTCAAGCATGGTGAAGATGAGGTCGGGCTCACCAATCGACCACCCCTCCGCGAACTGCGGCACCTCGGGCAGGTCGGCATCGTTCCCCCGCGGGGCCCCGCCGTCGACCCAGGCCGCAATCGTGTC
>CAUZAY010000064.1:0-16231 GCA_963577695.1 Vicinamibacteria bacterium | reverse complement strand
CGGCGCGCATTGTCGCGCGCCGGGGCGGTGTTCCCGAGCCCCGACGCTCTAATTGGGCGACATCCAGGGCGGTTTCCGGGCCTCGCGTGGAGCGGTTTTCGGAGCGCGGCGCCCAGTTGGCTAGGCGCGACGAGGGAGCAGGCAGGCGGCCTGTGACCGAGGAAGCAACAACGCCAGATGGGATGCCCCGCCCGAAAACCTTAGTAGCGGGAGGCGATGCGAGAGTCGTCCTGATCGGCACCAGTGTCTGCGTCTGAGGCCTTCTTGCGGGTCGCGCGCTCCCGAGCCGCCTCGAAATCACTCACGTCGGCACGCGACCGGACCTGCGCAAAGCGGCGATAGTAGTCTGCGGCCGACACCAGCGAGGCGACGACGACGACCCACAGGGCGATATTGCCGAGCACGAAGAAGCCCTGCAGGTTCTCACGCCCAAGGATGAGCAGGAGGATGGCCACCACCTGGGACATCATCTTGACTTTGCCGAGTGGTGACGCGGGAATCGTGACGCCGCGCGAGTAGGCCACGCTGCGCAACACCGTGACCCCGAGTTCCCGTCCCAGGATCACCGCGACCATCCACGCCGGCGCCAACTCCATCTGCACCAGCGACACCAGCGCCGCCGTGATGAGTAGCTTGTCAGCCAGCGGATCCATCAACTGGCCAAACGTCGTGACCTGCTTCCGGCGACGCGCCAGGAAGCCGTCCAGCCAGTCTGTCAACGCCGCCAGGCCGAAAATGGCGGCGCCGACCAACTCCTTCCCGTCGAATTTCGTCAGGAGGACGACGACGAGGAGGGGAATGAGAAAAATGCGAGCCAAGGTGAGGCTGTTCGGCAGGTTCATCCGGCCTTCTCCGCTCGGTCGACTCATTCGTGAGGCACCATTCTACAATCCCAATGGGTCCGGAACAACCGGCCCACACCGCACGGGCGGGCTAGCACCGCGCGCATTTGTTACAATCCGGCGGTCAT
Source organism: Vicinamibacteria bacterium (assembly GCA_963577695.1). Taxonomy (GTDB): domain Bacteria; phylum Acidobacteriota; class Vicinamibacteria; order Vicinamibacterales; family UBA8438; genus UBA8438. Next base: position 15,261 of record CAUZAY010000064.1, on the reverse strand, counting down.
GAAAGCGGTGATTCTCGCGGGCGGGTTCGGCACCAGGCTTCGCCCGCTCACACTCGACACGCCGAAACCGATCGTGCCGATCTTCGATCGGCCATTTCTGTACTACCAGACCGATCTCCTGCGTCAGGTTCCGGAAATCGACGAAGTCATTCTGAGCCTCAACTATCGGCCAGACCGCATTGAAGCTCGGGTCGGCCGCGGGGCCGACGCCGGGTTGCCGGTTCGGTACGTCGTGGAACCAGAGCCCCTGGGCACTGGCGGGGCCATCAAATATGCGTCGAGAGGGATCGACGAGACCATCCTGGTCTTCAACGGCGACGTCCTGACGACGATCGACCTGCAGGCGGTCGTGCGCACCCATCGCAAACGTCACGCTCGGGCCACGATCGTACTGACCCCGGTCGAGAATCCCTCGGCGTACGGTGTGGTGGAAACCGACAGCCAGGGCAACGTGCGCCGCTTTCTCGAGAAGCCGGGTCCGGATGACATTACCTGCAACACCATCAACGCCGGCATCTATCTGCTGGAACCGGAGACCTTCGACCGCATTCCCGATGACACCCCTTGGTCCATCGAGCGCCAGTACTTCCCGTCGCTGGTGGAGCGGTCTGAGACCTTCGTCACCTATGTCGACCGTGGCTACTGGCTCGACATCGGCACGCCGGCCGCTTACGTGCAGGCCCATCGCGACCTGATGAGGCGACGATGTCCCGTCGGCCCGTTCGCCAGCGATCACGTCGCGACGGTGCACAAGGCGGGCCCGTGCGAAGTCGCGCCGGACGCAGAGTTCGATGGCCCGTGTTTTCTTGCGGCCGGCAGCGTGGTGGGTCCCGCCGCGCGGATTGGCCCCGAGACAGTGCTCGGTCCAGGCTGCCACGTTGGTGCCGGCGCGGTCATTGAACAGACCATTTTGTGGCGCGACACGTTCGTCGATGCCGAGTGCGTCGTACGCGACGCGGTCTTGGGCGAGCGCTGTCGGCTTGACCACCATGCGGAGATCGGGCCCGGCGTCATTTTGGGAAGCGACTCCACGATCGCCGCTCACAGCCGAGTGCCCGGAACACGATAAGCCGATGTCATTCGATCCCAGCGTCTTCAAGGCCTACGATGTGCGTGGTCTCTACCCGGAGGAAGTGAACGAAACGCTCGCCGAACAGCTCGGACGCGCGTTCGTCGCCTACACCGGGGCCCGTCGCATCGCCGTCAGTCGCGACATGCGGCTCTCGTCGCCCACCCTCACCACCGCGTTCATCGAGGGCGCGCTGACTCAGGGCGCGGATGTCGTCGACATCGGTCTCAACGGCACCGACCAGATGTATTTCGCGGTGGCCCGCGACGGCCACGATGGTGGGGCCCAAATCACCGCATCGCACAATCCCGGCCAATACAACGGCATCAAGCTCGTCGGGCGCCAGGCGCTCCCACTCAGTGGCGACGCCGGCATCTCAGACATTCGGGACATGTTGCTGACGGGCGCGATTCCGGCACCGGCCGCCGCGCGCGGTCGCTACACGGAAGCGGACGTGTTCGAGGACTACATCGAGCATGTGTTGACGTTCATCGACCTCGGAGCGATCAAGCCATTCTCGCTGGTACTCGATGCCGGGTGCGGGATGGCCGGCCAGGTCGCACCGGCGCTCTTCGACCGTCTGCCATGCCGGACGACACGACTGTGTTTCACGGTGGACGGGTCCTTCCCTACCCACGAAGCGAACCCCCTGATCGAGGAGAACCGACGGGACATCGTTGACGCCGTGCGGGCCGAGTCCGCCGATGCCGGTATCGCCTGGGACGGTGATGCCGACCGCTGCTTCTTCATCGACGGCGGCGGCGAGTTCATCTCGGGCGATTTCATCACGGCGCTCCTGGCCGAGGCGTTCCTGCGGAAGACGCCTGGCGCGAAAATCCTGTACGACGTGCGGGCCAGTTGGGCCGTCAAGGACACGGTGAGTGCGCACGGTGGGGAAGCGCTGATGAATCGGGTCGGTCACGCCTTCTTCAAGAAGCGTATGCGTGACGAGAACGCCGTGTTCGGCGGCGAGGTCACCGGCCACTACTATTTCCGCGACTACTTCTACGCCGACAACGGCTTCATTCCGGCGCTCCTGCTTCTCGAATTGATGTCGGTGCGGGGCGAATCGCTCAGCGAACTGTTGGCGCCGTTGCGTGCGCGCTATTTCATCTCGGGTGAGATCAACACGGCGCTGGAGGACCAACGTGCTGTCCCGGACAAGCTGGCCAGGATTGCCGCCCGCTACGCCGACGGGACGGTGTACACGATGGACGGGGTGTCGGTGGAGTACCCGACCTGGCACTTCAATGTCCGGCCCTCGAACACGGAACCGTTGCTCCGCCTCAACCTCGAGGGATCGACTCAGGCAGAGATGGAGTCGCGACGAGACGAGATTCTAGACCTGATCAGGGCGTCAGGGCGGCCCTTGGAACCTATCTCGCGGGCCAGATGCCCAGGGCCTGACGCAGCGCAATGACCTGTGCGGCGTGATAGCCGTTGTGGTCGAGCAAGATGAGTGCTGCGCGCAGCGTGTGATGGCTTTCCTGCTCGGCGGCGGGGACTTGCGCATAGAGATCGAGGTCGGGATCCTCGACCAATGCGGCCATCTGCTCGGTGGCCTCGAGCAGGTGGCGGTTGCTCGTTGACCACACCTCGGCCGAGGGTGGCTCCAGAGTCTTTGGCCAGTAGCCGTCGGGCCAGTTCGGTGCTTCATAGTTGGGATTCTGGCAGTAGGCGATGAGGTCCTCCGCCGCCAACCGCATGTGTTCGACCTGCTGCCACGCCGTATGACAGTGGCCCGCGACGCGTTGGCCCGCGAGTTCCGCTGGCAGGCCTTCGAGGGCCGCGGCCAGCCCAGCCTGAGCCTGGCTATGACGAAGTTGGCCGGCGAGGGTCTCTCGTAGCTGGGAGGTGTCCATGACCACAGGATACCTGGACTCAGGCCCGACCAGTTGTCCGTATGTGCGTCCCCACGATCGCCATCAAGGTCTTCCCGAACATGATGCGAATCGCACTTGCGAACATCCAGGCGCCGGCCGATCGTGAAGAGTCTGTCACGCTGGCCGAAGACGCGATCGCTCAAGCGTCGCTCGAACGCGCCGACATCATTTGCTTTCCGAGTGCTTCGTTCCCGGGTACCGAAGCGTGGGAATGCGGGTCGCCGCCCCGGACCCGGCGTTTCTGGAACGCGCGTGGTCAGTCATCGCCGCGGCCGCGGCGAAGGCGGGTCTGGCGGTCGTTCTCGGCACCGAACGCGTCGTCGAAGGGGCGCTGCTGATCTCGGCCCTGGTTGTCAACCGAGGCGGAACGATCGCGGGCTTTCAAGACAAAGTCCAACTCGACCCCTCCGAGGAGGGGACTTATACGGCTGGCGCGGGGCGACACCTGTTTAGCACCGGCCCGCTCACGTTCGGGGTGGCCATCTGCCACGAGGACTGGCGCTACCCCGAAACGGTACGTTGGGCCGCCCAGCGCGGGGCACAGATTGTCTTCCATCCTCATTTCCACGCGGCTGAGCCAGGCGCGTATCGGCCCTTGACGTTCGGCGATCCGGCGAACTCCTTCCACGAGAACGCAGCGCTGTGTCGTGCGGCTGAGAACACCTGTTTTTTCGCGACGGTGAACTGCGCGAGCGTGGGGTCGCCGACGACCTCGGCCGTCGTGCGGCCCGATGGGACACTGCTCAGTTACCACCCGTACGGCACACCGGGGCTGCTCATCGCAGACATCAACCTCTCACTGGCGACCGGACTGCTCGCGTGGCGTTACACGCCGGACTGATAACACAGCGCCCGGCGACACGCCGGCTCCTACCCGCCTCGTTCGTATTCTCCCTCCACGCTCTTGATATGAGTCTCAGATGCCCGCTCCCCGGAGACGACGTGGCCAGCGCCTGAATCGCGGGACACGAATCGTACGATAGACTTGCGGGTCAGCGTCACACCACGCGGGAGTAGCTCAGTGGTAGAGTCACGGCTTCCCAAGCCGTTGGTCGCGGGTTCGATCCCCGTCTCCCGCTCCACACTTAAGTCGTAGTGTGGCAATGGCTTGTCGTCATTGTTCGCGACTTCAAGGCCCGTGCGCCGTTGGTCGCTGTCGGGTGTTCTTGCAACGTTATTGCAACCGCGAGCCTCGTTGAGGGCGCGCATCGACTCTTTCAGTCCACATAGCGTCACATCCGTTCAGAATCAGAACCGATGGAAGCGATCAGCGCCGGCTCCGTCGTGCCATCTGTGCGCATCGGTGGCCTGCTTGTCCTGTTTTGGTCGCCTGTCTGGTGGGGACCGAGACAGGCGCCGAAGCGCAGCCAGGTGAGAGTGCTGGACTGTCTCAGTCCTCGCGGGCAGTCTGTTCGGCGGCGACCTGGCGCCGGGCGAGCGGAAGCCGAATTACGACGGTGCCGTGGGCCTCGGTGTGGGCCACGGCGTCTCGCTAGAGGCTGAGGTAGCGCTGACCCCGGAGGTGCGCCAGTTCGGCGACATCGAGCTATTGCTCGGGACCGGCAGACTACCCGTTCACCGCGGGTCGCCTGACACCCTACGGATTGCTCGGCGGGTCCCTCGCCAGACTCTCCAGCAGTGGTGCGGAGACCGACGTTGAGCTAGCGGTCGGCATCGGCGGCGGCGTCTGGGTGCACGTCACGGGCCCGCTCGCGTTTCGGGCCGATGTTCGTTTCATCCACATTGACAACGCCCCGAACTTCTGGCGGACTGCTGCTGGTATCACCATCACGCCGTGACCCAGCCTACTGACGTTCAGCCCAAACTTCCGCATGACGTGATCTGGGTGCTTCCCGCACACCTGGGGTAGATTGGACCGGTCGATGCAACAGTGGCCACCAGTAACACCGATTCTTACAGGGCGGGGTGCCAGAACTTCAGACGCATGTAGGTCGCGGCCATTAGAAAGACGCGGCAGAGCCGCGTGTCGCGAACCAGCGGAATCGGCCGACCATAGGCTGGGAGGCGACCCGCGCGATCCGAGCTGTTGGCGGCCCAGACATCGTCGGTGCGGCCCGACAACACGACCCCACGGTGGAATCGTGACTGCCAGCTCTGACGCGGTCGCCGACCCGGGTCGATCCGGACCGCGTAGTTCAGGCCGCGCTTTGTCAGTTCGTATTTGCTACGCAACGGGAGGTGGAATATCTGGAAGCCGCGTTCGAGGCGGTCGCCGACGTTCCCCTTCAGCTTGTGATACCCGAGGACGACGTGATCCCGGGACCAGAAACAGATCTTCTTGCCGGCGTTGAGGATCCATGGCGTTTCGAACTTCAGTACCTTGCTCATGTTCGATTTTGTGCCTTCACCAACCCGGTACCGAGCGGAAAGCAGGCTGAAACGTCGTGGCACCGAGATATGACGGGACTGGACAAAATCAATGAGCTTACCTACGAATTGAGCGGGCGCGTCGTGTTGGGCCAGTTCCTCTATATCGGAACTGGACAGATGCCAGAACTCATCGGAATCGAACGGCAGAACGAACGTATATCCTTCGTCGATGAGGGCGTTGGCCGCGGTGCTGGCTAGCGAAGATTGCCGGAATCGATCGTTGATCACCCGAGTGACGGAGACCCGTATCGTCTTGGCGGCGATACGTTCGAGGGTTTCGAACGTCCCATCCGTCCATCCGTCGTCAACAAAGGACACACGGCCGAAGCCGATCCGAAGATAGTGTCCGGTCAGCAGCGGGACCATTTCGACGGCATCACGGAGCACGCAGAGCGCTGCGGCGTTGGACACGACCTGTTCGTTCACGCCTGCCTTCTCCCTTCCGGTTCAGTCATTCCAAGTCAATGCCGCCGGCCACGACCGCGTTCACGCTCTCGTGATGCGCGACGTGGGAACGGCCTCACATCGCCCGACTGGGGCGCTCAGAAATCGAACGTCGGCCAGTAGTCGTCTCGGCTGGTGAGCGGTTGCAGGACATCGGGCGCCTTGTTTCGCACCGAATTCACCGCCGGTGACACCTCGTAGGCGGTGAGCCAGTCGGGCGGGCATGGACGAACCAATGGCTGCACGCGTTGGGGTTCGTGCACGTCGGGGTCGAGCCAGTGGTCGAGGTCCCGGTAGTCAAGAATCACCGGCATGCGGTCGTGGATCTCGGCCATGAAGTCGTTGGCCGCCGTCGTGACAATGGAGAACGAGTAGACCGGCTGGACCTGGGCCGTCGGCTGCCAGCGTGCCCAGACCCCCGCGACGGCCATGATCGGCTGGTCGCGCAGGTGAATCGCGTAGGGGCGTTTGGACTTTCCTTCCCGCTTCCATTCATAGAACCCCGACAGCGGGACGATACAGCGCTGGTGCTGAAACGACTCGGCGTAGCTCCGTTTCTCGGCGATCTCTTCGCCGCGCGCGTTGATGAGGGAATACTTCGCGGCCGCCTCGACGCTGTGCGCCCAGGCGGGTATGAGACCCCATCGGAATGGCGCGAACGCCCGCCGGTCATCACGCACGAGGACCACCGGCGACGTCTCGGTGGGCGCCATGTTGTAGTTGGGGGTCAGCCAGTCGATGTCCGGCGGCTCGCCGTGTTCATCCAGCGCGGCCAGTTCCGCCTCGGTGTACGTCTCGTAGGCCCGTCCACACATGCGGCGAGTATATCCGCCGTGCTGTGCCCTTGCGTCGAGGGGGACCGGCGATCTATGATTCGCTTTTTATTCGCCTCATGGATACCGACACCTTTATCGCCACCGCCCTACGCCGAGACGGGCTCGATCCGCAGATGGCCCACAATGCCGGGATCATACGCGGTCTTCGGCAGGGGATCCGGTTTCTCACCATGATCGGGTGGTCCATCGAGCGTCCGGACCCGTGCACGCTCCTGGTGTTGGGATGCCTGGTCGGAGGGACGGGCGGTCTGGGGTGGCGGGAGTACGACGTCCCCCGGGCGCCCGCGCAGAAGGTGCCCGCCCTGATGCGACTCTGGTGCGACCGTCTCCCGACCTGGTCGCCGGAGGAAGCGTTCGATGCGTTCATGAAGGTGGCGCCCTTTGGGGCGAACAGTGCCTGGGTGGCGCTGTTGGTCTACCAATGGCTCAAACACTCGTGGGACGACCCGGTCATGCCGCCCAATACTCAGAAGCGCAGACGAGGCTGAACGCGACCGATTCGCTCTTCGGGTAGACTGAGCACGAAGACCTGCTGTTTCGCTACCTATGGTCGCTACTGACCGCTACCCCACGCTGACCGTGAAATCGTCCGCGCCCCGCCAGGACGGCGTCGCGCTGTCTGTTCCCCACATCGTCACCGCGGTGGGGCCGGGGCTGGTCGTCAAGGGACATGTCACGGCCGTCGAGCACCTGATTGTCGAGGGCGAGATCGAGGGCGCGATTGTGGTGCCCGATCACGGCGTGGCCATCAGTGGCTCGGCCCGCGTTCGCGGAGAGGTGTGCGCGAGAACGATCACGGTGCTGGGCCGGGTCGACGGCAGCCTGACAGCGAGCGCGCTGATTGAGCTACGGGCGACCGCCGTCGTGACCGGGCGGCTCGCCGCGCCGCATTTGAGTATGGAGGAGGGGGCGCGGTTTCAGGGCCGCGTCGACCCCGCCAAAGCCGACGCGGCCTTGGCCGTGGCTCGGCACCGGCTGGCACCCGTCACGGCGACCGACCCAGCAGATACGTAAGTCGATAGTACGCGTATTTCTGTAGTTCGAAGAGGCCGTTTCTGAGGTCGGCCCGAGTGTGCCACCACGTGGCCGGAGCAAACGACGATTCGCCGCTTGGATGAATCAGAATCTGTGTGTCCAGGTCGCGGAAGACCTGGTTGAACACGTAACGTGTTCGCGACGTGTGAAACGCGCTGGTGACCACAATCACCCGTTCGATCTCGCGCGACTCGGCCCATTCGGCCACCAGCGCCGCCTCCGCCTGGGTTGAGTCGACAACCCGTTGCAGCACCGTCAGATCCGCGCGGGCGACCCCCAGCGCCTCCAGGTAGTTCAGCCGGGTCTCGATATCCGAGAGGATCTCCACGCCGCGTGACCGCAGAGCCGCCAGCACGCGGCGCTCGGGCGTGCGGGTCAAGAGAATCGTTCGGCCGAATCCCTCGGCGAACAGGTCGGCCGCTTCGAGGTCGCGGCCCACGTCCCCAGACAGCACTACGATCGCGTCGGCGGGCTCAAGGGGGTCGGCGTGGTAAAGCCACCCTCCGACCCAGGTCAGCAGCGGCGCACGAAGTTGATAGGCGACGGATCCGACCACGGCCGTGGCGGCGAGGACCACGGCCAACGACACCAGGCATCCTCTGGCCCGCTGGATCAGCCCTCGCGGTCGGGCGTCAGGGGTCCTCATCGGCACCATTTTCCCGTTCATTGCTGCCCGTGTGACACGTGCTCAAGCGTACATTCGGTTTCGTTGGGTGACGGGAGACTATCGGGCGGTCGTCATCACGGCCAGCACCGTAAACCCCTCGCGCACGCGTCTGGCGGTCTCGCGGTCGGCGTCGTCGCGGGTGCGCGCCACGATGGGATACCCGCACGCAACGTCGCGCGCACGGCAGGCTGCGAGGACTCGCTGCACAAGCGCCTCAACTTGTGGAGCGTCGGGACCGTCGGCGCCGACCGAGGCGGCGAGATCAGTGGGCCCCAGAAAAATGACACCGATGCCTGGCACGTCGAGAATTTCGTCGAGGCGCTCGATCCCCGTCATCGACTCAATCTGTAGCATCGCGATGAGCTTGCCGGCCGGTTCGAGCGGCCATACATCGGCGACGGCGCGGTACTCGTCCGCACTGAGTCCCCAATACCCTGGTGCGGAGCCGAACCCCGGGCTGGTCTCCCGCTGCCCCGCCGGTGCCGCGTTCTCGGCGCCGGCGGCCGGCGTGAGTCGCATCGCCCTGACAGCCGTCATCGCCTGGGCCGGCGTCTCGATGTCCGGAAACATCACCCCGAACACGCCCAGGTCGAGGAGCTGAGTAACGATGGCCCGTGGTGCGTCTCTCGCCTCTCGCGGAATACGCACAATCGGCGCCACCCCTGGAGGCTCGTCGTCCGCTCGCATGGCGGCAAGCACCTGCCGGATGGCCGCGACGTCGAACTCGCCGTACTGGGCGTCGATGACGGTGAAGTCGAGCCCGTCGGCCGGGCGACGGCTGAACGTGCCGATGGCGGGTGCGTCCTCTTGCAGGCGCTCGATGACTCGGTTGACCGGGGCCACATTCTGAGCCTGAAGCACCGGCGCGTACAGCGCGGTCATGGCTAGCATGCCCAGCCCGACGGACGATGTGGCGACGCGTTCTGTGGGTGGCATCATAGTGCCATCCGATCATATACAGGGTTTCGCCCGGCTCAAGCGGCATGGTGCGCAGCCGCAACGGTTGGGCGGCCGGCAGGGGGGCGTGCTCGGGATGATAGTGTCCGCAGTGATGCGCACGACCGGGCCAACCTATCGGGTACTCGCGTGGTTCATCCACCTGGTGGTGACCACGTTCTTTCGGCGCGTGGAGGTGGTGGGACTCGACCACGTGCCGGCCAACGGCCCCGTCATCTTCGCCGGGAACCATCCGAACGCCCTGCTGGACGGGTTTGTCGTGGCCTCGATGTGCGGCCGGCGGCCGGTCCACTTCATGGGCAACGCCAAGCTCTGGCGGTATCGACTGATGGCGTTGTTTCTCGACGCGTTCGGGGCCGTGCCGGTGTACCCACGCGAGGAGCACGGTGACGCGGCGAACAACGACGTGGCCTTTGCTCGGCTCTTCGAGGTGCTCGAAGCGGGCAATTCGATCGGGACCTTTCCCGAGGGCATCAGTCACGCCGGCAGCCAATTGACGCGCTTGAAGACCGGGACGGCCCGGATTGCCTTGGCGGTCGGGGCCCGGCGCCGGGTGTGTGTGACCATCGTGCCGTGCGGGCTCACCTACATGCATCGCCATCGCTTTCGGAGCCAGGCGCTCCTGCACTTCAGCGAGCCGATCGTGATCGACGACGAGTGGCTGACGGCATATGCCGAGGCCGAGGGCGACACGGTGCGTCGGCTCACGACGCACATCGCGGATGCCCTTGAAAAGGTCACCCTGAACGCGCCAGATTGGGAGACCCTGCGCTTCATCCACGCCGCCCGGCGCTTGTACAAGCCGACCTCGGTACGCCTCACGCCCGGGACCTATGTCGAACTTAGCCGCCGGTTCGTCGAGCGCTATCTCGCCGCGGCCGACGACCCGACGGTGCAGCGGCTTCGTAACGACGTGCAGAACTACCAGTCGCGACTCGACCTCACCGGTCTGAAGGACCACCATCTGCGTCAGCCGATCGGGGTCGTCGACGCCTGGAAGGGCGTCTTGTGGCGGTGCGGGGCGCTGGTCGCCCTCCTGCCGCTGGCCATTCCCGGCGCGCTCCTGCATCTGCCGGTCGCCTGGATCGCGATGACCGCGAGCGAGCGACTGAGCGACGATCGAGACGACGTGGCGACGCTCAAGGTCATCACGTCGGTGTTGTTGTTGCCGCTCGCCTATGCCGCGGCCGGGACCCTCATCGGACTGAGCGTCGGGTGGTGGTGGGGCGTGGGCATCGGCGCCCTCCTGCCGCTGAGCTTTCTGGCCTCGATCAAGCTGGTCGAAGTCCAGACGAACATGACCCTGGCCACGCTGACGAACCTGCGCTTGAGTCGGTTCTCACTCGAAGTCGAGGATCTGCGCGAGACACGCCGTCATCTCGTGACACGTGTGCGCGAGGTCGCCGACACATACGCGGATCCGAGTTTGCCCCGCCTGTTCAGCCGTCGCGACCTTCAATAGATTGCGTCGCTTCGGTGTTGGCGACGAGCGGCATACGGCCAGGTCCTTACCCCGCCTCGCACCACTCGGGTGGCGCGACTGGGCCGCGGCGCCGGATCGGCCCCACCAATTCGAGGTAGATCCCATCAGGGTCCATCAGGTTGATGATGCCGGTCGTATCCTCCCCGGTGCCCGAGCAGCAGGGGGCAATCTCCGAAAGGAATTCCGCACCGAGTGTTTGCAGCACGCCCACCGCGTGATCCAGATCGCCCACAGCCAGCGCCATGCGGTCGATACCCACATGGTTGATCGGCGGCGGATACGGCGGCTCGTCGTCGTAGGGGTCGACCCACTGCACCAGACGCAAGCGGTGATGGTCGCCGCCAGCAAGTGCAATGTCGGCCCCACGCAGTGTGAACGGTTCGTCCAGACCGTAGGCACGGGCTTCGGCGAGCGTGCCGGTCGTGGCCAACGGCCGCACGTCGGTATAGCCGAGCATCTCGTAGAACGCGAGTGACCGGTCGAAGTCGCTGACGTTCACCGCGACATACGGCATCGCCGTGATGTGCATGTCGGCGCTCGGATCGCCATGGGGCGGTGCACTCTCGACCAGCTTGTAGAGCACGCCGTCGGGATCCGTGAAGAACACAAACCGATCGCCAGGCACGCCGTAGGGCTCGGACAAGAACTCCACGCCCTGCGTCGCCAGGTGCGCAACGTCCGTGGCTAGATCGGTCGTGAGCAAGGCCGCATACGCCATCCCGAGATGGGTGGGCGAGGCGTACGGGCGTGCGGCGTTGAACGGGACCGCGAACTGAATGAGGTCGATGCTGGATGGCCCCCAGCTCTCGGGAATGGCGATCACCTCGATGTCCTGCAGCTCGTACGTGCACAGGTCATACATCCCCAGCAAGCGGGCCATCAGATGGGTGTTGGTCTTCGGAAACCCGCCCACCCCGCGGTGAAACCGAGCATGCGATAGAACCCGCGTGCGCGCGCGAAGTCAGTGGTCTGTGTATTGATGTGGATGCGCGCCGTCAGACCCACGTCAACGTCCGAGGGCGGGCTGACCGGCTCGTCAGTGCCTGGCACGGGCGTGGTGCAGGCGACGGGCACGATCAAGCCACCAAGGACGAGCGCGCGCAAGGTTCGGACGAACCGCAGGCGGTGCGGCCGTCTCACGGCGCGGGCTCGAGACGCAAGAGTGCGCCGTCGTCCTCGTCAGTGAGCAGGTACAGGAGCCCGTCCGGGCCTTGGCGCACATCCCGGATACGTTGGTGGAGCTCGGTCAGCAGCGATTCGCGCCGCAGTTCCTCGGTATCGGCGTTGAACACCACTCGTTGGAGGTGGCCTGTGCCCGGGATCCCGCCCTCGCGCAACGACCCGACGAACACGTTGCTTCTCCACGCGGGGAACTGGTCGCCGGTGTAGATGGCCATGCCCGCGACCGCAATGGCCGGGAGCCATACGACCAGCGGCGACTCGATCCCCTCGCGCGTTGGATGTTCAGAGACCCGCGAGCCAGGATAGAGGCGTCCGAAGCTGACGAGCGGCCAGCCGTAGTTGAGTCCAGGCCGGATGACGTTGATCTCGTCGCCGCCATTCGGACCATTCTCGTGGTTCCAGATCTCGCCAGACTCGGGGTGCAGGATGAGTCCCAGGGTGTTGCGATGCCCAAGCGTGTAGATCTCCGGACGATAACCGGGACGGTCCGCAAACGGGTTGTCCGCCGGCACGGAGCCATCATCGTTGAGACGCAGAATCTTGCCGCGTAGGCTCAGCGGATCTTGCGCGACCTGGGCCACGCGGCCGCCTGTCGACATATACACCTTGCCGTCACGCCCGAACACGACGCGCCCGTTGAGACCGGAGTTGCCCTCGTAGGCGTCGGTCACGAGCAGGTCATGGACGTCGGCGAGCGCGCCCGCCTCGAGCCGGCCACGCGCCAGCGTCGGTGCGCCCATACCGTTGCCGACCGGCTTGGTATAGGTCAGGTAAACCAACCCGTTGTCGGTAAACCGCGGGTGGATGGCGACGTCCATGAGCCCGCCATTGCCGTCGGTCCTGACCTCCGGCACGCCGGCGATTGGCACCGGGTCCAGTGTGCCCCCGCGAATGCGGCGCAGGCGACCGGGACGCTCGGTGACCAGAATGTCTCCGTTGGGGAGGAAGGTGAGGGACCACGGATGTGAGAGCCCGGCCGTTACGACGCTGACCCGGACCTTGTGCTGTTCGGCGGTATCGATTACCCACGGGCCCGCGCCCAACGGCGGCACCGGCACGCCAAGCGGCGGTTCCTCTTGCGCGTAGCTCACCCCAAGCAGACAGAGCAGCATCGGCGCGGCGAAACCAACGGTATGTCTGATTTCCATTCGGTCGTTACCTGTCGGGTCATTCTAGTGTCCTGTCTCAGGTAAATCTACACAGGACCCTGCCATTGCCCACGTTGCCGGCCAGCAGTAGGATGGGCCTCGGTCAGGGAGGTGCTGATGACGACCGCCGACGATTTTCGCCGTATCGCGCTCACCATCGAGGGCGCCGAAGAGCGCGCGCACATGGACGCGGCCGACTTTCGTGTGGGAGGCCGGATTTTCGCGACCCTCGCCTCGCAGGCCCAGGGCTACGGCAATCTCGTGTTGACGCCCGAGGTGCAGGCACTATTCGTGGAGGAGGCGCCAGAGCTGTTCCTCCCCATCGCGGGCGGGTGGGGACGGATGGGCATGACCCATATCCGGCTGGCGACCGCGGACGAAGACACCCTCACGGGCGCGCTGCGCAAGGCGTGGAAGCTACGTGTGGACAAGAACACGCGCACGCAGTCTGGCCCGCGAGCGCGACGTCGCGCTCGGACGTCCGGTCGTTGACGCGGGTCTACACGTGATTCATGAGTCGATCGTGTGGCAGATAGATCTGCTCTAATTTCGTCAACACCATGTCAGCGCTGACCGGCGAGCGGTAGAAGTAGCCTTCACCGCCCAGCGCATCGGCGATGGCGCACAACACGGACGCGGCGCCGGCACCGATCGCCGGCTCGCCGATTCCCTTGGCGCCCAGGGGATTGAACGGGTCGGGTTCTTCGGCCGCGGTCCATCCCATCGGACGCTCGTGGGGGACATCGAGGATGCCGGGCGGGCGGTTGTTGTAGAACCGCTTCGCCACCGACAGCCCCCACCGTCGGTCGAAGACCCACTTCTGGCTCAGCGCGATGCCAAAACCCTGAATCCCGCCGGAATGGATCTGGCTCCCGAGCAGCCGGGGGTGGACCAGGGTGCCGCAGTCGGCGCTGCCGACATAGTCGACCATCTGGATCGCGCCGGTCTCGACGTCCACTTCGACTTCCGCGAACCCGACCACGAACCCCATGACACGACCACCGGTCGCGAACGTGTCCTTGGCGACACCCATCAGGCCACGGCCGGCCAGGTTTGTGGCCGAGGTGGTGGTCATCCCATTGATGTCTTCCGGCAGCTCGTGGCCGTCGAAGCGACCGCCGCGGGCGATGGCCCGCTCAGCTGCTTGCGCAAAGCTCAACCCCTGTGAGGGCGTACCCCGCTTGAACACGCGTTCGCCCGCCACGTCGTAGTCGTCCGGCGTCCCGCCCAGGTCGAGCGCGGCCAGCTCCTGCAGCTTGCGTTTCGCGTCGAGCCCGGCGGCCCAGTTGGCCCGCGTGTGCGCATGGGTCGTCTGGCTCCCGACCGACATCGCGCTCCACGGCAGGTTCCGGTCAGTCGCGCCCCAGACCAATTCCACCTTCTCCCACGGCATGTCGAGCGCCTCGGCCGCGGCACGGGAGCAGTCGGAGAACGACTCCGTCCCCAAATTGCCGACACCTGTCTGGATCTGCAGCCGTCCGTCCGGCCGGATCACCAGGAGCCCGTCCATCCCGGAGCTCCCGGCCGAGAACGTACTCATCGCGACCCCGATCCCGGTCGCCTTGCTCCCGTTGCGCTGACCGCTCCGAGCGAGCCGTTCCGACCAGTTGAATTCGGCCATCCCCTTGTCGAGGGCCTCGCGGACGAACGCGCTCGAGGCGTGCCCCTGCTGCCCGTCACGCCCAGGTGGGCCGAACGTCGCCTGTCCGGACGGCGCGTTGATTCGGATGATCTCGGTACGGTCGATGCCCAGCTGTCGCGCCGCCCGGTCGAGCAACGGCGCCAGCATGGTGACGGCCTGCTCGCCCCCCGGGGCTCGCTGGGCGGCCCGGGGTGGCGTATTCGTGTACACCCCGATGCCCCGCACCCGGATACTCTCTGGCTGATACGCGAGCGAGGCGATGTTGGCCACCGACATGTGGTCACCGCTACGCCCATACGGTCCGCCGTCGCCAATGGTGAAGAGATCCATGGCCAGGATGCGCCCATCGCTCCTGAAGCCGATCTTCGCGCGGGCTTGCACCGCCGGCCGCGCCCGGCCGATGAAGTTCTCTTCCCGACGGCTGACCCGCATCATGACCGGCTTGCCGATCTTCTTCGACATGACGATCGGAAACCGCATGCATGTGGACCCCGCGGCCTTACTCCCGAACCCACCGCCACAGA
>CAUZAY010000063.1:0-16240 GCA_963577695.1 Vicinamibacteria bacterium | reverse complement strand
TTTACCGGGGCGGTACACGACCGTCGGGGCAAATTTGAGATGGCCGACGAAGGCACCATCTTCCTCGACGAGATCGCCGACATGAGTCTGAAGACCCAGGCCAAGGTGCTGCGGGTGCTTCAGGAACAGGTGGTCGAGCCGGTCGGCGGTCGGGAGGGGGTAGGGGTCGACGTGCGTGTCATTGCGGCCACGAACAAGAGCCTACCGGAGGAGATCCAGGCCGGCCGATTCCGCGATGACCTGTTCTACCGACTGAATGTCGTGCCGATCGTCGTGCCCCCGTTGCGAGACCGCCGGGAGGATGTGGGTCGCCTCAGCGAACACTTCCTCAGCGTGTACGCCGGCGAGTATGGGCACGAAGTGAAGCGCATGGAACCGGACGGGTTGGCAGTGCTCCGTCAGTACGACTGGCCGGGTAACGTCCGAGAGCTACGGAATGTCATCGAACGAGTTGTCATCATGGTCCCTGGGCCGGTGATCACGGTCCAGGATCTGTCTTTTCTTGAGACCGCGGTTCCGGCATCGCCTGGACCGTCCGGTCACACGTCGGCACCCGTGCGACTGCACGAGGCGCGGGACCGATTCGAGCGTGACTACATTGTCAGCGCGCTGGCGGTGGAGCACGGCAACATCAGTCGCGCCGCCGATACGCTTGGTCTGGAACGTAGCAATCTCTATCGGAAGATGCGTGCGTTCGGTATCCGGCCATCCCGACCCGGCGGGACGCGTCGTTCGTCGCTCAACGAGGGAGCCGGCGCTCCAAGACCCGATCCATCGTAACGTCACGCAACCCCAGGCACTGGGCGGCCGTCGCGAGGAGCGCCACCGCCGGTGCCAGCCCGACGATTTCGCTGCCCTCCACAACGACCCCACGGCGTCGTGCCTCGTCCTCCACGGCGGCGAACACTGTGTGGAGCGCCGTGGTCTCGTGGTCCACGAGGTTGATCGACACCTGGACGATTTCTGGATCCCCGGTGCGCACGCCGATTGCCTTCACGGCCGGAAGACCGCCGCTGGAGGCGCGGATGAGGCGAGCGATCTGCCGGGCGATGTCGAGGTCGCCGGTGCGCAGGTTGACGTTGAACGCAATCAAGATCTTGCGCGCCCCAATGGCGGACGCGCCGGCCGATGGATGCGGCCGGGCCGGTCCGAAATCGGGGCACCACGAGGGCCCGCTCATCTTTGACGCAAGCCCTTCGAATTCGCCTCGACGGACCAACTCGAGCCGCTCCCGTTCCGGCACCCGAGCGGCCCGACCATACAGATACACCGGAATGTCGAACCGTGCTGCCACCGCCTCCGCGAGTGCCGTCGCCGTGCTGACACACACCCCCATGTCCGCCACGGCCAAGGGAACCAGCGGCACCACGTCCACCGCTCCGATACGCGGATGTTCGCCGGTGTGACTCCGGAGGTCGATCGCCTCGATGGCGACCGCGTACAACGAGAGCAACGCCGAGTGCAATTCGTTGGGGGGACCGACCAGCGTGAAGACGGTTCGGTTGTGCGCGGCATCAGACGACACGTCGAGCAGGGTCACGCCCGGTTGACCACCGACGGCGGCCGCCAGCGCCCGAATGACCGGCGCGCGGCGGCCCTCGCTGACGTTCGGCACGGCTTCGATGAGTGCCACGCCGGGACGTATATCACAGACATCCGGTGGAAGGTCCTTCAGAGTGACGGGTCATCGGACCGCCCGGTTGACGCTCCCCGTGCGGTGGCCCATAATCGGCCACGGTTCGCCCGCTGCTGGCGGCCTTTCCTCATGTCGGACCCAGCCCAGCGTAACGACGTTCCCGTCACGACGGTGGGCGGCGCGGATCGTGCCGCCAGGATCGAGCAGCTACTGCTGTCTGGGCTCGACCACTACGTCAAAGGACAATTCGACCGGGCCGTGGACGTCTGGACGCGAGTCCTGTTTCTGGATCGGACCCATGCTGGGGCGAGGGCGCATATCCGACGCGCCCGGGCGGCCACGGCCGAGCGGTTTCGCGAATCGGAAGCCTTGCTCCATGCCGGCGTCGACGCCTGCGAGCGAGGAGAGGCGGTCGAGGCCCGGGCGCTGCTCACGAAGGCCATTCAGCGTGGCGGGGCGAACGATGAAGTGCTCGCCGCGCTGGATCGGGTGGAGCACCTCGGTGCGGTGAGCACGACCGCGCCGGGTGACGCGGTGCGGCTTCGTGGCCGCGTCAGACATCCCCGCCGCGATGTCGAGCGAGTCGCCCCACGACGCCCGCGTCGACGGTCGGCCCTCTGGCTGCTGACGTGGCCATTGGTCGTCGCGGCGGCCCTCAGCGCCTATATCGTTGGCGGTTGGGCCTCGAGTGAGCTCGGGCCGATTGGCGCCCGACCCCGAGGGGCGTCGAGCGTGTCTCTCTGGTCGGTGGATTCGCTGCCGGTTCCGTCGGTTCCCGGGCTGGCGCTCAGGCGCGCAGAGGCATTGGCCGATGAGGGGCGCTTGAGTGAGGCGCTCGGCGTCCTGGCCACCGTCGGACGTGGCGCCGGTGTGGGTCAGGGACTCGAGGCGTTGCGTGGGCAGCTTCAGCGACGCTTGCTGGAAGGGGTGACGGCGGCCGATCGTGGGACGCTCCGCTCGCCTGACGCCGCTCCAACTGGGAGACCCACACCCTGACGTCCAGAACCGATTGGACGGTGTCAACCGTGGGGCGGTCGGTGGCGCGCAAGCGTCTTCCCGAGGCACAGGCAGAACAGATGGTGACACGTCCAGCGCGTGGCGGTCGGCCGAGGCGGCCCGCGGGCGAGCCGGGGGGGCGCGCGCCCAAGGCGCTGGGGACGAGTTCCGGTCTTCCACTGTTTCCCAACGCTACGAGTCCCTCCGCGGCCGCCGCCCCGGAGGGACGGAGGATTCGCCCGCCGCTGGCCGTGCGACGTCCGCCGCCGGCTTCGCCGCCGCCGCGATTACGGGCCGGCCGCCAGAAGTCCGAGCGCCAGCTGTCGTTCGACACCTCGGCGGAGGGGACGCCGACCGATGTGCTCGCGGAGGCGGCGAGCCTGTCGTCACGGCTGATCGCGGGGGGGTTCGATGCCGCACTCCTCCTGCTGCTGGACGCGGTCGTGGTCGGACTCACGCTTCGGCTTGCCGGGCTTGATGTCGACTCGATCGGGGCGTTGCCCAGGGCGCCCCTCGCAGTGTTCCTGCTCTTGCTGGACGTCGGCTACGTCGTCGTGCTCACCTCCACGGGGGGGCAGACATTTGGGAAGATGGCTGTCGGGATCCGCGCGGTCGACGCCGCGGGGCATCCAGTCACGGTCGCCGCGGCGCTGATTCGGGCGGCCACGATGGTGGTGTCCATGTTGCCGGCTGGCGCCGGTCTGGTCTGGGTGTGTGTCGTCCGGGACCGGCGCGGGTTGCACGACCGTGTCGCCGGTACGCGGGTCGTAGTGGTGTAGCGGTCGTGGTACCTGTGTTTCAGTTTGGCAGCCCTGTCTCGATGTCTGACCGCACCCGGTCGGTCGCCGGCTCGCCCGGCGCAACTCAACGTTCGACGATGGCATGGGTGGCGCGAGGCGCCGTATGACCGAGATCGTACGGCGGGTGTTGGTCGGCGTCGCGACCGTTGGTCCCTGCGGGTTCGTTCCGAGGGCCCCGGGGACCGTCGGGTCAGTGGCTGGGGTGGCGCTCTTCTGGGCGGTCCGATCGGCTCACTCGCTCTGGCTCGAGGCCGTGGTGCTGGTCGCGGTGACCCTGGTGGGCGTCGTCGCGGCGTCCGAGGCCGAGTCAGCGTATCAGCGCCGAGATCCTGGACACATTGTCATCGACGAAGTGGCGGGCATGTTGCTGACGCTCCTGGCGGTGCCGGTGGGCGTGGGCGGGGTCATGATCGGGCTCGTGGCGTTTCGGGTGTTCGATATCGTGAAGCCGTTTCCCGCCAGACAGGCCGAGGCACTGCCCGGTGGGTGGGGGGTCATGGTCGATGACCTGGTGGCGGGCCTCTATGCCCAGGGCGCGTTGCGGCTCCTGCTGTGGAGCGGGGCTCTGGTGTGAACGTCGAGGCGCCGGACAGCCTGCCTCGCCTTGGGACCGCGGAGATTATCGCGGTCGGTTCCGAGCTCCTGACGCCTTTTCGGACCGACACAAATTCACTGTTTGTGACCGCGAGACTGAACGAAATCGGGGTCGTGGTTCGGCGGAAGTCGATTGTGGGTGACTCGCCGACCGACCTCGCCGGCGCCATCGGCGAGGCGCTCGCACGTGTGGATTTGCTCGTGGTCTGTGGGGGACTGGGTCCGACCGACGACGATCTGACGCGAGAGACGGTGGCCGAGGTGCTCGGTCGCTCGCTCCACGAGGACTCTGACATCCTCCAGCAGCTCCGCGAGCGGTTCGAGGCGCGCGGATGGACGATGCCGGAGAACAATCGGCGGCAAGCGTGCGTCCCCGCCGGAGCGGTCGTGCTAGAGAATCCGCGCGGCACGGCTCCCGGGCTGTGGCTCCAAGCGGGCGGGCGAGTTGTCGTCTTGCTGCCGGGTCCACCTCGCGAACTCGAGCCGATGTTCGCCGAGCTCGCGCGCGGCCGGTTGGCGGCACGCGTGTCAGACGAGCGGCTCTATCGTCGAGTGGTGCGGGTCGCCGGGCGAGGGGAGTCGCACGTCGAGGAGTTGGCGCATCCGGTCTACGCGCCGTGGCGACACGGCGACCCGGTGATCGACACTACGATTCTGGCGTCGCCGGGGTCCGTCGAGTTGCACCTCTCGACTCGGGTCGCCACGGCGCCCGAGGCCTCGGTCGTCCTCGACCGGGCGACCGCGGAGTTGGCGGCGGTACTCGGTGAACATGTGGTCAGCACGGATGGC
Source organism: Vicinamibacteria bacterium (assembly GCA_963577695.1). Taxonomy (GTDB): domain Bacteria; phylum Acidobacteriota; class Vicinamibacteria; order Vicinamibacterales; family UBA8438; genus UBA8438. Next base: position 11,425 of record CAUZAY010000063.1, on the reverse strand, counting down.
CGTACGCTGTCCGAGGTGGTGGGTGACTCGCTGCGCCGCCACGGCCATCGTGTGGCGGTCGGGGAGTCATGTACCGGGGGGCTCGTCTCGGCCGCGCTTGTCGATACGCCCGGTAGCTCGCGTTACGTCGTGGCGGGGTTCGTCGCGTACTCGAACGAGACAAAACGCTCTGTGCTCCGAGTCGGCGCGGCACTATTGGCGGAGCACGGGGCGGTCAGCGAGCCGGTGGCGCTGGCCATGGCGGAGGGGGCGCGTCGTGCCGCGGACGTAGAGATCGGAGTCGGCGTCACGGGGATCGCGGGACCGGGTGGGGGCACTGCGGAGAAACCGGTGGGCACCGTGTGCATCGCGGTCGTGGCGCCGGACGGTGGCCGGATCGTCAGAACCCTGCTGCTTCCCGGTGACCGCGCGATGGTCAGGCAGATGGCGACGCGCACGGCCGTGGATCTGCTCCGCCGCATGTTGGCGCGGATGGACACGCATGCGACTGTTCGTGGCGATTGATCTGGACGCGGCCGCGCGGGCTGCATCATCGCAGTGCGCGCGCGACCTGGCGCGCCGTGTCGATGCCGACCCGACGTCTCCGTCCGTGCGGTGGGTGGCCGAGGAGCAGCCGCACTTCACGGTGTGTTTCCTGGGTGATGTTCCGGCTCCGCAGATCGAAGACCTGCGGTCGGTGCTTCGGGAGTCGTGGTGCGTCGGCGCGTTCACGGCGAGCCTCGAGGGGGTCGACGTGTTTCCTTTTTCCGGTCCAGCGCGTGTCATCTGGCTGGGCATGGGAGATGGTCGGGACCAGCTTCACGCCCTCAGGGGGGAACTGGCCGGTCGATTGAGTCGGTGCGGCCTCGAGACGCCGTCCGGACCTTTCCGGCCGCATTTGACGCTAGGTCGGGCCAATCGGACGGTCACGGACTCGGGGACGGCGCTACGGTCGCTCGTGCGTGCCCAGGTCGCACCGAACACACGGTGGCGCGTCGATCGCGTGAGCCTCTACGAGAGCCGACTGTCGCCGGGTGGATCCGCATACCGCGTGGTGGAGTGTGAGTCCTTGCGGGGTACCGGCGGTAAGGTCGAGAGTGGGTGAGGGGGGCCTCCCGCGGGTGTATCGACGGGCCAGGCCACGACAATGGAGATGACGAGGATGAGGGAGGTCACCGTGCTCGGGGCCGGAGGCTGGGGCACCGCGCTCGCAATTCATGTCGGCCGTCTGGGAACGCCCGTGCGTCTGTGGGGCCGCAACGCGGCGCTGGTCGACACGTTGCGGGAAGAGCGGTGCAACCAGGCCTATTTGGCGGATGTGATGTTCCCGCCGGCATTGATGCCAACGACGTCCCTCGAAGACGCGCTGGCCACCGCAGACTGTGTCGTGTCGGCCGTGCCGTCGCATGGCACCCGCGAGGTGATGCGCCGCGCCGCACCGTTGATGCGGCCGGACGTCACCATCGTCAGCGCGACGAAGGGGTTCGAGGGCGGGACTTTGAACCGGATGTCAGAGGTCATCCAGCAGGAGGCGGGACCGTCGCGTTCGACGGCAGTGTTGTCGGGACCCAGTTTCGCGGCAGAGTTGGCGCGCGGGGCGCCCACCGCGGTGCTCGTCGCCAGCTCGTCGCCTGATGTCACCGTTCGGGTCCAAGAGGACTTCCGGTCAGCCTATCTCCGGCTCTACGCGAGCGACGATGTCGTTGGGGTTGAGGTGGGCGGCGCCATGAAGAACGTCATTGCGATTGCGGCCGGTGTCGTCGAGGGTCTGGGCCTGGGCTCGAACGCGCTGGCGGCATTGATGACCAGGGGGCTGGCGGAAATTTCGCGGTTGGCCTACGCGATGGGCGGGCGCCGCGAGACGTTGGCGGGGCTTAGCGGACTGGGCGATCTCATCTTGACCTGTACGGGAGGCCTGAGTCGCAACCGCCATGTGGGGATCGAACTGGGTCGGGGCCGGACCCTGCCTGAGATTCTGGCCGAGACGCGAACCGTGGCTGAGGGAGTCAAGACCACCGAGGTCGCCCTTCACCTCGGCCGCCGACACGGCGTGGACTTGCCGATTGCGACTCAAATAGCCGCGGTCCTGCAGGGACGCACGGAGGCGCGCGTGGCCGTCGACGAGCTGATGCTCCGGCGGCAGCGGTCGGAAGCCGACGGTCCCCCGAGCGGCTCCCCTCCTGTGACATAGTGGATCCGTGAGCGTTCTTGAACGGCTTCGGGCCGGTCTGCGGCGTACCGCCGCACAACTCGTGGATCGCATCGACGGCCTTGACGCCGGTCGGCGTGCGGACGGCGGCGGTCCCGCGGTCGATACGCTGGATGACCTCGAGGGGATTTTGCTCGAGGCGGACATCGGGGTCGCTGCCACCGCCCGCTTGCTCGAGGTCGCGAGCGCCCAGACTGCCGCCTCGGATCTGCGCACCGTCGTCAAGACGGAGTTGCTCCGGCTGCTCGAGCGGTCTGGCCCAGCGCCCTCGAGCGATGCCCGCCCGAGGGTCGTGCTCGTCGTCGGGGTCAACGGCACCGGTAAGACCACCACGGTCGGGCGTCTGGCGCGGCTGTTGGCGCTGTCGGGAGAGCGGGCGGTGATATGTGCCGCCGATACGTTTCGCGCCGCTGCGGTCGAACAGCTGGAAGTCTGGGCCCGACGGGTCGACGCGGACTTCGTCAGCGCGCGGCCTGGGTCTGACCCGGCCGCCGTGGTGTTCGATGCGATCACCGCCGGCAAGGCGCGGGGACGTGATGTGGTGCTGGTCGACACCGCGGGTCGTCTACATACTCGGGCCAATCTCATGGATGAGCTCGACAAGATCCGTCGTGTGGCCGGCCGAGCCGTGGCCGGCGCGCCGCATGAGACGTTGTTGGTGCTCGACGCCACCGTCGGGCAGAACGGGTTGGCCCAGGCCCGCGCGTTTCTCGAGACCGCGGGTGTCACCGGTATCGTGTTGACGAAGCTGGACGGTACGGCCAAGGGAGGAATTGCGGTGGCGATTGCGGCCGAGCTCGGGGTGCCCATCCGGTATGTGGGAGTGGGGGAGCAACTGGACGACCTGGTACCGTTTTCACCGGCCGAGTACGTGGACGCGTTGTTCGAGCCGGTGTGGTGACTGCGGTGATCGCCGTCAGCGCCGACGAGGCGGCGATGGACGAGGCCCTGGCGCTCGCGGCTCGTGGCCGGGGGGCGACCAGCCCGAACCCGATGGTCGGTGCCGTCGTGACGCAGGGGGATCGCGTCATCGGCCGCGGATACCACGCCCGGGCGGGCGCGCCCCACGCCGAGGTGATGGCCCTCAACGACGCGGGCGAGGCGGCTCGAGGCGGGCGGCTCTACTGCACCCTTGAACCGTGCGCACATACCGGGCGCACCGGGCCGTGTGTCGAACGGATCGTCGACGCCGGGCTGCACGACGTCGTGGTCGGGGTCGAGGATCCGAATCCACGCGTGAACGGGGCCGGCATCCAGTACTTGCGCGATCACGGTATCGCCGTGTCGGTTGGCCTCCGTCGCGTGGAGTCGACGCGTCTCAATGAGGCGTTCTTCAGTGTGCAGCGACGCGCGCGGCCATTTGTGACGATGAAGGCCGCGATCAGTCTCGATGGATGCATCGCCGCCGCTCCCGGTGAGCGGACCGCGTTGACCGGACCCGAGTCGGCGGCTCACGCTCATCGTGTGCGGGCTTGGGTCGACGCGATCGCCGTTGGCTCGGAAACGGTGCTCGTAGACGATCCGGTGTTGACGGCGCGTGGCGTCTCTCGGACCCGGCCGCTCGTGCGCGTGCTCTTCGACACCCGGATGCGCACGCCGACCACGGCCCGCGTGCTCACGACCACCGAGACCGGTCCGGTCGTTGTGATGACGACAGAGGCCGCGGTGGACGCCTGGCCGGCGCGCGCGGCGGCGCTAGAGGCCGCTGGCGCGGTCATCGAGGCGTTGCCGCTCCGCGATCCCGCCCTGGCGATGTCACGGCTGGTCGCCTACGACGTGAGCGACATGCTGGTGGAAGGGGGCGCCGCGCTCCACCGCGGGTTCTGGGTGGCGGACGTGGTTGATCGCGTTCGGCTGTATGTGGCTCCGGTCACGTTGGGCCGTCAGGCCGTTCCCTGGATGTCCGACGGGGGACCGTCGATTGCGGCGCTGGGCGGCAGCGAGCCACATTGGCTAGGTGACGACGTGCTAGTGGAGGCAGATGTTCAACGGACTGATTGAATCGTGCGGCACGGTGGCCGAACTCCAGACGATACCGGCCGGCTATCGTATCCTCGTCGCGACGCCGCTGGCGGGTGAACTGGAGCTAGGGGAGAGCATCGCCGTCAATGGTGTCTGCCTCACCGTCGTCCAGACCGAGGTCGAGGTGGAGGGACCGGCGGAGGACAGCGGGACCTTCCACGCTGAAATTTCGCCAGAAACGGCGCGCGTGACCGGTCTCGGCCTGCTCCAGGCCGGGAGCGTCGTCAATCTGGAACGGTCGATGCGAGCAGATGCGCGTGTCGGGGGACACTTCGTGCAGGGACATGTGGACGCCACCGGCCGGATCGAGACCATGCGGCATGAGGCGGAGTTCCACTGGGTCACGGTCAGTTTTCCGCCGGCGCTGACCCCGCTTCTCGTTCGAAAAGGGTCAATCGCGGTCGACGGGATCAGCCTCACCGTGGCCGGGCTCGATGACGCCCAGTTCATCGTGCAGATCGTGCCGTTCACCTGGGACCACACGAATCTCAGTCACCTGGGCGTGGGTGCGACCGTCAACCTGGAGTGCGATATCATCGGAAAATACGTCGTACGAGCGTTGGAGGTCGGCGAGTTCGCGAGGCCTGAGGTCGACGTCGAGGAGCAGGATGGCTGAGAAAACCACTCAAAAGCGGTCGCGTCGACAGACAGCCGCGCTGAAGCTGGCCGCCGGTCGCCGCACCCCGGGACCGTTTGCGCCGATCAAGGACGCGGTCGCGGCCATCAAGGCTGGGGAGATGGTCATCGTCGTCGATGACGAGGATCGAGAGAACGAGGGCGACCTCACAATCGCGGCGGAGAAGACCACCCCCGAGATTATCAATTTCATGGCGAAGTTCGGCCGCGGCCTGATTTGCCTGCCGATGGTCGGGGAGCGGCTCGATGCGCTCGACATTCCGTTGATGGTGCGGGACAACACGTCACAATTCAATACGGCTTTTTGTGTCACGGTCGAGGCCAAGGAGTCGACGAGCACCGGGATTTCAGCCGCCGATCGGGCCAAGACGGCGCGGGTTGCCGCCGATCCGAAGAGCACGTCGGCCGATTTGCTTCGTCCGGGGCACATGTTCCCGCTGCGGGCTCGGGAGGGCGGTGTGCTCGTCCGCGCCGGTCAGACCGAGGCGGCGGTCGATCTTGCTCGCATGGCGGGTCTGGAGCCGGTGGGTGTGATTTGCGAGATCATGAACGATGACGGCACGATGGCCCGGGTGCCGGACCTTCGACGCTTTGCCCGCAAGCACAAGCTGAACATGGTCACGATCGCCGACCTGATCAAATACCGTATGCGCCACGAGCGGCTCGTGCGTCGCGCGGCGGCGTCCAAGCTCCCGACCGAGTTTGGGGAATTCCGGCTTGTCGCGTTCGAGAGCATCGTCAACGGTGAGACGCACGTCGCGCTGGTTCGCGGCGACATCGGCGACGGCGAGGACGTGTTGGTGCGCGTGCATTCCCGTTGTCTCACCGGCGAGGCCTTTCATTCGGCCCGATGCGATTGCGGCGCCCAGCTGACGACGGCGATGGAACGGATTGCCGAAGAGGGGCGCGGGGTCCTGTTGTATCTCAATCAGGAGGGCCGCGGAATCGGGCTCACCAACAAGATTCGGGCCTACGACCTGCAAGATCAGGGGTATGACACCGTTGAGGCCAACGAACGCCTCGGATTCAAGCCGGATCAGCGGGACTACGGCATCGGGGCACAGATTCTCGGTGATCTGGGGGTTCGCAGCATGCGACTGCTTACCAATAATCCGCGCAAGTTCGTCGGGCTGGAAGGCTATGGGCTGTCGGTGAACGCTTCGCTGGGGCTAGAGGTGCCGACGACCGGTGCGGCGACGGCGTATCTTCGCACCAAGAAAAAGAAGCTCGGGCACACACTGAAATCCGTGTAACGCACCGTCCCGCGCGCACCTCGCGCCTCGCTCAACCGGTGCCCCGACGCTTCCATGGATGCCAACCCTGTTTCGAACCCGATCTCGCCCCATTTGGTTGACAGTTCGGCCCACGCAGAGTTACAATAAACGGTTGCGTTTGAAGCGCTTAGAACTTTCCTCTCTGGATCTCAAGAGCGGTTGTCCATGTTCGCCTCACTGACTGATCGCCTGCAGGCCGTGTTCGCCTCTGTCCGGCGCGAAACCCGGCTGACCCCAGAGTCCGTCGAGACCGCGCTGCGCGAGATTCGGCTGGCGCTGCTCGAGGCAGACGTGAACTTCAAGGTGGTCAAGGCGTTCATTGATCGTGTTCGCGACCGCGCGGTGGACCGAGCGGTACTTGAAAGCCTGACGCCGACCCAGCAGGTCGTGGCGATTGTGCGTGACGAGTTACTGGCGCTCCTCGGCGACGGCCAGCCGGGGTTGTCCGCGACCAAGCAGCGGCCGCAGGTCGTCCTGCTGCTGGGGTTGCAGGGCGCCGGCAAAACCACGACCACGGTCAAGATCGCTCGTTGGCTGGGCGCGAACGGGCGGCATCCACTGGTGGTGTCGACCGACGTACGGCGGCCGGCCGCGATCGAGCAACTGGGGGTGCTTGCCGGCGACGCCGGCGTGCGAGTGCACGACCCGGATCATGATACGGCGGTCGTCGCGCGCGCCGTAGGTGCGGTGCAGATGGCCAAGTCGTTCGGGTTCGACGTGGTGCTCGTGGACACCGCGGGGCGTCTGCACGTCGATGACGACCTCATGGGGGAGTTGGATGCCCTGAAGGCCGCCGTGGAGCCGTCCGACCTGCTGTATGTGGCCGATGCGATGACCGGGCAGGATGCCATCAAGAGCGCCGGCGAGTTCAATCGGCGCGTGGGTATCAGCGGTGTGGTGTTGACCAAGATGGATGGGGACGTCCGAGGGGGCGCGGCGTTGTCGGTGGTGTCGGTCGTCGGGGTCCCGGTCTCCTTCATCGGCGATGGTGAGCGATTGGAGGATCTCCAACCGTTCCATCCCGAACGGCTCGTCTCGCGCCTGCTTGGCATGGGCGACGTGCTCTCCCTGGTCGAGAAGGCCGATCAGGTGGTGAGCCCGGAGGAGGCCACGCGGCTCGAGCGGAAAATTCGCGGCAACGATTTCACGCTGCAGGACATGCGCGACCAACTCAAAACGGTCGCGCGAATGGGGCCGTTGGACCGGTTGGCGGAGATGATCCCCGGCATGGGCCAGATGTCGGCGCAGATGCCGACCGAGGTCGACCCGAAGGCCCTGACGCAGACGATGGCGATCATCGACTCCATGACCCGGCGAGAGCGTGCGCACTATCAGGTCATCGACGGTAGCCGTCGACGGCGCATCGCGCTGGGTAGCGGCACGACGATACAGGACGTCAATCGTCTCTTGAAGCAGTTCATGGAGATGCGGCGGATGCTACGGGCGGTCGGCGGGGCATCCCGGTCTCGAAAGAAAAAGGGCGGTCGGCGTCGGAGCATGCCGGCCGGGCGGCGTTTTCCAGTGAGATAGTGAACCCAGGAGTGAGGAGTTGATAGACGTATGTTGACCATTCGATTGAGTCGGGTTGGCACGACGAAACGGCCGTTCTATCGGGTCGTCGTGGTCGAATCGAGCGCACCGCGTGATGGGCGGTTCGTTGAGAGATTGGGCCACTACAACCCGTGCGCGGAACCGGAGGTACTCGAGGTTGACCGCGAGCGCGTGAGTCACTGGATTGCCAACGGCGCCTCTCCCTCGGATACGGTTCGGACGCTGCTCGCGCGTCATCCGGCGCCCGTTCCGGCGGAAGCGCCGGTTGAGCCGGAAGCGCCTGCGGTGGTCGAAGCTGCGACGCCGGCTGAGAGCGCCGACGAGACTCAGGCGGCGACGTGAGTCGGGCCCGTGATGTCGTGGAGGCGGTCGCTCGGGCATTGGCCGATCGCGCCGACGACGTGTCGGTGACCGAGCGGGAGGACCGCGGGGCGATCCATGTCGAGCTGTCGACTGCGGGGCACGACCTGGGGCGAATGATCGGACGACAAGGGCGTACGGCCGCATCGATTCGGACGCTGGCCGAACTGGCCGAGGCGCCGGATGAGCGACGCGTGACCGTGGACTTCGTCGACGAGTGACGCTGGACTGGGACTCGATGGTGTCGGTGGGGCGGGTCGCGCGAGCTCACGGTAACCGCGGCTCCGTGATCATCGATCCGGATACCGACTTTCCGGACCAGCGCTTTTGTGCCGGGAACACGCTCTATGTGCGCCGAGGGAGTGAAGTCACGGGGCTGTCCATCAGCGATGTTCGGTTTCACCGGGGTCGTCCGATCGTGGCGTTCGAGGAGGTCAGCACGATGGACGACGCCGAGGCGCTGGCGTCGGTCGATCTGCGGATACCAGCCGGGACGGTGGATTCGCTGCCGGATGGTTCCTACTATCACCACGAGCTCATTGGCTGTGAGGTCGAGACCGTCGACGGGGCCACGGTCGGTGTCGTGAGGGCGGTCGAAGGGGACGATGGGACGCACCGGTTGATCGTGGACGGCGAGGCTGGTGAAGTCCACGTACCGCTGGTTACGGCGATCTGCGTGAGGGTCGACCCGGCCGAACGGGTGATCACCATCGACCCTCCAGACGGTCTGCTGGCCTTGAATCCGACGCGGGCGGCGAGGAGGTCTGACTGAGGTTCGACTTGGTCACGATCTTTCCGGGAATGCTCCAGGCGGTGCTCGCCGAGGGTGTGCTCGGTCGCGCGGTCGAGCGCGGCGTCGTGCAGGTGGGGGTCCATGACCTACGTGATTACACCTCGGATCGGCATCGGACGGTGGATGACGTACCGTATGGCGGTGGCCCCGGCATGGTGCTCAAACCTGAACCGTTCGTCCGGGCGAGCGACGCAATCCGGCGTCGGCACGGGGAGCCCGCGGCGGTGGTGTTGCTGTCACCGCAGGGGCGGCCGTTCAGTCACGTCGAGGCGGTCAGGTTGAGTCGATTGCACCACGTCATGCTGCTGTGCGGTCGCTACGAGGGGATTGACGAGCGGGTGCGGCAGCAGCTGGCGACCGAAGAGATTTCGATCGGCGACTACGTGTTGAGCGGCGGAGAGTTGCCGGCCGCGGTGGTGGTGGAGGCGGTGGCCCGTCTCGTACCCGGTGTTGTCGGGGATGCCGACTCGGTGCGGGAGGATTCGTTCGCGAGAGGGCTGCTCGACTACCCTGACTATACGAGGCCCGCGTCGCTCGATGGGGATGAGGTGCCACAGGTCCTCTTGTCGGGTCACCATGCCGACATTCGGACATGGCGCAAACGCCAGGCGGTGCGTCGGACACGCGAGCGCCGGCCGGACCTGCTGGAACATGCCGCGCTCGACGAGGAAGAGCGGGCCATATTGCGAGACATGTCGCGGGACATGGAGAACGAGTAGAGTCGTGGCGGATACGGGAGTGACACAGTGACCAGAGTGACCGAAGTGACAACAACGAATGCGATTGAAACGATAGAGCAGGCTCAGCTGCACGAACGTCCGGACCTCCGGCCTGGCCTGACGGTGCGCGTCCACGCCAAGATTCGTGAAGGCGAGAAGGAACGGATCCAGGTCTTTGAGGGCGTGATCATCGGGCTCAAACGCGCGGGCGCCCGGAGTACGTTCACGGTTCGGAAGGTGTCGTTCGGTCAGGGCGTGGAGCGGATTTTCCCGTTGCACTCGCCGTCGATTGACAAGATCGAGATCGGTCGGGCGGCGCGCGTGCGGCGCGCCAAACTCTACTTCTTGCGCAAGTTGCGTGGGCGGGCGGCCCGGCTCCGCGAAAAGCGTCGGCCCGCCGCGGGGTGACCGATCGGACTCACGCGAGACGGCGCGGACGAGTGTCGGCGCGCCGGACCATCGAGAACGAGCTGCGTCGGCTGGGGTTCGCGCGGATCGCCGGGGTCGACGAGGTCGGTCGCGGGTCGCTGGCTGGTCCGGTCGTCGCGGCGGCGGTCGTACTGCCGCCAGGCGATCGTCTGGTCGGCCTGCGCGATTCGAAACTCCTGAGCGCCGCGGCGCGCGACCGACTCTACGAGGAAATTCTCACGGCCTGCGTCTCGTGGTCGGTCGGCGTTGGCGACATCGAGGAGATCGATCGGCTCAACATTCACCACGCCTCGCTGGTGGCTATGCGAGCCGCGGTCACGGGGCTGCTGCCGCTTCCGGATTTCGCGCTGGTTGACGCATTCCGCATTCCCGACCTGTTCATCCCCCAGCGCGGTATCGTCGGTGGCGACCGTCGTTGTGCCGGCGTCGCGGCCGCATCCATCGTCGCCAAGGTGTTCCGTGACCGTCTGATGATCAAGTTGCATCGGGTGGATCCCCGCTACGGTTTTGATCGCCACAAGGGGTACGGCACGGCGGACCACCTGACCGCTCTGGCGAGGTACGGCTATTCGCCGGCGCACCGGCGCTCGTTCCGACCGGCTGCCTTGTTTGATACCATCGATTGACTCACGGTGGCGGTGACGGAGACGCAAAGGGTGGCGGACGAGCGACAGGAGAACGGGGGAGGGGCCGGCGACGCGGCTGGCCCGCTTGGCGACATTCTTGAGACGTTTCGACACCGGGTCTCCGAGGCGCAGGGGAACGACGCGATCGCTGAGCAACACTACTTGCTGGGTGTTGCGTGCGGTCGGGCCGGTCGCTACGACGAGGCGAAGGGTCCCCTCGAAGCTGCGTCTGAATCGCCCAGATACTGTTTTTCGGCGGCGGCGCTGCTTGGGCGGATCTATCGGGACGAAGGTAACCCCGCCGACGCGGTCGAGTGGTTCGAACGGGCGGCTGCGGTGACGGCGTCGACGCCCGACGAGGGATGGACGCTGCTCTATCATCTCGGGACGACGCTCGACAGGATGGACGAGTCGGCTCGGGCGCTGGCTGTGTTCTTGGAGTTACAGGGGACCGCCGGCGAGTATCGGGATGTCGAGCAGCGGGTTGGTCGGCTGACAGCGACCTTGCTGGGAGGATGAGATTCATCGCCTGGGGCGTACGCTGCTGATCGTCTATTTGCTCGAGACAGGGGTCGTGCTGTTGATTGCCCCGTGGTCTACCTTCTGGGAGCGTAACTTGCTCGTGGACACGTTGCCGCTGTTCGGCGGGGTCGTGCAACTGGCGATGGTACGGGGTGCCGTCTCCGGGGTTGGGGCCGTCAACCTGGGCGCCGGAGCCTGGGAACTGGTGGCGTGGATCCGTGCGGGAGCGCGTCGCCTCGGGGCGCACCGTGGTCAGAGTCCTTAGGACACTGACCAAAATAAGATGGTAAGTTTGTTTTGGTCAG
>CAUZAY010000062.1:0-16270 GCA_963577695.1 Vicinamibacteria bacterium | reverse complement strand
ACAGGCCATCGGCCCAGGCGATATACAGGAACGGCAGGACGGACACGATGCCCGGCGAATAAGGCGTGTGGTCCTCATGGGAGGAGACAGTCTCGGGCATGTGTGCGCACTCGGTGCGATGCGGACGCGAAGGCGGTCACCGGCGAGGAGGTGACCCGCCGCACCACGGTCAATCCAGAAACGACTGGGCCCAACGTTCCAGAACCATCAGGCTGAAGAGCTGGTGTGCGTGATTGTGGGTGCCGGCGAGGTGCTCGCTGACCCGCCGCGTCACCTCGGTCGGCTCGAACCAGCCTCGGCGACCAACCGGCTCGGGGCCGAGCAGGTCCTGCAGCATGGGCGCCCACTCACGCCGCAGCCAGGTCTTCATCGGAATCGAAAACCCCTCTTTGGGCCGCGTCAACACAGACTCGGGCAGCAAATCACCCATCGCCCGCTTCAGCACGTGCTTCCGCTCCCCGTTACGAATCTTCAAGTGACCGGGCATCGAGAAGGCCAGTTCCATCACGTCCATGTCCAGAAACGGCGCGCGGGTCTCGAGCGACGTGGCCATGCTCATCCGGTCAACCTTCACCAGGATGTCATCGTTGAGATACACCTGCAGATCGGCGTAGAGCTGTCGGTTCAGCGGGTCGTCCGTATGGGCCCCACGCAGGTGCCGGCGGATCGGCGCGTAGACGTCGCTGTTGAGCAGCGCGCCCTGCAGTGCCGGCGCGTACAGGCGCCGCTTGGCGGTGGCGTCACAGAAGGTCATCCACCGATACTGGGCAATCTCGCTCGGCGCGCTCGCGAGCCCTTGCGTGAATCGCCGCACCTTATTGATCAGCCCCTTCTTCTTGTCGCTCGGTGGCAGCACGGACATCGCCGCCGCCAGCCACGGCAGCGCCACCTCCGGCACCACCATCCCGATTCGACGCGCCAAAGCCTCGGCCTGGTATGTGTCGTAGCCGCCGAACATCTCATCGCCACCGTCCCCGGACAACGCGACGGTGACATGCTCCCGCGCGCTGTGCGACACCAGATACGTCGGAAACAACGACACGTCGGCGAACGGCTGGTCGAAGTGGGTGACGAGCCGCTCGAAAAGATCGGACAGATCGGGATTGACCATCCCCTCACGGTGGTTGGTGCCGAAGCGGGTGGCGACCTCCCTCGCATACGGCAGCTCGTTGTAGCTGGCGGCCTCAAACCCCATGCTGAAGGTGTTGACCGGTCCGACCCTGCCGGCCGTCTCCGTCATCAGGCCGACAATCGCGCTCGAATCGATCCCACCGGAGAGGAACGCACCGAGCGGGACGTCAGACATCATCTGCCCAGACACGGCACGAGCGAGCGTTTCCCGGAGGGCGGCCGCCGCGTCATCCTCGGTCCAGTCGCGCACCGTCACCGAGGCGACGTCCCAATAGCGCTCCACCTTGACCGCCCCGCGCTCGTAAATCAAATAGTGCGCCGGCGGCACCGTGCGCACGTCGGTGAACATCGTGCGGGGGGTCAGCAGATACTCGTAGGTCAGAAACTGGTCGAGCGCCTCGAGGTCCACCTCACGGGAGACCTCCGCGTGCACCAGAAGCGCCTTAATCTCGGAACCGAAGAGTAAACGGCTCGGGGTGTGCGCGTAGTAGAGCGGCTTCTCCCCGGCCCGGTCCCGGGCCGCGAAGAACCGCCGATTCGGACCGTCCCACAGGGCGAACGCGAACATCCCGCGGAGACGACCGAGGACTTCGATCCCGAACTCCTCGTATCCGTGCAGGATCACCTCGATGTCCGACCGGCTGCGGAACCGGTGGCCCTTGGCGATCAGTTCCGCCCGCAATGGCGCGTGATTGTAGATCTCGCCATTCGCGACGAGTTGGATCCGGTCGTCTTCACTCGAGAACGGCTGGCGGCCACCCTCGACATCGATAATCGACAGCCGGCGCATCCCCAGGCCGACACCGGGCCCCACTCGCGCGCCTTCGTCATCGGGACCCCGATGACGGAGCGTGTCGACCATCCGGGCGAGCTCGACCGGGCTCACGGGCCGAGCGGGATCACGTTCGACGATACCGGCGATTCCACACATACGTCTGTCAGAGAGAACCTGCGGGATGGTAGCGAACCGAGGGAAAGTTCGCACGATGGTACAATGTGAAGCGTACCAGCGCCAGCCTCAGTTCGTGCACCGTCCGTCGCCGCCCCGCCACGCGTGGCTTCGCCGCGGTGAGTTGCATCATGACCACAGCGCTACATCACATTGGCGACCAGCCAATTTCGCTCTGCGTGGCCGTGGCTGCCTGGGCCGCGCTGTCGGCATGCGGCGGCACCGCGCCGGCGGCGCCGGCCCGTCCCCAATCGGCCGCCCCTGTCTCGGTGTCGAACACACCGCCCGCGCCGACCCGCGCGGCCACGCTCGAAGCGTTCACCGGTGGCCGGACCCGGGCGGTCTGGATTCGCGACCTGGGTGACGGCACCGACATTCTCGGGTTTGGTGACGCCGTCGTGGTGATGGGACTCGACTCCCGCGACGGCCTGGGCGAGCGACCGCTCGTCGAAGCACCCGGCACCTACGCGAAACCGCTGCTCACCCCGCGCGGCGACCGGGTGGTCTACGGCGACCGGCGCGACGACAGCGTGCGACTGGTCGCCTGGGACGGTGGACCGTCTGAGCGACTCACAGACGGGTTTCCCCTGGCGACCTGGGTCGACCCCTTCACCGACATCGAGTGGGTCTACGTGGGCACCGACGCGCGGGGGACCGATCCGGAGTCGTACGGCGCCATCCATCGCCATCAGATTGACCGCCCGAGCGAGCACGAGTTGGTCTGGGACAAACGAGCCGTCAGCGGGGACAGCTTCCAGCTCTCGCGTGACGGACGCCTCGCCGGGGCGCTCGCGCGCTGGCCTGACGCCGGGGTGCTCGAACTCCCGAACGGCGAGTGGCGCCCGCTCGGTGACGGCTGCTGGACCTCGCTCGCCGGGGACGACAGCGGCCTGTTCTGGTACTTCGACGGCCAACATCGTAACCTGACCATCGTCGACACCGACACCGGTGCCGAGCCCGGCGACGAACCGCGCTGGACCGTGAACATCAACAGCGCTCCCGGCATCGACGGATTCGAGGTGTATCACCCACGCTGGAGCAACCACGCGCGGTTTCTGACCATGACCGGTCCCTATACGGTTGGCGGCGGCGGCAACAAGATCCGTGGTGGTGGTGAGGGGGTGGAGATCCATATCGGACGATTCGCCCCCGACCATCGCAGCATCGACGGGTGGATACAGGTGACACACAACAGCGCCGCCGACTTCTACCCGGATGTCTGGATCGATCCGGGCGTCGAGGTTCCGGCCCCGGACGCGCGGCCCGCCGCGTCCGCCTCGGCGTCGCCGGCCGTGGCCTCCCGCATCGTGGTGGAGGCTCGGGTCACTCTCGAGGTCCCCCTGCCGACACCGCGCGACATCGCCCCGTATCGGAACGGGCTGCTGGTCCTCGAGTACGAGGTGCTCGAGGTGATCGAAGGACAGTACGACGAGTCAACACTGCTCGCCGCCCACTGGGTCATCCGAGACGCGGCAACGCTCGACACGGCGGGGCGGCCGGCCGATACGGTCCACCGAATGACGCTCGAGCCCTACGCAACGCATTCGGAGCTCGAAGGCGAGCGCCTTGTAATGGACAGCGACCGCTTCGACCTGCCGCTCTTCTACGATCTCGACCCGGGCTCGTAGATGGTCTTCAGCTCACAGCTCTTCGTCTTCTACTTCCTGCCGCTCACGCTCCTGCTCTACTACGCCATGCCGTGGCGGGGCCGACATGCGGTCTTGACCCTGCTGAGCTATCTGTTCTACGGCTGGGCGAACCCACTGTTCGTCCCCTTGCTGCTGTTCTCAACCGTCGTCGACTATGTGTGCGGTCTGGTCCTGGTGGGCAGCGGTCCGGTGTGGCTGGCGCGACTGGCCCTGGCGCCGGCGACCGCCGACCGCTGGAGCCGCCCCCTGGAGCCCCCACCGCTGGACGCGCCACGCAGCCGGCGGCAACGGGTCGCGCTCATCATCTCCGTCTGCACGAATCTTGGGTTGCTGGCCTTCTTCAAGTACTTCAATTTCGGCGTGTCGAGCTACGACGCGATGCTCACGTCGCTCGGCCTTGAATACCTCCGGCTCGACATCGCGTTCCGGATCACGCTCCCCCTGGGCATCAGCTTTTACACCTTCCAGTCGATGAGCTACACGATCGACGTCTTCCGGGGCCACGCCGCGCCGGTGCGACGGTTTGTCGACTTCGCCTGTTATGTGTCGATGTTTCCGCAGCTCGTCGCCGGGCCGATCATCCGCTTCTCGGAGGTGGCCGACCAGCTGCGACATCGCACCTGCACGCTGGCGAAGTTCGCTCGCGGGGTGTCGTTTCTCAGCGTCGGACTGGCCAAGAAGGTGCTGCTGGCCAACCCGTGCGGACAGGCCGCCGACCTCGCCTTTGGCGCCGGATCCTTGCCCGCGCTCGATGCCTGGTTTGGCGCCGCCGCCTACGCGTTTCAGATTTACTTCGACTTCAGCGCCTATTCGGACATGGCCATCGGGCTGGGTCTGATGCTTGGCTTCGTGTTCCCCAAGAACTTCGATTCGCCCTATCGGGCAACGTCGATCACCGAGTTCTGGCGTCGCTGGCATATCTCGCTCTCATCCTGGCTTCGCGACTACCTGTATGTGCCGCTGGGCGGAAGCCGTCTGGGCTCGCGCCGGACGTATCTGAATCTGTTCCTGGTGATGCTGCTGGGCGGGCTCTGGCACGGTGCAGCCTGGACCTTCGTCATCTGGGGTGGACTGCACGGCAGTCTGCTCGCGCTCGAGCGCGCGCGGGGCAAGACCGCGCTCTATCATCGCCTTCCCAGACCGTTCCGGGTGGGCGCCACCTTCGCGATCGTGTCGATCGGCTGGGTCTTCTTCCGGGCCGCGAATCTCGGGGACGCGATCCGGTATCTGGAAGCGATGTTCGGCCTGGCCGCGGTTTCGCCGGCTGGCACCCTGCTGGGAGGCGTGCTCTATCAGCCCTACTTCCTCGGCGCCGTGCTGGCCGCGGCCGTCGTCACCTGGAGTTGCCCCCAGACGTGGGACTGGACGCGTCGGTTGACGCCCCCCCGAGCCGGACTCACCGCGGCTGGTCTGCTTCTGGCGCTGGCGGTGCTGTCGACCCAGGCCTACAACCCGTTCATCTACTTCCTTTTCTGATGTCGACCCCACCGGCCCACACACGCAACGACCGCCGCGTCGCGCAGGCTCATGCCGAAGTCGGTCGGACCGCGGTCAGCCGTTCGGTCGCCGTGGCTCTGACCGGTGTGCTCTTCGTGGCGACTGCCTCCGTCTCGTTGACGCAGCTCTGGCTCGCACCACAGGTGTGGCGTATCGGGTCGGGGGCCACGAGCGTACCCGGCCACGCGCCGCCGGCCGAAACGCTCGTGGCGCAGGTTGTGACGCGCAACCGGCGCCTCCTTGAGATCATCGCCACCGTCACCGACCAGTTGGACAACGAGTCGCTGCTGGCCCGACACCTGCGTCCGGTCGTGCAGTTGCTCATCACGCGTCTGGCTGGCGCCGGCAACGAACGGGTCTACGTCGGCCGAGACGGGTGGCTCTTTTTCGCCAACGACGTCCAGCATGTGGTCGGCCCGGGCTTCCTGGACGAGGCCCAGCTCGCGCGACGCGCCGCCTCGGGGACCACCCTGACGGCGGCGCCTCAACCGGACCCCAGACCGGCGCTGCTCGCGTTCAACGACGCGCTCGCCGAGCGAGGGATCACCCTCGTGTTGATGCCCACGCCTGTCAAACCGGCGATCCACCCCGAACAGCTCTCGTCCCGGGCCGCGGGAGCACCGCTCCGAAATCTGTCGTTTGACCAGTTCCGCGACGAGATGCAGGCAGCCGGTGTTCTGCTGTTCGATCCGGCCCCGGTGCTGGCCGCCACCCGCGCGGTCGGGTCACCTGTCTACCTGAGCGGCGACACCCATTGGCGGCCACACGCCATGCAGGCGGTCACGACAGCACTCGCGGAGTTCCTGGAACAGGAGACCACGCTCCTTCCGCGCGACCCGACAGCGCTGGCCACCCGCGCGATCACGGTCTCCGACCAAGGGGACACCCTGGACCTGCTGGGTCTGCCAGCGGGGTGGTCGCCTTCAGCGACGGATACGGTCACGACTCGCCAAGTCACCACGCCAGATGGTGAAGTCTGGCAGCCGTCGCGTCGCGCCGAGGTCCTCCTGCTCGGGGACAGCTTCAGCAACATCTACTCGGTGGGGAGTATGGGATGGGGCCGCGGCGCCGGTCTCGCCGAACACTTGAGCCTGGCGCTGGCCCGGCCGATCGACCGCGTGGCCCAGAACGACAACGGCGCGTTCGCGACTCGGGCCGCATTGGCCAGCGACCTGACACGGAACCCGGATCGACTCGCGGCCACTCGAGTCGTGGTCTATCAGTTCGCGGCTCGGGAGCTGACTCAGGGCGACTGGCGTCTCGTCGATCTGGAGACCGCGTCGCGCTCAGCGTCGGGCGCGGTCTCGCCCGATCAGGGGCTGGCCGCGACGGTCCTGAGTCCGACACCGGGCCGCGCGCTGACGGTTCGCGGGCGTATCCGGCAGCGTGCTCCCGCGCCGCGCCCAGGCACGGTGCCCTATCGAGACCACATCATCGCGGTCGAGCTGGCGGACATCACTGGAGACGATCCGACCCTCGACGAGAGCATGGCCCTCGTGTATCTCTCGAGCATGGAAGACAATGTCTGGACACCGGCGGCCACGCTCGCCACGGGCGCGGTCGTCACTCTCTTCCTGCGGCCCTGGGCCGAGGTCGCACCGGAGCGGGAAGGCATCACGCGCGGCGAGCTGGTCGAGGGCGACGTCATCTTCGCCCGACCCTGGTGGGGAGAGCTGGTCACACCATGAGTCGTCTGCGGACCGTGCTGGTGGCTCTGGCCGCCCTGGCGGCAGCCTGCGGTGGGCCGGCGATCGACGAGTTGCTCCCTCCATTCCGAGCGGAACTCCAGCGTCTGGCCGCGGAGGCGGCGGGTGCCGACCACATCGCCGTCACCGGGCTGGATGGATGGGTGTTCTTCGGCCCGGAGCTGCATCACCTCGGCGCCGGACGGTTCTGGGGCGCGGACGCCTCGGCGGTCTCGCGGGCGCGGCGCCCGGAAGACGCCGACCCGCTGCCAGCGATCCAAGACTTCAAGCAACAGCTCGACCGCCTCGGCATCGAACTGCTGCTCGTCCCGGTGCCACCGAAGGCGACCATTTACCCCGACAAGGTCTCCGAGGCGCTGACCATCCCGATTCCGGTGCCACGGCTCGATCCGGCGCACCAGGAATTCTACGACCGCCTGCGCGCGGACGACCTCGACGTGCTCGACCTCACCGACCTGTTCATCAGAGAGCGGTTTCACCCGGAAGGCGCGCTCTATTGCCGGACCGACACCCATTGGTCCGGGACCGGATGTACCGTGGCGGCGACCGCAATCGCCGACAGAGTCAAATCGCGCCCCTGGTACGACGAGCTGGCGACCGAGCCGTTCGGCGCCGCCTGGTACACCACCTCCATCACCGGCGATCTGACGCGGGCCGACGGAGGGCCGGAGGGCCGCGAAGAGCTGCGACTCCGCGGGATCGTCGTCGACGGGCCGCTCCGCGGCCCGGTGCCACCTGACGCGGACAGCCCGGTCGTGCTGCTTGGCGACAGCCACAACCTGGTGTTTCATGTGGGCGACGACATGCACGCGACGGGCGCCGGTCTACCCGACCAGTTGGCATTCGAGCTCGGCCTGGCGCTCGACGTCGTGGCGGTGCGTGGGTCTGGCGCAACGTCGGCGCGGGTCAATCTGCTGCGCCGCGCCCAGGCCGACCCTGACTATTTGCGCCGCAAGCGACTGGTCATCTGGTGCTTCGCGGCCCGCGAGTTGACTGAGAGCGATGGTTGGCGCAAGGTACCGATCGCGCCGTAACGGTCGGCGACACAACGTGACGTCGGCCTCTCTCGCGATGCGCTCCGGCCTTCGACGACTCGCCCACGACTCCGGCGCGAGGCTGGTCGCGGTGTTGCTGGGCCTGGGGCTGACCGGCGCCTGCGGGAGCGCGACGCCCACCGCGCCGTCGGCCGTCAGCGGCGATCGCATACCAACAGCGGACATCCGCGGCCTCGGCCTATCGACCGCGCTCGGCGCCTTCGTGGCGGCCCCTGACAGCGCGACGCTGAAAGTGACCAGTCCCACGCCGCAGTCGCCGGTCAACGGCACCACGACCTCTGGATTGAACCCCACCCTCAGCGCCGCGATGTCGGCCGGCGAGTATGTGCAGGCCCCAGGCCTGCAGGTCGGTTTCGCGGTCTGGCGGATGGAAGACGACGGCAGCCTGACGCTCGTCGAGGCTGACACGGTCCCACAGACCGACGGCACCACCACCTAGCAGCCCGTGGTAGAAGTCCCGCTGCATTCGACCGACGCTGAATCCGGCCGATCTGCGTTGTTCATCGGTCAAATACTGCCGGCATTTTCCCTCTTCTCGCCTTGCCCGGGCGGTGCTGGACGGAGCGTTCGGCCCCTGGTCGAACGTCGCCACGTTCCGCACCCCGGCGCCGCCCCCACCGCCGCCTCCACCCGGTCCACCGGTGCCCTCGGACCCTCGGGCCCGATACCGGGCGGTCTTCGAGTCGGACTGGAGCCCGTCGACGCATCCGAAGGACTATCCCGGCAACGCCCACTACTCGCCACTGATCGGGGCGACGCATCTGGCCACGACGACGTTCTGGCAGTCGGGCATGCTCGCCTCCAGCGGAATCGAACGGATGGCAGAAGAAGGCAGCCAGTCGCCGCTCGATACCGAGATGGCGGCGGCGATCGCAAGCGGCACGGCGGAATTCCTCTTCCGCGGCGGCGGTCTGGCTCCCACCCCCGGGATGGAACACGTGGAATTCGACATCACCACAGCGTTCCCCTACGTCACGCTCGTGAGCATGATCGCGCCCAGTCCAGACTGGTTCGTGGGGGTGACCAGCTTGCCGCTCATTGCCAACGGGCAGTGGCGGGACGAAGTGGTCGTGCCGCTCTTCCCCTGGGACGCCGACACCGACGACGGCGCCAGCTACGACTCGGTGGATGCCGATGCCGCGCCCGCCACACCGATCTCCCCGCTGCAGCGCCCACCGGTCCTGGTCAACGGTACCGTGCCCCCGTTCGGCCGGTTCATCTTCCGCCGTCTCAATTGACCGTCTTCGCACAGAGCCCCTAGGCTAGCAGCCCGTGGTGAAAGTCCCGCTGCAATCATGATTCGCAACATATGTCGCCAGCCGGCCGGCAGGAAACCTAGCAGGTTGCTGAAAAATGTCGAGAGGGGGTTTTCTGACGAGGCGTCTGTCTGGCTAGGCGCGAGGAGGGAGCAGCCAGGCGGGCTGTGACCGACGAAGCAACACCACCAGACGGGCGCGACCTCGTCAGACGGGGCTGCGCCCCGAACCCCACGCGACCGCTACGCGGGGACCCCGAGAGCCCCACTCCGCGGTCGCGAGGCGCGCATGTGCGCGCCTAGGCGACATCTGGGGCGGTTTCCTGTCGAGGTGTTCGGCTGGCCAGGCGCGACGAGGGAGCAGCCAGGCGGGCTGTGACCGAGGAAGCAACGCCGTCCAGACGGGCACCTCGGCAGGAAACCTAGAAATCCACGCGGCGGCGTACCCATCTGGGCAGACACTTTACGGCCAGCATGACCACGCGCCAGATGGACGGGACGTAGACCACGGGACTCCCCCTATCGATAGCCCTGAGCGTGGCCGCGGCTGCGGCGGGCGGGTCAGCCGCGAATGGCGGCTCCTTCAATCCCTCGGTCATGGCGGTGCGCACGAACCCCGGCTTCACCAGCACCGTGCGCAACCCTCGAGACCGGTACTTCAGGTCCAGCCCGTCCAGGTAGTGCGACAGACCGGCCTTCGCAGCGCCGTAGAGAATCACCGGTTTGCGAGCGCGGTCGCCGGCCACAGAGCTGAACACGCACAACACCCCGCCGTCCCCCTCCAGCAACCTCACCCGCGCCTGCTCGCAGAATTCGATCGTGTTCGTAAAGTCGACCGTCAGCACCCGGCGCCGGAGGTCAGCGTCCTGCTCGAGCGCCTCCTGCGTACCGAACATGCCGGCCGTCACGACCACCGCGTCGAACCGGCCGAGGGTGGCGGTCGCCGCGTCGAGCGCGGCCCCGAAGCCCTCCGGCCGTTCGAGGTCACAGACCGCCACTCCGACCTCGGTGGATGCGCCGCGAATGCGCAGGTCCGCGGCCTGCCCTTCCAGCGTGTCCAGACGTCGCCCCAGCAAGAAGAACTCGTCCCCGCGCTCGGCCATGAGCCGCGCGAGGGCGCGGCCCATCCCCTGCGTCGCGCCGAGGAACACCACCTTCATGCGGGGTCTCCGAACAAGCGGACCGACAATGCACTCTTGAGCGCCACGTTCGGGTCCCAGGTCCGGCGCACCCGGAGCCAGTCATCGAGTCGCGGTTCCATGGCGCGGAAATGCTCTGCCCGCGTCAACGCATCCTTGGCGAGATAGACGCGCCCACCTTCACCGGCGACGAAGTCGTTCAGCGCGTCAATCACGGCCTGGGTGTGGTCCCGTATCGGCAAGTCGATGGCCATGGACAATCCCTGCATAGGGAACGAGATCAGGCCCTTCCCTTCGCTGCGAAAGTCCTTGAGCACGCAGAGCAGCGGAGTGGCGCTCATGCGTTCGAGAATGTCGAACACCTTGACGCACCCGGCGCGCCCGGATTGGGGTGGCAGCACCGCCTGATATTGCGTGAACCCCCGGCGCCCATAGAGCCGATTGAACCGGGCGACGACATCCAGCGGATAGAAGAACGATTCCGGATGCACGATACCGCGATTGATCTTCGACCGTCCCCAGTACAGCGCCATATTGAGCGTCCGGACGGTCGCCTCCGAGAGGACCGGACACACCACCGGCACCGAGAACGTCCGCTTCGGCACGGGAGGCGACACCGGCGCCTCCGTCGGATCGGCGGCCCGCCCTCGCTCCAGGATGCCCCGGCCGCGGCTCTTCCCCCGGCTGGACAGGTCGGCCCACGCCACCGTGTATGGCCAGTGAGCACTGGCCTCCTGCAGCGCATCGATGAGTGAGTCCAGATCGCCGAAGCGTTCCGACTCCGCTTCGATCCAGGGTGAGGGCGCCGGTCGCAGGCGCAGTTCCACCTCGAGAACGTGGCCGGTGAGCCCCAGCCCCCCCAGCGTGGCTCGAAACAGCTCTGGTTCGACATCGGCGGACACATCGAGGATCCGGCCGTCGGCCACGCGCAGGCGCAGCGCGCGAACGTGCTCGCCGAAACAGCCCTCACTGTGATGGCTCTTGCCGTGCACGTCGGCCGCGACCATGCCGCCCAACGTGACCGACTGCGTCCCCGGCGACGACGGTGGACACCATCCGCGCGGCCAGAACAACCGGTTGAGCTCGGCCAGCGAGAGCCCGGCTTCGGCCCGTACCACGCCCGCCTCGCTATCAAAGGCCAGCAGACGATCGGCGCGCGTGGTCACCGCCACGACATGGTCACCCGGCGGCGGCAGCGAAGCGTCGCCGTAGGATCGGCCCAGTCCTCGGGACAGCACGGCACCGTCGGTGATTCGCACCAGGTTCTCGGCGCACCGCTGGCGCCCGGTGACAACCGGGTGTCGGCCCCATCCCGAGAAATCGGCGACCGTCGCGTCAGACATGCATCAGAGGAGTATTCCTGTCGACGGAGGCAGGTGACACCGCCATTCTATCGCACCCACGCGCGGTGCCGGCACTGCACTCGTGTAGGTTACCCTGGACATCGAGGCAGGCCCTGCTGGGCCACGAGAGGAGCCATCACCATGCGAAAGTTCACGGTTGTCGCGACCGTCGCGTTGCTCGTCGGTCTTGCTGCCGGCGTCGTCATCGGACAGCCGAGCACTGAGGCCGACGTGCGCAACCTCCACGAGGTCTATTATCAGTACTTCGCCGACGGCCGAGCGGATCTGATTTCCGAACGGATCTACCACCCGAACCGGATGGCGTTTGGCGCCGACGGCGTCACGATCTCGGCTGGCCAGGACGACGTCGAAGCCGGGTTCCAGCGCGCCACCGATGCCCTCTCGGCTCAGGGCTACGACCATTCAGAACTGCCGAATCCGACTATCTGCACGCCGAACCCTGGCACGACCATCGTCAGTGGCATGTTCCGGCGATACCGACAGGACGGCAGCGTCCTGGCACAGCTCGGCCAGACCTACATCTACGGCATGACCGACGACGGCTGGAAGATCCACGCCACCATTGCCCATGGTCCCGAGACGGTCGTGGGGTGTGTCGAGTAAGAGCGGCCGGTGCCCGGTGCCACCGACGCTACGACCGGAGGACGTCCAGCCCTCGTCTTCCGCCACACTCCGGATGGCGTCGATCGCTCGCGCGCGACCACCAGAGCGAGCACCACGGGCTGCTAGTGTCCTGTCACCGTGAATCACGGTGACAGGACGCTAGGACGACGCCTCGACCGCGCGATC
Source organism: Vicinamibacteria bacterium (assembly GCA_963577695.1). Taxonomy (GTDB): domain Bacteria; phylum Acidobacteriota; class Vicinamibacteria; order Vicinamibacterales; family UBA8438; genus UBA8438. The sequence continues at coordinate 3,736 of CAUZAY010000062.1, read as the reverse complement.
GCGGCGGTCACGGATCACCTTGGCCGGGACGCCGGCCGCGATCTGAAACGGTGGAATCTCACCGCGGACGACCGCACCGGCCCCGATGATGGCGTCGCGCCCCACCCGGGCCCCGTCCGATACCACGACGTGCGCCCCGAGCCACACGTTGTCGTCGACCTCAATCCCCTCCGCCACGCGCCCCTGATCCAGGACCGGGATGTCGGTCCGATCGTGCAGATGGTCTCCGCCGACCAGGTAGGTGTACGCCGCCACCAGCGTGTTCTTGCCCAGACGAACGTGCCCGCCAGAGAAGATTTCGCAATTGAACCCAATATTGGCGCGGTCGTCGATTTCGATGTCGCCGTTCTTGCAGCTGATGATGGTGTTGCGGCCGATGAACACGCCGTCGCCAATCGTGATCCCCTGGTTGTCGGCGCCTTTCGCATCGAGCACGCACTGGTCGTCGATGTGCACGTCATCGCCGATACGAATCTTGTGCGGGTGTCGCAGCACGATGCCGTGCCCGAACGTCACGTTCCGACCCACCCGGCCGAGCAGCCGCGGGTACAGCTTCATGCGGAGGAACAGGCCCAGGGCCCCTGGCAACGCCATACAGAGCAGCGTGATTGACTCGTACCGGATCAGCGGCCAGAGCCCCGGCTGCCCAATGATGAGGCTCGCGTACTTCTGTAGCTTGGATTGACCGGCGCCAAAGAGCTCGTCTTGAATGACGGTGATCTGTCGGTCAGTATTGTCGCCCGCGGTGGGCCCTGTGGCGACGGACGAGGGAGACTCTGGACGGGTCACTGCAGTGAGCCGACAGTATACCACGCACGTGATATCCTCTTTCGTTACTTCAGGTTCGGGGCGTGACCATCCGGGACGAGGACGCTCGCTGACGTGGCCTTGGACCAGTCGAAACCAGCCTGGACCGCGGCCGGACCGGTACCGAACGATCGAGACCCGAGGCATGATCACATCGGATGTGCAGATGGGCGACGGGGTCGAGATTCGACACCCTGATCTGGTCAATCTGTACGGGTGCCACATCGGCGAGTCCACGAAGATCGGCACGTTCGTCGAAATTCAGAAGGATGCGCGGGTCGGCCGGCGCTGCAAGATCTCCTCGCACACGTTCATTTGCTCCGGTGTCACCATCGAGGACGAGGTCTTCGTCGGCCACGGCGTGATGTTCACCAACGACCTCTACCCTCGAGCCACGAGGGACGACGGCGGACTGCAGTCCGAACAGGACTGGCGACAGATTAACACTAGGATCTGCGAGGGCGCCTCGATCGGCAGCAATGCGACCATCCTGGCCGGCATCACCATCGGGGCGCAAGCCATCATCGGGGCCGGCGCCGTCGTCACCCGGAGCGTCGCGCCACACGCCGTCGTGGCCGGCGTGCCAGCGCGTGTGGTCGGGAACACGCGTTCGACCGGACCAGACCCCACGCCGTCGGAGCCACCGCGGTCATGATCGGGATCGGCGTGGTCGGCTACGGGTACTGGGGACCCAACCTGGTCCGCAACTTCGCCGAAACACCGGGCTCGCGGGTGGTCGCCGTCAGCGACCTCAGTCCCGAGCGGCTCGAACGGGTGGCACACCGCTACCCCGGCGTGACGACCACCACGGACGCCGACGCGCTCATCACGAACCCGGCGGTGGACGCCGTGGTCATAGCGACCCCGGTGGCGACGCACTTCGATCTGGCCATGCGGGCGCTCGCCGCCGGCAAGCACGTCTGGGTCGAGAAACCGCTCGCGGCCACGAGCGACGAAGCTCGGCGGCTCCGCGACGAGGCGGCCACCCGTCGTCGGGTCCTGATGGTGGACCACACGTTCGTCTATACCGGCGCCGTCCGGAAGATCGGCGAGCTGGTTCGAGCCGGCGCTCTCGGCGACCTCTACTACTACGATTCGGTTCGGGTGAACCTCGGTCTGTTCCAGTCCGACGTCGATGTCATGTGGGACCTCGCCGTACACGACCTCTCCATCATGGACTACGTGCTCGATGCGCGACCCCGGGCCGTATCGGCGCTCGGGAGCGCGCACGTACCGGGACGCACCGCGAACGTGGCGTATCTCACGTGTCTCTTCGAAGACAGCCTGATCGCGCATTTCCACGTCAACTGGCTGGCGCCGGTCAAGGTGCGACGGACGCTGATTGGCGGCGACAAGCAGATGATCGTGTTCGACGACCTGGAGCCCAGCGAAAAGGTGCGGGTCTACGACAAGGGCATCACGGTCGACCCGGGGCTGCAAGGTCGACACGAGATGCTGGTCAGCTATCGCACCGGCGACATGTGGGCACCCCAACTCGACGCCACGGAGGCACTGTCAGGAGCGGCTCGCGATTTCCTCGGCTCGATCGACACGGGGGACGAACCGGTCACCAGTAGCGCGGTCGGTCTCCGGGTGGTTCGGATTCTGGAGGCGGCCACCAAGTCGATGCACCACCAGGGACAACTCATCGAGCTGGACCTCACCGAGGCGGGCGAATGATTCCAATGGTCGACCTGCAGGCGCAATACGCCGCCATCAAGCATGAGATCGACACGGCGGTGCTGGGCGTCCTCGCCAGCGGACGTTTCGCGCTGGGGCCAGAGGTCGCCGCATTCGAGACCGAGTTTGCCGATTATTGCGGGACCCGGCACGCGGTGGCCGTCAGCTCGGGCACCAGCGCCCTGCATCTGGCGCTGCTGGCGGCCGGCGTGGGGCCGGGCGACGAAGTAATCACCGTGCCCTACACCTTTGTCGCGACGGTCGCGACCATCCGATACGTCGGGGCGACCCCGGTGTTCGTGGACATCGAGCCGCGCGGCTGCACCATGGACGTGGAACGGGTGGCCGCCGCCATCACGTCGCGCACCAAGGCGATCGTGCCGGTCCATCTCTACGGTCAACCAGTCGATCTGGACCCACTCATCGCGCTGACTCACGAACACGGTCTGGTGCTGGTGGAGGACGCCGCGCAGGCGCACGGCGCCGAGTATCGCGGCCGTCCGGTGGGCGGGCTGGGCGCCCTGGGCTGCTTCAGCTTCTATCCGGGTAAGAACCTTGGCGCGTACGGCGAGGGGGGCATCGTCGTCACCAACGACGAGACTCACGCCGGCGCCATGCGCTCGTTGCGCAATTGGGGCGAGGACACGCGCTACCATCACACGCGCCTGGGTTTCAACTACCGGATGGACGGCATTCAGGGTGCGATTCTGCGTGTAAAGCTGCGTCACCTCCCCGCCTGGAACGACGCCCGGCGACGGATTGCGGCGACATACGATCGCCTGCTCGAAGGCACCGCGGTCACGACGCCAACCGTACTTTCCCACGGGACGCATGTCTATCATCTCTATGCGGTCCGAACGTCCCGACGGGATGCCCTGCACGACGCGCTGGAAGCGGCCGGCATCCAAAGCGGACTGCACTACCCCGTGCCGGTTCATTTGCAACCGGCGCACGCGGACCTGGGTGGCGAAAGCGGCGACTTCCCGATGGCCGAGGCGGCCGCTGGTAGCACCCTGACCCTGCCGATCTACCCCGAGTTGCCTGACGGGGTGCCGGCCGAGGTCGCCGAGGTGGTGCAGCAGACGCTGGCCGACTGAGCGCCCGTGTCCTCTGCAGAGCCTTCGGGGATCGATCGCACCGCTCGCATCTGTCGCATTGATGTCGAACCGGCGTATCGGCCTGACTGGTTCGACGCCGACGCGGGCGCTCATGTGCCCCTGCCTCCCGCCGATGTCGCGGCGGGTCGAGC
>CAUZAY010000061.1:0-16405 GCA_963577695.1 Vicinamibacteria bacterium | reverse complement strand
CAAAGTAGCCACCCGGAGGGTGGCTCACGTGGCCGCGTAGCGGCCACGTCCCACAGGCCGCTTTGAGCGGCTCACCGCTAAAGCCCCCGGCTTGGCCGGGGGATACTTACTCGTCTCCATCCAGACCGAACGTGTAGAGCGTGTTGCCGATCGTCATCGACACGTATTGCTGCCCGTTCACGGCGTAGGTCATCGGCTGGGCGTGCACGGGGCCGCCGAGCGAGATGTGCCAGAGCGGCGCCCCGGTGCGGGCATCCAGCGCATAGAAATAGCCGTCGACACTGGCGCTGAACACCAGGTCGCCCGCCGTGGCCAGCACCCCGGACCGGGAGCGCGGTGTGATGGGGAACTCCCATTCCACGTCCCCCGTCGTCGGGTCGATGGCGCGGATCGCGCTGTGGTAGTGCTCGATGGGCAGTGGGGTCTCGGTGCCGCCGCCGGTAAAGTTGTCGCCCTCCTTGTACTCCTGCTCGCGGCTGAAGAACAGTGCCTCGCCGTCGAAGGCGTTGACATACATCAAGTTCGTCCGCGGACTGAACGCTGGCGACCACCAGTTGGTGCCGCCACCGGCGATCGGCGCGACGAGCGTGCCTTCCTGACTCGGAGAGGTGTTGGGCCGACGAATCGGTCGGCCGTTCTCGTCGAGCCCTTCGGCCCACGTTTGTTTCGCGAACGGTTTCCCCAGTAGGAACTCGCCGGTCTCCCGGTCGAGCGTGTAGTAAAACCCGTTCCGATTGGCCCAGAGCATCGCCTTGCGGGTCTCGCCATCGAGCTCGATGTCGGCGAGCACCGGCACCTGGATGGCGTCCCAGTCGTGCTCGTCGTGCGGCGTGAACTGGAAATACCAGGACATCTCTCCGGTGTCACCATCGAGCGCGAGCACCGAATCGGCGTAGAGGTTGTCACCCTGCCGGACGTCGCCGTTCCAATCCGGGCCGGGATTCCCGGTGCCCCAATACACCAGGTTCAGCTCCGGGTCGTACGAGCCAGTGATCCAGGTGGGAGAGCCACCGGTGCGCCACGAGTCGCCGGCCCAGGTCCGGTTGTCCGGATGGTCCGGTCCCGGAATGGTGTGGGTGCGCCACAGACGCTCGCCGGTGTCCGCGTCGTAAGAGTCGAGGAACCCGCGAATCCCGTATTCGCCACCGGCGATGCCGGTCACTACCTGGTCCTTCACGATGAGTGGCGCCGCTGTCTTGCTGTAGCCGCTGCGGTAGTCGGCCACCTCCCGGCTCCACAGGAGGCTCCCAGAGCGGCCGTCGATGGCCACCAGGTGCGCATCCAGGGTGCTCATATAGAGCGTCTCGCCCAGAATCGACACCCCCCGATTGTTGCGACCGCAGCAGAGACGTAAGTCACTGGGCAACGGATGGTCGTAGCGCCAGAATGGGCGACCGGTGACGGCGTCGACCGCCACGACGTTGCTGGGCGATTCGGTGATGAACATGACGCCGTCGACCACTAGAGGCGTCGTTTCGGCGCGGTCGAGCTGGGGAATGTGGTGGGCCCACTTCAGCTTGAGCTGACGTACGTTGTCGGCGTCGATCTGGTCGAGTCGGCTGAAGCGCTGACTGTCGAGGGTGCCGTTGTACATCAGCCAGTTGTGCGGTTCGTCGGCGGCATTGACGAGCCGCTCCCAGGTCACGGGCGAGAAGAGGGCCGCGCCTTCACTGAATGACGGCTGGGCCGCAGCCGGGTGGACGGCGGCCATCAGCCCGGTGAGGACGGCGGCGACGCGCGATATCGTCCTGGTATGCGTCGGGTTCGGGGTCAGGGTCATGGTTCGCTCCGTAGCGAGAAGAGATACGCCACCAGGTCGTTCCGTTCGTCCGCGGTGAGCGTCTCCGCATAATCCGGCATGGTGGACTGTTGGATGCGCTCGTAGGTCCAGTCGCTGTATTTCGAAAACGCGCGAAGATTTTCCTCCGCGTCCATGATGCGAAACGTGAAGGTGTCTTCGTCCATGCGCAGGCCTTCGACAACCTGGCCGCCCGGACCAACGGCTCTCATGGTCCACCAGCGGGGGAGCAGTTCCGCGTCCGGATCGACGAGATCCGTCTCCAGGTCGGCCAGGGCCCGGCGGTCGCCGACAAACGACAGGTCCGGCCCGATGCGTTGCCCCCGTCCGTTCACCATGTGACACCGGGCGCAGTTGCCCTTGCCCGTGAACAGCTGCTGACCGGCGGCAGATGAGCCGGAAGGGGTCCCGCCAGCGGTCACGTCGAGTGAACGTAGATAGGTGACGAGCTGCCAGATCGACTGGTCGTTCGCGTCGGCGCCGAGTCCGAGCATCGAGGTGCTCCGCACGCCGTCGCGGATCACTCGGAAGAGCCCGGCGTCGCTATCGGCGTGGCGGAACTGCCCGGTCGTCAGGTCGGGGCCGGCGCTCTCGTTGCCCCCTGCGGCATTGAGGCCGTGACAGGTCGAGCACTGCGCCCGGAACAGGCGCCGGCCGGTGCGGATATCGATCCGGCTGGTATAGGGATTGTTGTCGGCGTCCTGGGCCAACGCGATGGCCGGGACGGCGCCGCCGGTCAGCGTAGCCAGCAGCGCGACCGCCGGCCAACGGGTGGAGAGTCTCGTGCTCACGCGTTGCCTCCTCCTGAGAATGCAGACAAGCCGACCCAACTCGACCGGGGCACAGAGCTCATTGTGGCGCACGGCTTTAGCCGTGCGCTCGCAGGCCTGAAGGCCTGCGCTATAGGGTCCTTACTCGGGCAACGCCAACGCCACCAGCTCGCTGGCCATGTCGTCCCAACCGACAGTCGCGATGATGTACTGGCGCCCGTCGACCATATAGGTCATCGGCGCGCCACTCGTGCCGCCAGGCAGCTCCATTTCCCACACCACATCGCCGCTGGCCTTGTCATAGGCGCGGAACATCTTGCCACCGGGACCGCCATACCACTGGGGCAACGCTGACACGCCGGTGTTGCCGCCCTCTCCCAGGAACACCAAAGAGCTGGTGATGAGCACCGACGCGCGCCCGGGCTGACCCAACCAGGGAAGGTCGAGATCCTGGATGGCCGGATGGTCGCGTGGGCCCTCGCCGTTGGGCACTTGCCACGCGATATCGCCCTGGTTGAGATCGATCGCGGTCAGACGTCCGTAGGGTGGCTTGAACATCGGGAGCCCCTGCGGCCCCGGTAGCGGCGTGTACTTCTGTCGGACCAACCGTACGTCGGCTCGCGGGTGCTCAGAGGGTACGAGGGCCACCACGTTCTGACTATACGCAGACGGCACGTAGAGAATGCCCGTCTCTGGGTCGACCCCGGCGCCCGTCCAGCTCGCGCCGCCGGCCGTGCCCGGGCTGAAGATGGTGCCTTGCTTGCCACCGGGTCTCGGGTCGAGCACGATCGGAGCCGTGAACATCGGACCCCACTCATATTGATCGAGCAGCATGCGCGCCTCAGCCCGCAGCTCAGGTGTGAAGTCGATGAGGTCGTCGACGTTCACCCCCTGTAGCTCGAACGGTGGCGGCTTCGTCGGGAACGGCTGTGTCGGCGCCAGCCGCTCGCCCGGCACGTTCGAGTCCGCGACCGGACGTTCTTCGATCGGCCAGACCGGGTCACCGGTCGAACGGTCGAACACATACACGAAGGCCTGCTTACTGGGTTGCGCCACCGCTTTGATGACCCGGCCGTCGACGGTGATATCCATCAAGACCGCCGACGAGGCGAAGTCGTAGTCCCAGACCCCATGGTGAATCGCCTGAAAATGCCAGAGTCGCTCGCCGGTCTCGACGTCGACCGCTACCAGGCTCTCGGCGAAGAGGTTGTCGCCCGGTCGATGGCCGCCGTAATAGTCGTTGGTGGGGGTCGAGAGCGGGAGATAGACGATACCGAGCTCCTCGTCTCCAGTCGGGTGCGCCCACATATTGGTGTTGCCGCTGTACTCCCAGGAGGCTCGATCATCGACCGGGTCCGCTTCCCAGGTCTCGACGCCGAATTCGTTTTCACGAGGAATCGTGTGAAACGTCCAGACAAGCTCCCCGGTGCGCACGTCATACCCGCGGACATCGCCGCGCGGCGACTCCTTGTTGGCGGTCAGCTGATTCGAGGTGATGTCCTCCACGAACGAGCCGATGATGATGACGTCTCGCACGATGATGGGGGCCGCGTTCCAGTAGAAGTTCGGAAACGGGCGCATCAGACCGAGTCGCAGGTCGACTTCACCGGCCTCACCGAACTCAGGGTCCCGCTCACCGGTGCGCGCGTCGAGTGACACGAGTTTGGGGCCGAGCGTGGCCACGACGCGTCTGTCGTCGCCATCGGTCCAGTAGGCAACGCCTCGGGTCTGACGTACCCGCTCGTCGTCGCTCGGGCCGGTGTTCCAGACCACCTCGCCGGTGGTCGGGGCGAGCGCCGCGATGGTGCCCAGCCCGGTGCTGAAGTAGAGCAAGCCCCCCGCCATCACGGGCGTGGTCTGCGAGCCGACCGGACCGCGGGTGGTGACCCCGTTACGGATGGCGTCTGGGATGACGGGCTGGCGCCACACGATCTCTAGATCGTGGACGGTGTCGGCGTTGATCTGGTCGAGCGGCAGATACTTGGTACCCGCCTGGTCGGCGGCATAGGCCGGCCATTCGACGGTCTGAGCGGTGGCGCGGCCCGGGTCCGTGACCGCCGTAAGTCCTACGGCAGCGATCGCCACCCCGATCAATACCGCCCGGAACACCGGTTGCGCCATCTGAGCCCTCCGTGCGTGTGAGAGAGCAGTCTACCGCACTCGTCCGATGGTCCCGCCGCTGGTGGGTGCCGAAACACCGGGCGCGCGGCAATGCGAGCCCCGCGGCCGCGGACTGGGGCACTCTGGGGGGCCGCGGAGCGGCCGCGTGGGGCTCGGGGCGAAGCCCCGTCTAACGCCCGCCAGCGGCGTTTGCGGTCATGACCGAGTCGCGCATCTGGCTGGCCAGGTCGCCCAGGGCACCCGGCGAGTGCGGGATCAGAATCGTGTTCGTCTTGGACGCGTTGCCGAGGTCCTTCAGCGTGTCGAAATACTGAGTCATCAGAATCAGGTTCATGACATCAGTGGCCGATGTGCCTTCGACGGTCCGCTGAAAGTCGTCGACCGACTCGCGCAGGCCATCGACGATGGCACGCCACTGGTCCGCAATGCCTTTTCCGGAGAGCGCCTTTGCTTCCGCGTCAGCCTCGGCCGCCTTCACCTGGATGATCTTCTCCGCTCCTCCTTTCTCACTGGCCGCCACCCGCATGCGCTGAGCCGCATTGATCTCGTTCATGGCCGCTTTCACCCTGGTGTCCGGATCGACATCGGTGACCAGGGTCTTGACGATGCCATACCCGAAGTCGTCCATCACCTGAGAGAGGTCCGTCTTCACCGCGCCGGCCACCTCTATCCTTTTTCTCGAACACGTCGTCCAGTTTCATTCTCGGCATCCGGGCGCGTACGACATCGAAGACGAATGCCTTGATCTGGTTGACCGGGTCATCGAGCCGATAGAACGCGTCGTAGACCTTGTCGGCGAGCACGTTGTACTGCACGGAGACCATCACGCGGACAAAGACGTTGTCCTGGGTCTTGGTCTCGACCTCCACGTCGAGTTACTGCACCCGAAGATTCACCGTGCCCGCGACTTTCTGAACGAACGGGAGCGGCGATATAATCGCCGGACTTACCGCGCACGGCCGAACCTCAGACAAGGAGCAAGACGTATGACGCGACGAGATCGCGTGACCACCCGGGTGCTGTCAGTGGCGATGGCCACCGTGGCGACCATCGTAGCTGGCGTGACAACGCCGTCCGCGGCGCAGAGTCAGACCCCGGCCGGGGGTGTGGCGTCGCGGACCGCTTGGGGTCAGCCGGACCTGCAGGGGGTCTGGGACTTCCGGACGATCACCCCGATGGAACGGCCCGAGGCGCTGGCCGACCAGGAGTTTCTCTCCGCCGAGGACGTGGCCGACCTCGAACAGGGCATCGCAGACCGCGACGCGCGCCTGGCGGCCCGGCCGGCCCAGCGGACCGTGGCCACCAACAGTGTCGACCGCGGCGTCGACGGGGCGCCCGGCTCCTATAACCAGTTCTGGATGGACCGCGGGACGCGGGTCATCGGGACCAGACGGACGTCACTGGTCGTGGACCCTCCCAACGGACGGATCCCTCCGATGACCTCGGCCGGCGAGCAGCGTCGGGCGGCCGAGCGCGAGTATGTGCGCGACCATCCGGCCGACTCGTGGGCAGACCGCAGCATTTACGAGCGGTGCATCCTCGGGTTCAATTCGGGCCCTCCGATCGAACCACGGGCGTACAACAACCACATGCAGGTGTTTCAAACACCCGACCACGTGGTGATCTTCAACGAGATGGTGCATGACGCCCGGATCGTCCCGCTGGTGCCCCGGGACCCGCTGCCTGACCACCTTCGCCAGTGGATGGGAGACTCACGCGGTCGATGGGAGGGTGACACCCTGGTGATCGAGACCTCGAATCTTGACCGCTTGAACTCTTTCACTTGGCGGCAGGGAGCCACCCAGGACATGCAGCTCGTGGAGCGGTTCACCCGGGTGGACGACGGCACGCTCCTCTACGAGTTCACGGTCGAGGACCCGGCCACCTGGACGCGGCCGTGGAGTGTGGAGGTGCCGATGACCCGCTCGTCCGATCAGGTCTGGGAGTTTGCGTGTCACGAAGGCAACTACGGAATGGACGGCATTCTCTCCGGGCACCGGGCCGATGAGCGCGCGGCGAGCGAGTCCCGGTAACTCAGCCCCCACGTCCGGATCTGCAATGTCTCTGGCGAATGCGTCGCCGGAACACCCAGCAGGTTGCTAACAAACGATCCGGGGCGGTTTCCTGTCGAGGTGTTCGGCTGGCCAGGCGCGACGAGGGAGCAGCCAGGCGGGCTGTGACCGAGGAAGCAACGCCGTCCAGACGGGCACCTCGGCAGGAAACCTACGGTTGGGTGGTGTCGGTGCGTTCTACGGCGCGCGCGCCGCTCAGCAAGTTCTGCATCCCGTAGTTGCCCTCGTGGCACGCGTACTCGTAGAGCGGCTCATCAGCGCGTAGCATCGGGAACTGTCCGGTGAACGCTTGGGTCCAGGTGTTGGGGTCGTTGACGGTCCACTCGTACATCACCGTGTCGGCATCGACGCGTGTGAAACGTTCAACCAACGTCAGGTGTTCGGCCGATCCCCACGACACGAACGACGTGTTGAAGCTGCCGGTCTGGTTTGTGAAGTTCGTGGTCTCGACGACGAGTGTGTCACCGTCCCAGTGCCCTCGCGAGCTGCCCAGCCACTGTTGCAGATTTGAAGGCAGCGCATCCCGGCCGTCGAGTGGCACCACTCGCACGTCGTGCACCATCTCGTTCAATAAGACCACCCAGCCCGGGGCCTGAAACAGCTGGACATTATTGTTGTAGCCGGCGGGCAACATCGGCGGGCCGGTAGAAAAGCCCAGCAGGCATCGCTCGGCGGCGCCGCGCGCCTCCGGGCCATCCTCATTGATACCGCCGACCCGCAACCGCACGGGGTACCCGCCAGCCGCCGCATCTGCCTGGGCCCGGGCCTGGGCGGCCGCGGTCATCGCCGGAAGCTTGCCGTCGGGCGGGTCGACCAGGAGCGACGGCTGAGTGAGCGCTGTCGCCCGGGCCCGATCCGTCCAGACCGCTTGACTGTAGCCGCCGACGTCGCCCGGTGGTGGCGGCTCATCCCTCGCCAGCGCCTCCGCGTTGCTCCGCTGCGCCACGACGGCGGCCTCCTCGGCCGTGAGCTGGTCGCGGTCGGCAAATTCTTCCGGACGCTCCAGTGGGGTGAAGGTCCAGTAGTCCCAGACACCCTGCAGATCAGGGTCGCCCCACGCCGTGCGCGGCCCCGCTGCAGACTGGGCCGTGGCCGGCGCGCGCGCTATGACCAGCGAAGCCACGACAACCGCCATCATCCACACCGTTCGAGGCCTGTTTGCTGTCACAGGGAGTTCCTTCCTCAATAACGGACTAACGTTCCGACCCGTGCACTCGGGTAACATAACAGAATTGTGCAGACGAGGAACCCTGGCAGGTCCCGATGCCGACGACAGAGCGCCGTTCGGAAGCCCCAAGTCTGACGGTCGAAGCCAAAGAACCCACGAGTCCCAACGACCCCATGGCAGTCCGCCAGACGTTCGCTCGTCTCATCCTGGCCAATTTGCTCGTCGCCTGTGCGCCGACCATCGTGGTCGGACAGGACCCAGCCGCCGGCTGGCACCAGCTCGGCGGTCCGATCCGTAACTTCCAGGTGAATTCGGCGCCACTCGCCGACACCTGGCCCGACGGCGGCCCCCCCACACTGTGGACACGGCCGCTCGGCGAGGGCTATTCGTCGATTGTCGTCGCCGGCGATCTGTTGGTCACGATGTACCGGGAGGAGGACGACGAGGTCATCATCGGATTGGACGCGGCCTCCGGGGCAACACGATGGCGGCACGCGTATCCCGCGCCGCTCGCGCACAACGGCTACGTCGACATCTGGTTGAATGCGTCCGGTCCCGGGCCGTACTCGACCCCCTTGTTGGCGTACGGCGGTGTGTTCGCCGTCGGTATCGATGGCGCCCTGCACGCGCTCGAGGCGGAGACCGGCCTCGTGCGCTGGTCCGTCAACCTGGCCGAGCGGTTCGAGCTGGCCGAGTACAACGCGTTCGCCTCGAGTCCGCTGGCCTTCGACGGCACCGTCATCGTGCCGCTTGGCGGCAGTGGCGCTGGCGTGGTCGCCTTGAACCCGGCCTCTGGAGCGGTCGTCTGGCGAAGCGAGCCCTTTGCCGTCGCCCCGGGGTCGCCCGTGGTGATCACGGTCGAAGGACGGGACCAGCTAGTGGTGGTGGGGCAGCAGGAACTGGTGGGCCTCGACCCCGATGACGGGCGTCTCCTATGGCGGCATCCGCACGAGAACGAGCTAGGGCTCAATCTCAGCATGCCGGTGTGGGGCGCCGACGGTCGACTCTTCATGTCGTCCGCTTACGGCGGTGGGAGCCGCATGTTGACGCTCAGTGTGATCGACGGTCGGACCACACCGGAAGAGGAGTGGTCGACCAACCGAATGCGCGTACATTTCACCAACGCCCTCCGGGTCGGCGGGATGGTGCTGGGGAGCAGCGGCGACTTCGGCCCCGCGTTTCTGACCGCGTTGGACGCCTCCACCGGCGAGGAGCTCTGGCGCGACCGGAGCTTCGCTCGGGCGCATCTGGTGTACGCCGATGACAAGGTGATCCTGGTGGACGAAGATGGCGAGCTGGCTTTGGCCTCGGTCACCAATGACGGGCTCGACGTGCACGCACGCCATGCGCTGCTGACGGAGAACGCCTGGACCCCTCCGACACTGGTCGGCCGAACGCTCTATGTGCGCGATAGGAAGGACATCCTGGCCCTCGATCTTGGTCGTTAGCCCGCATTATTCATGAACGCGCGAAGCGAAACGGCGGAGGTTCGAGGAAAGTCGGGCACCGCAGCGATCCGCGCCCGGAGGCGGACACGACAGTCCGTCGAGGACGCGGGACGCGAGGACGCCCGAGTTTGCCGAAGATCCGTCGTTGCAGCCGTGGGTTCATGAATAATGCGGGTTAGGGCACTGAGCGATGGTTCGCGTGCGTCGAGGCTGCTAGAATCTGGTCGTTCGTTACCAGAGGAGCGTGAAATGAGATTACTTGGACTCGTTGTGTGGGCGACCGTGTTCGCGGCCACTGCAGGTGCGCCGGCAATGGCGCATGCGCAGACCGCGTCGGCCGCGTCCCGGGTCGACGGAAAGCCGAATCTTCAGGGAGTCTGGGACTTCCGGACACTGACTCCGTTGCAGCGGCCGGCGGACCGCGGAGATCAGGCGCAATTGACGCCCGAGGAAATCGCCGAAATCGAACAGAATGCCCGCCAGAGCGCGATCGACGCCGACCAGCCCAGCGAGGTGCGGACGGAACCGCTGCCGGTCGGGGGCAACGTGGGCGGCTACAACAACTACTGGTTCGACCGGGGCGCCGGCGTGGTCGATGGCGGACGCACCGCGCTGATCGTCGATCCGCCCGATGGCCGCGTGCCCGACTCGCTACCGGACGTGACGCGGCAGGCGACCGAGGACGGTGTGTCACAACGGCCCGTTCGATTCCGGGTGGGCGGTATCGCTTCGGATGGCCCGGAGGACCGGGGACTCGCAGAGCGCTGCTTGCTCGGGTTCAACTCCGGTCCGCCGATTGTGCCGGCTGGCTACAACCAGAACCTGCAGATTTTCCAGACGGCCGACCATGTGGTCATCTTGAATGAAATGGTGCACGACGCCCGTATCGTGCCGCTCGACGGACGCGAGCCATTGCGCGAGCACATACGGCAGTGGAATGGCAGTTCGCGCGGCCACTGGGAGGGTGACACGCTCGTCGTGGAGACGACGAATTTCACCGGTATGACGTCCAGCTTCAGCCCCAGCGTACGCTCGGCGGTCGGTAGTGGGGCCACCCTGCACCTGACGGAACGATTTGGCCGCCTGGATGACGAGACGCTGCTGTATGAATTCACGGTCACCGATCCAACCAGCTTCGAGCGTCCGTTCACGGCGGCGCAGCCGATGAAACGCGGGGGCGCGCCGATGTTCGAGTACGCCTGTCACGAGGGCAACTACGGGATGCTGAACCTGCTGACTGGCGCGCGGAAGGAAGAACTGGCCGGGACGTCAGAGCCGTAGCCGGGTAGGCAAGCACGCCAGGCCCGCGCGGCGCCGTTAGTGTCCCATCACGCAAGGAGATTCAGATGAAGCGCTCACTTCCGATCGTGCTCTCGCTTATCGTCATCGGTGTCGTCGGCCTGCCACCTGCCGAAGTGTCGGGTCAACGGGCAGCGTGGGTCACGCTGTTCAACGGAACCTCACTCGACGGCTGGAATCCCATCGGGAACGCGAACTGGGAGCTCGTGGATGGCGCGGTCCAGGCCGATATGGGGAGCGGGTTCCTCGTCACCGATCGGCCCTACAGTGACTTCGAGCTCACGCTCGAGTTCTGGGTGGACGAGCCCGCCAACAGCGGCATCTTCATCCGGTGCGCCGACCCGACCACCGTGACCGACCGGAACTCCTACGAGGTCAACATCTACGACACTCGGGCCGACCAGTCCTACCGGACCGGGGGCATCGTGCACATCGCCAGTCCGACGAGCGTGATCAACGCCGGCGGTCAGTGGAACACCTATGAGATCACGGCCCAGGGAGAGCGCCTGAGGGTCACCCTCAACGGGACGGAGGTGGTCGACGTGGAAGACTCGCAGTTTGCCAGCGGGCCGATTGCGCTTCAGTACGGCGCCGGCGTGGTGAAATTCCGGAACGTTCGCCTTCGCACGCTGTAGTGCGTGTCGACGGGCTGCGACGTCCTCAGGGCTGCAGGCCGAGGCCGCCCGGCGTGCGGGCGAGGCGCAGGTCGAGCACCTGCTGCTCGCCTTCGTCGAGACGGAACGGGGTGGCCAGGGGCCACAGACGCTCCAACACCTCGGGGTTACGCATGCCTGGTTCCGGCCGCTGCTCGAGGGCGACGGCCAGATAGTCCCCCGGCGGGAGTTCGTCGACCCGGTACAGACCGTCTTCACCGGAGCCGTCGGTCTTTACGAAGGGGGACGGCGGGCGCAGGTGGTCCTGGTTCTCTGGAAAGACGACCACCGTGTAGTCGGCGACCGCGCGCCCCCGGCGGTCGGTGACGTTTCCGAAGACAGTGGTGGCGGCGAGAAACTCGTTGGTCAGCACGATTTCGACCTGACGCAGGAGCCCTTCACCAAAATCGGTCGCGTCGAGCGTGATGTCGACGCCGTCCAGCGCAATCGACTTGACCCGCCACTCGGACGGGAGCGTGCCCACCTGAATCGCGGCGGGGCCGACGACCGCCGCCGATGGAGAGAACAGCCAATGAGATGGGCCATCTGCATACTCGCCGTCTGGGGACTGGCGGTCGTCGCACCGCGTGCTGTCGGAGAGGCGGGACAGCGCCCAGCCGACGGCACATACGAGTACACCGTGCTCGCCACCACTCGCACATCGACGATGGAACGAGAGATGAACGACGCGGCCGAGGGCGGCCATCGTTTTCAGGGTGTGATGGGCGGAGAGACCGCGTTCGGTGGCTCCGAAGTGGTGGCGATCATGATGCGTGGTTCAGGAACCGCCGGTCGGTTTGCCTATCGGCTGCTCGCCACGAACCAGACGCCCACCATGCAGGAGGAGATGACGGGCGCGGGCGGCGAGGGATACGACTATCGCGGGCAGACGGTGTTCTCGTCGTTGTTCGGTGGCGACGAGGTGGTCGTCATCGCGCGTCGAGCCACCGCGCGCTAGATTATCGACCCTGGCTGGCCAGAGCGGTGGCGACAGATCCAGCCACCAGTCCCGCCGCGACGACGCCGACCCAGGGTGGCTGGGCCATCCAGAGCGCTCCAAGCCCGGCCGCCACGGCCAGACCCACGGACACCAGGAGCGTGACCAGGTGTCTCGGCACCGTGATCGTCGTCCGGTCGCCTGGGGTGATGTTGCGTTCTCGTCCGGACGATGCCGGCCGCCC
Organism: Vicinamibacteria bacterium; assembly: GCA_963577695.1. Classification (GTDB taxonomy): domain Bacteria; phylum Acidobacteriota; class Vicinamibacteria; order Vicinamibacterales; family UBA8438; genus UBA8438. The sequence continues at coordinate 3,895 of CAUZAY010000061.1, read as the reverse complement.
GCCACGTCGCTGGGACACGTAGATGAGTCCGATGACCACCGCCACGACGAGTATTTCCGCAAAGCCGATCATGATTCGTTGCGCCCCTCAGGCGGCGTCAACGCCACACCCTATCATCGTGCAGGCAGGTCGGTGGTCGGGAACCAATCAGGCCTCTCCGACCGCGCCGCGCGCGTCGAGGATGCTTTGCACCAGTTGACGGATCTGCGGTTCGTCGACAAACGGCGACAGAATGAAGCTCTTCAGTCCCACGATCGGTTCGCCGTAATCGGTTTTCCGATGCTTGCGACTGACCCAGCATCGGCACGTCGGACTTCATCGCGTCCACTTGATCGAGCGCGCGCATGATCGAGAAGACGAAGTAGGCGTCGTGCATCTGGTCGGACACCGGCGCCGGAAAGGCGTTCCGGAGGGTGGTCAGACGTTCGCGGTAGACGGGGGTCTTGGTGTGGTCGGTCACAAGTATCTAGTCAGGCAGGGCGAAGACGAACAGGTTGTTGCCGTTGCTCGGGCGCAGCTCGGGGGTGAGTTGCAGGAAGCTCGGGGTGGTGGCGGCGCCGCCGGTGCTCACGGCCACGTACTGGCGCCCGTCAACCGCATAGCTGATGGGGAAACCTGATACCGGCGAGCCGAGATTGATCTCCCACAGCACGGCACCCGTGTCGTGGTCGAAGGCCCGGAACCGTCCGTTGGCATCGCCGCCAAAGACCAGCCCGCCGCCCGTCGCCACGAGCGACAGCGTGGCCGCCCGCTGTTCGTACAGCCACCTGGTCTCGCCGGTGTCGACCGAGATGGCGTGCACCGCTCCGAGTTGCTCGGTACCCGGCGCCAGCTCGTGTCGGACCGCCAGTGCGTAGATCCGGTGTGACGCGTCGGCCGAGGTCGTGGCCAGCAGGCGCTGACACATGTTGCGAAGCGGAAAATACATCGTGTGGGTCAGCGGGCTGTAGGCACCAGCTTCCCAGTCTTTGCCGCCGTGCATATTGGGACACGCCAGCACCTCCTGTCCTTCGGCACCGAAGACCACTTCCGAGTTGACGGTCACCGTTCCGGTGGCGCCATCGATATCGTTGATCACGTTCTGCGCGATGGTGGGTGTGGCCCAGAGGAACTCGCCCGTCTCCCGGTCCAAGGTATAGACGACGCCGGTTTTGCCGGGAATGCCAGTCATCACTCTTCGGACCTCGCCCGGCTGGAGCCGCGGATTGATCCAGCTCACGGCGTCCGGATTGGGCGCGACGACGGTGTCGAGCAACAGACGCTCGAACGGATGGTCGAGGTCCCAATGGTCGTTCAGGTGCTGGTAGTACCAGCGGATCTCGCCGGTATCCACCTCCAGCGCCAGGGTCGAGTTGTGGTACAGGTGGGTGTTCTCAACCCCGCCCAGCATGAACTTTGGCGCGGGCGATGTCACCGAGGTTCCGATGTAGATCAACCGCAGTTCAGGGTCGTAGCTCGGCGGCATCCAGGCGCCCACATGCACCCGTTGCTCGTAGGGAACCCCGCCCCAGGTCTCGTCGCCTGGCTCCCCCGGGGCCGGGATGGTCCGGCGGCGCCACAGCTCGGCTCCGGTGCGCGCGTCGTGCGCGATGATCACGCACGACTCGGGTCCGCCTTGTGGGCGGCAGCTGCGTCCGGAGATCACCTTGCCGTCGGCAATGATCGGGCCAGAGCTGTGCCCGACCGGCGTCACCTGGTAGTCGAAGATCTGGGTCTCCCACGCGATTTCGCCCGTCCCGACGTCCAGACCGAAGACATAGCTGTCGTCGCTGGTATTGATGATGAACCGGTCGAAGATCGCGATGTTCCGGTTGTTACGCGAGTTCCCTCCCACGAAGTCGTAGACGTCGTCCGGGAGATCGCGACGATGGTCCCACTTCAGGTCGCCCGTGACAGCATCGATCGCCTGAATGACGTCGCTTGCCTGCGGCATATACAAGACGCCGCCATAGGCCAGCGGCGTGCCTTCTTGTCGCCCCGGCGCCAGCGCCCGCGTCCACACCATTTGCAGGTCGTTCACATTCTCTCGGGTGACCTGGTCCAGCGGGCTGTAGCCCCAGCTGTCGAGCGTGCGGCGCCATGTCAGCCAGTCTCCGTCCGCCGGGTTCTGGAGGATAGCGTCCGTGACGGGGACGAACTCGGGGGCGGATAGTGTTTGACCGGTCGCTGGCATCGTCACCAGCGTCACGACCGCCGTGGCCATGGCGGTGACCGCCAGACGAACGTCACAATGTCGTTCACGCATGCGCAACCGTAACATGTCGGACGCAACCTCTCCGTGGCCGCTATAATCGGTTGCCATCGTGTAGACGAGGGAGGACCACAGATGACTCACGTTCAGACCGTTTCCAGGATCACGCGCTGCAGCGCCGTCTCGCTTGCCGTCCTCCTGTCAGCATCGCTGGCCCACGCCCAGCCGGCGGGGTGGAGTCCACCACGCACGGCCGACGGGCGAATTGACCTGAATGGTGTCTGGGCGAACAACGCGGCGACACCGCTCGAGCGTCCCGACTCGCTGGCCGGCAAGTCGGTGTTCTCCGACGAGGAGGTCGCGCAGCTCCGGGCGTCCGCCGAACGGCTCTTCGGCGGCGCGGATGATGCCGCGTTCGCCGACGGCGTGTTCAACGCCGTACTGGCGGATGTCGAGAAGAACGTGTCAACGGACGGCGGGACCGGCAACTACAGCTCGGTCTGGATGGTCGACCGGGAGTTCGAGAGCCGGACCTCACTGATTACCGACCCTCCGGACGGGAAGGTGCCCGCGCTGACGCCGGAGGCCGAGGCCCGCGCCGAGGCGGCCCGCGTGTATCGGGAGGCGCATCCCGCCGACGGTCCAGAGGATCGCACGCGGCAGGTGCGCTGCATCACCTATGGCATTCCGCGAGTCGGAGGCCTCGGGGCGGGCTACAACAGCTACTACCAGATATTCCAGACTCCGGACCATCTCGTGATGCTCGGCGAGATGATCCACGACGCTCGGGTGATTCCGATCAGCGACATGCCACACGCGAACGAGTCGATTCGGTTCTGGCACGGCGATTCCCGGGGGCACTGGGACGGCGATGCGCTGGTGGTCGAGACCAAGAACTACTCGCCCAAGGCCGGCTATCGCGGGTCTGCCGAGAACCTGCATATGATCGAGCGGTTCACCCTCGCCGGGCCCGGCCGCCTGCACTACGAGATCACCGTGACCGATCCCACGACCTGGACTCGCCCCTGGACGGCCATGGTGCCAATGTCTCATAGCGACGATGCACTGTTCGAGTACGCCTGCCACGAAGGCAACATCGGGATGGCCGGCATTCTTGCTGGTGCGCGAGTGGAAGAAGCCGCGGGCGGCCGGTAGCGCCGGGTCTACAGAGGCGACAACGAGCTTCCACAACCGCATAACATTACCCCTAGATTAGCTACAACATGGCCAGCCCAGACTACGTGTTGAAGGTTGTCAAGCGGAACGCGCGGACCTGCGGTGCTCACGCGGGCGGCCGAGCCGGCCATGACGACTGCCCGGGCCCAGAGTGCCGCTAGCGGTCAGACCGAGCACGTCTATACCGACGTGTCGTATGCGGCCGCCTCCTGGGTCGCCCCGCGGCGGGTCATCATCAAAGCCGAGGTGGTCCACCTCGCCGGCCGCGAGCCCCAGGACAATCCCCGCTTCGTCGTCACCAATCTGCGCCAGACGCCGCGGTTTCTGTACAAGCGGGTCTACTGCGCGCGCGGCGACATCGAGAATCGGATCAAAGAACTGCACGACGGCCTGCAGATTGGACGTACGAACTGCTGTCGGTTCTGGGCGAATCAACTGCGCGTGCTGCTGACCGCCGCAGCCTCTGTGCTGCTGCAAGAGCTGCGGCTCCGCGCGGCCGGCACCGCCTGTGCGCGCACCCAGGTGACG
>CAUZAY010000060.1:0-16739 GCA_963577695.1 Vicinamibacteria bacterium | reverse complement strand
AGTCGATGTCGATGTCCGCATCGGTGACGGCTCGACCGCACTGCAATGGGCCGTGCATGAGCAGCGACCGCAGATGGTCGACCTGCTGCTGGATGCGGGCGCGGACGTGACGGCGGCGAATCGGCACGGCGTGAGCCCGGTCTGGCTCGCGGCGGAAAACGGCGACGCGGCGATGATCGAACGGTTGCTCGACGCCGGCGCCGACCCGAACCGCACGATGCCGGGTGGCGAGACTGTGCTGATGACCGCCGCCCGCACCGGAGACCAGGACGCCGTCCGATTGTTGCTCGTCCGCGGCGCCGACCCGAACGCGCGCGAAGAGCTGCGTGGGCAGACGGCACTGATGTGGGCTGCCGCGAGGAACAACGCGGCGGTCGTGCACGCGCTGGCCGAACTGGGTGCCGACATCCAGGCCCGGACCGACAACCCCTCTCCCGGCCGCGGGCGGACGTTCGCGAGTGTACCGGCTACCGGCTTCACGCCGCTGCTCTTCGCCGTGCGCGGTGGTCATGTGGAGGCGGCCCAAGTGCTGCTCGATGCTGGCGCCGATGTGAACGACACCGTGTCTGACGGTCAGAGCGCGCTGGTGATCGCGTCGGCCAACGCCAACTGGGAGATGGCTGCCTATCTGCTCAACCGGGGCGCCGACCCGAACCACGCCGGGGCGGGATGGAATGCGCTGCATCAGACGGTCCGCACGCGCCGGATGAATACCGGATTTGGCACTCCCGGGCCGTTCGCCTCAGGGACGCTCGATAGCATCGACCTCGTTCAGAAGTTGCTGGCGAGTGGCGTCGACGTGAACCGCCGGATGACCCGCAACGGCATGCGGGACGGCCAGCGCAACCGGTTCAACCGGCTCGGCGCCACCGCCCTCATGCTGGCCGCGAAGGTCACGGACGTGGAGGCGATGCGGGTGCTGCTCGATGCCGGCGCCGACCCCGTGATGCCGACCGCTGACGGCACGACCGCCCTGATGGTGGCGGCCGGCCTGGCGCTCTGGAACCCCGGTGAGGACGGTGGCTCACTCGAGGGCCAGGAAGACGAGGTGCTCGAAGCGGTCCGCATCCTCGTGGAGGCCGGCAACGACGTGAACGCGGCGAACTACCGCGGCGAGACCGCGTTGCACGGCGTCGCTTTCCGAGGCGCCGACGATGTCCTCGACTACTTGATCGCGCAGGGCGCTGACCTCGATGCTCGCACCGTAGACGGTTGGTCGCCGCTGGCGATCGCCCGCGGCCTCAGTTATTCCGACTTCTACAAGGCGCAGGTGCTGACCGCGGCACGCCTTGAAAAGGTGATGGCCGAACGGGGGATGGACACCGCGGGCGAAGGGCACCACGTACCGGGGTCAGTCTGCTACGACTGCTTGCAGACCCACCGCGACCAGATTCGCTTCGTGGCGGACCGCGACGAGAAGATGGAGGCGATGTTCGACCCGGCCGACCGCGGTATCCAAATGCCCGCGGTTATCGAACCCTAGAGGCCGCGCCCAATCGTCGCACCGATGTCTATCACGTAGGCGAGGGTCTTTCGACCCGCCAGCCGCTCGCTCGGGTCGACCGAGTCGCCGACTCGATGGTGCCGCGCGCCCTTGCGGTTTCCTGGCGAGGCGTTCGTGTGGCAAGGCGCGAGGAGGGAGCGTGCAGGCGGCATGTGACCGACGCAGCAACGCCGCCAGACGGACGCCTCGCCAGGAAACCTACGGCGCCGTGAACGCCCAGAGTTCTCCCGCGAACCCGCCACCGGCTATTGCTACGACCAGATACTGTGTGTCGTCGACCATGTAGGTCATCGGAGATCCGGTGGTCGGAACGGGTAGGGCCACTGTCCCGACTTCCTCACCGGTCGCCTTGTCGTAGGCGCGTAGCGCCGAACCTCGCACACCCTCGCTGTCGGTGAACAGTCCGCCGTCACCGGCGATGACCAGCGTCTTGGTGACCAGCGTGCCGATCCGCGCGTTCGCAACCCCCGTGCGTGGGACGTCTACGCCCTGCAGCAGCGGGTGATTCCGGATGTTGTCTGGTGTCTGCCCGTGCGCCACCTGCCACACGATCTCCCCACGGTTCAGGTCGATCGCGGTGATCCGCCCCCACGGTGGTTTCACGATGGTGATGCCGTCGATGTTGGTGCCGCCGAATCCGCCACCACCCCGTCCGCCCCGACCACCGCGTCCCCTGGCGGCGCCGGCCGGCGGGCGCGGTCGTCCCATGATGAAGTCCATGTTCGACCGCTGGGGATTGCTCACCATGCCGAGGCTGTGGACCTCCGTTTTCGAATACTGGTAGAAGATGCCCGTTTCCGGGTCGAACGAGCCGCCCGGCCAATTCGAGCCGCCGGTCAGCCCCGGGAGATGGAGAGTGCCGAGGGTGCCATCCAACGTGGCGACCGACGGCGGCGTGAAGAGGGGGCCCATGCGATACCGGGTGACCAGTTCCTCGGCCCGGCGGCGCAACTCGGGGGTAAAGTCGATGAGGTCGTCCACGCTGACGCCCTGACGGTCGAACGGCGGCGGCTTCGTGGGGAACGGCTGGGTCGCCGACGTGACCTCGCCTGGGATGTCTGACTGGGGTACCGGTCGTTCCTCGATCGGCCACACCGGTTCGCCGTTGGTCCGGTCGAGCACGAACAGGAAGCCCTGCTTGGTTGGTTGGGCCACGGCTTTGATCGCCCGGCCGTCGACGGTGATGTCGACCAGAATCGGGGCGCTGGGCAGGTCGAAATCCCACACGTCGTGGTGCACCGTCTGGAAGTGCCACACCCGGTTGCCCGTCGCGATCTCAATTGCGACGATGCTGTCGGCGAACAGGTTGTCCCCGGGACGATGCCCGCCGTAGAGGTCGCCGGTCGGCATCTCCACCGGGAGATACACGTAGCCCAGCTCCTCGTCGATGGTCATCTGCCCCCACACCCCGGTGTTGCCGGTGTAGCGCCACGAGTCGTTGCCCCACGTGTCGTTTCCGAGCTCGTCGGCGGTTGGAATCGTGTGGAAGATCCACTTCCGATCACCAGACCGCGCGTCGAAACCGCGCACGTAGCCCTTCGGTTTCTCTTTTGTGGCCGGTGCGACCCCGGCCAGGTGCGCCGCGCCGATCATGATGACGCCGTTCGAGATGACCGGTGCCGCGTGCAAGCCGATCTCGGCGTCTGGTCCGAGGTCCTGATCAAGCCCCTGCTTGAGGTCGACCATCCCGTCTTCGCCGAAGTCGGACATCCGCCCGCCAGTGAGCGCGTTCAGTGCGATCAGGCGGTACCCCGGTGTGACGTAGAAGACGACCCCGTCGTCGCCGTCATTCCAGTATGTCAATCCTCGCCCGGACAGCCGGCGCGGCGCGCCCGAGCCCCGTTCGCCCTCATTGAGTCGGTGAATCCACAACATTTCGCCAGTCGTCGCGTCCATGGCGACCGCGGCCCGACGCGTGCCAGCGGTCGTGTAGAGGACACCGTTCACCATCAGCGGGGTCGACTGAAAGATGTACTCGGGTCCGGGACCAAGGTTCTCGGTGCTGAACCGCCAGGCCAGTTCGAGGTCATCGAAGGTGTCGGCGTCGATCTGGTCGAGGGCCGAGTAGCGGGTGTGTCCAAGGTCTCCGCCGTAGGTCGGCCATTCGCCATTGGGCGCGCCCTGTTGGGCTGCGACCGGTGCGGCCATCAGGACGAGTGAGATGAACAGCGCGTAAGCTGAAAGACCGTGTGATGTCATAGGATTCTCCGAGTCGAGACATTCTAGTTGACGGCCGCGTCGCCCGTGCCGTTTACGTCGGGTGTGACCCTGGCGACCTCAGACCGAACGTCCCGCAGGCGCCGTCCCATGCGCCCCGAAGGAACGCTGAGGCGGTCGCCACGAACTGGTCCGACAACCCCTCGGCCACGAGACTGAGGTGGCCGCCGTTCGGCACGACCCACAACCAAGATGTCGGGATGGCCCCGTGCATCGACAGCGCGATCTCCAGCGGGAAGAACGGATCCCGGTCCCCGTGCACGATGAGGGTTCGGGCGGTGATGACGGACAACGCGTCCGGGGTGAACGCCATGTCGTCATGGTTATCGGCGAACCTACGGGCCACACGCCACAGCGCCCGGATCTGTTCGTCACCGTGGCGATGTAGTTTCCGCATCATGTCCCAGCTGTCCTCGGTTTGTGCCTCTTCGGTGGTGCTTCTCATCAGGGTCCGAGCCTGCTCGGGAAAGTGGGTCGTGGCGCTGATCAGCACCAACGCCTCCACGCGGTCCGGTTGCTGGGTCGCCAGGTGCAGTAGGGTCATGCCACCGCCGCTCATCCCGATCGCCTTGACGCGCTCGATGCCCAGATGGTCGAGCAACGCGATGATGTCGAGCGCGGACTGGCGCATCGTGAACTCGCCGCTGGGGTTGGTTGGGCCGCCGTGGCCGCGAAGGTCCGGAATGATGAGTTGGTAGTCCTGGCCCAACCGCTCGAGCCCGCCGAGGAGTGGGGACCAGGTCTCGCCGGACCCAAGGAAACCGTGAAGCAGGAGCAGTGGTTCGCCCTGTCCGACGAGCTGGTATCGCAGCTCGATGTCGTTGACCGAGACGGTCTGAGGCCCCGTTGTCATGGAGGGGGTGTGTACCAAGCGACGTCGCCGCGTCGGATCCGCGCGTTGTCACGCGGCGCCGCGACGGCTATGCTCCAGGAATCGTAGAAGGAGCGCACCATGAGATTCGATAGATTCGCACGCCCCTCTCGTCGATTCAACGTCGGCTGTGCCGCGCTGCTGGTGGTGGCCCTGACCGTCCTGTCGGCGCCAGGTCGCGCTGGCGCTCAGGACTCGGGCGCGTGGGTGGGCACGTGGGCCACCGCGCCGGTGCTCCTGCCGCCGCCAGACGACGCACCCGCCGGGCGCGGACCGGGTCCCGTGCGGATCCACAACCAGACCGTCCGCCAGATCATTCACACGAGCATCGGTGGCTCGGCAGTCCGGGTTGCGGTGACGAATCTCTTTGGGAGCGAGCCGCTCGACATTGGCGCGGCGCATGTCGCGTTGCGAAGCAGCGACGCCTCCATCGACAGTCACGCCGGGGCTCCGCTCCGGTTCGGGGGGCAGTCCTCGACAACCGTCGCTCCCGGGGCGATGGTTGTCAGCGATCCGGTCGAGATGGGTGTGCCTGCGCTGTCCGACCTGGTGATCGATCTGCACGTCGCGAGCGACTCGGCCGCGGGCGACGGCGCCACAATCCACGGAACAGGGCTGACGACCAACTACCTGTCACCGGTTGGCGACCATACCGGCGTGGCAGAGTTGCCGGTCGAGCGGACCTTCCAGTCTTGGTTCTATCTATCCCGTGTCGATGTCCTGGCGCCGAATGGCACCCCGATCATCGTGACGCTCGGCGACTCCATCACGGACGGCACCGCGTCGACGCCAGACACCAACAGCCGGTGGCCCGACTTCCTGGCCCGTCGTCTGGTGCAGCGGCCGGGCCGTACGCCGCCCGGGGTGCTCAACGTCGGCATCGGCGGGAACCGGGTCCTGAGCCACAATGCGGGTCTTGGAATTCTGGCCCGGGGTGCGAATGCGCCGGCACCCCCGCCGCCGAATCCCAACGCTCGCTTTGGCCCCAGCGCCCTGTCGAGGCTGGACCGCGACGTGTTGTCACAGCCTGGCGTGACGCATGTCATCGTGCTGGAATCGACCAACGACATCGGGATGGCGTTCGACTCAGAAACACCCACGGTGGACGAGATCATCGCGGGGCACACGGAGTTGATCGAACGCGCGCACGCCAGGGGCCTCAAGATCTACGGCGCGACGCTGGCGCCATTCGAGGGCGCGTTCTACTTCCGGGACATCGGCGAAGTGAAACGTCAGGCGTTCAATGAGTGGATGCGGACATCGGGCGCCTACGACGCGGTGATCGACTTCGATGCCGCCGTGCGCGATGCCGCGGAGCCGAGCAAATTCCGCGAGGACTATCAGTCGGGCGACTGGTTGCATCCGAGTGATGCCGGCTATCGCGCCATGGCCCAGGCCATTGATCTGACGTTGTTCGACCGGTAGGTTGCCGAGCGAGGCGTCGTCAGAGGGCGGAAGAAGAGGTGAACGTGCGGTCAGCCAATAATCGTCTCGTCGGCGTCCTTGGTGTTGCAGTCCTGGGGCTGGCGGCGTGGCCGGCGGCGGCCCAGGTCGCCGAACCGCCGCCCGCCACGCCGTGGGGCGCGCCGGATCTGGGTGGCGTCTGGGACTTCCGCACGATCACGCCCTTGGAGCGTCCAGCCGCGCTGAAGGACAAGCCGGTCTTGACGGCGGAAGAAGCGGCTCAATTTACGCGCCAGTCCGCCGAAGGACGCAACGCGGACCGGCGCGACGGTGGGGCGCAACGCGACGTCGAACGCGCCTACAACGACTTCTGGTGGGACTGGGGCGAGAGCCTGACCGACGACCTGCGCACCTCGCTGATTGTCGATCCACCCGATGGCCGCATTCCGGACCGGACGGTCGCGGCGCAGGAGCGCGCACGAGCGGCGCGTCAACATGGGATCCGACCTGTTCGCGCTCGTGTCCTGATTGGCTCTCCGGCGCATGGTCCAGAGGACCTCGGATTGTCGGAGCGATGCATGCTGGGGTTCAACTCGGGACCGCCGATGCTGCCAAGCGCCTACAACAACAACGTGCAGATCTTTCAGACGCCGGACCACGTCGTGATTCTCAGCGAGATGATTCACGAAGCGAGGGTTGTGCCGCTTGACGGCCGCCCGAGCCTACCGGACGGCATGCGCCAGTGGATGGGCGATGCGCGTGGTCGGTGGGACGGCGACACGCTGGTCGTCGAGAGCGACAACTACACCGACAAAATCGGTAGTTTCTCCACGATTGTCGGGAGCTACGGGTCCGGCGAATCGCTGCACCTGGTCGAGCGTTTTACGCGCCTCGACGCTGACACCCTACGCTACGAATTTACCGTCGACGATCCCTCTACCTTCACCGCCGCATTCACCGCGGCCATCCCCATGCAGCGCACCGACGCGCCGTTGTTCGAGTATGCCTGCCACGAGGGGAACTACGGGATGACCAATTTGCTGACAGGCGCCCGCGTGCAGGAACGCTAGGTTTCCTGGCGAGGCGTCCGTCTGACGGCGTTGCTGCGGCTTCTTCAGACGGGGCTTCGCCCCGGACCCCACGCGACGGCTACGCGGGGACCCCGAGTGCCCCACTCCGCCGCCGCGGGGGCGCGCACTATCGCGCGTCTTTGCCCGGCCAGCCGAACGCCTCGCCCGGAAACCCCAGCGCGAGGCAAAAGGGGGAGCGTCTGCGTGGGGCGCGGGGCGTAGCCCCGTCTGAAAAGGGAGACGAGCCGAGGGTCCTGCCGCCGCTGGTGGGGACCGTGTGCGGGCGCGGAGTTTTAGCGCCAACTCCGCGATCGCTTTTCCCTCGGTGTCGGGACTAGGCACCCGTTAGCCCGCGCCAAGCGCTCTGGGGGCCAAGGTGAGGAGGGTGGGGCTCGTCGACCGGTTCGCGGACCTAGATGACCGCTCCCACCGCCCGAGCGCACCGACGCGCCTGACGAGCCCTCTACCGGCCGGGTCAGCGGTTCCGGCGAGCCCTGCGGCACGCCAAACTGACATGTTCGAATTCGGTCATGATGCCGGGAATGGCCGGGGCGCGCGCCGACCGTGAAGCCCCGCCCGTGGACGGCTGACTGAAGGCACTTCGTGGGACCCCGACGGGGCCTCTCGGTCGGCCGCCGAATCCACCCGGCAGACCCGCCACACCTCCGGATTGCCCGGGGAGCCCGGCTCCTGGTGCGACCGGTTCGGCAATCGGTTGTGGTCCGCCGTCCGACTCCCATTCCAGCAACAAGGTGATGTCCACCTCATGGCCAATGTGCTGTTCGAGATCTGCCAGCATCTCGCGTTCGCCGAGGAGCTCGAACTGATGGCTCTCGTCGACCCAGAACGGAGCGCCTTGGGCCTGATCGAAAGACTCGTTCGCCCACAGCACCAGGTCTTGGTCCAGACATCCGCGGATCGGGGCAGGTTCTCTGTTAGCTGTTGACCGGCGGGCCTGACCAGCGGCTGGCCCGACAGGAACGAGCAGGGCGAGCATGGCCACTACGCAGAGCATACGCATGCGCGTCCCCTCCTCTCCGATGATGAGCCTTCACGGACTACTGGGGCCAGACCACGCCCTGATAGTCCGTGGTCACCGGACCCAGGCCCTTGTACACGAACTTCTGGACGCGCTTACCCTCATAGGTCTCCGTGGTGTAGATGTTGCCAGCCGAGTCGACCGCGATGCTGTGCGTGCCGAAGAACTGACCCGGCTGGCGGCCGCCGTCGCCGAAGCTGGTCAGATACGCGAGGTTCGCGCGGTCGATGATGTGCACGCGCTGGTTCACGCCGTCTGCCAGGTAGATATACGTTTGGTCAGGGTCACGTGAGAAGTCGAGATCCCAGGCGGCGCCTGACCCGGTCGTGTTCGGCATGACGAGCATCTCGTCAATGAACGTCCCATCTTTCTGGAACACCTGGATCCGGTCGTGCGCACGGTCGCACACGTAGACCAGGCCGCTGTTGGAGACCTCAGCGCAATGCACCGGGCTCAGGAACTGCTGCAGATTCGGACCCCCCGGGACATAACGCTCGTCGTAGTCATCGTCCGGCTCGTTTCCGTAGGCGCCCCAGAACCGTTTCAGCTCGCCAGTGTCGGCGTCGACCACGGCCACTCGCCGGTTGCCATAGCCATCGGCGAAATACATCTCGTTCGCCGGTCCGTCAAAGGAGATCTTGGCGATGCGGCTGAAACTGTCGAGGCTCAGGCTGTCTTGGCCCCGACCGGGCACGCCGACCTCCAACAGGAAGTCGCCGCTCCGTGTGAACTTGAGCGCGTGTGAGTCGGTGCCACCGTTGCCGCCCACCCACACGTTGTCCATGTGGTCCACGGTGACACCGTGGTTGGAGGAGGGCCAGGTGTAGCCCTCGCCTGGGCCGCCCCAACTATTCACCAAGTTCCCGGCAGGGTCGAACTCCAGGATCGGCGGGGCGGGGAAGCAACAGTCTTCCGCCGTCGGCGGGTCTCCCATCGCCGACGTTTCATTCCCCGCCAGCGTCGACGCGCGATGCACAATCCAGACATGGTCCTGGGCGTCCACGTCCACCCCGATAGTTGAGCCGAGGAGCCAGTGGTTTGGCAACGGTTTTGGCCACAGCGGGTCGACTTCGAACATTGGCGCCTGCGGGCCGCTGGCGTCGCCCATCGCCACGGCCGGGTCCGCGACGGGGGCGTCGGGCTCCGTCGCGTCGGAGCCACCGCTGCACGCCACCGTGATCGCCATGAGCGCCATCGCCGCCAGGGGACCGAATCTCTTCAGGAACGACATCCTGCACCTCCTTGCTGAACCCGGGCCGGGAATCTGTGGGTGGCTCATTATGAGTCCAGGCGCGGTTCTCGGGTCCACTCCAAAAAGGTGGCACTCGGGTTCAGCGGCGATCCCTTACCCTCCTCGATCCGGAGCGGGTCGCCCTAAAGCGACTCATACCGATTCCGCCGCGCGCCTCCTCCGCCAGGGCCGCACGGCCGTCTGTTACACTCGCGCGGGCCGTGCCCGACGCGTAAGCTGACCGGCTCGGCTCCCAACTTCTGGTACGATCCCACGGATGTCGGATGTGTTTCCTGACGGCGTGTCTCTCAAGCTGGTCGACAGACCTACGGACGAACGGTCCACGGCTGGCCGAGCAAGACCGGTGCGTCTAGCAGCCCGTGGTGAAAGTCCCGCGTCGCACCGAGAGCGGCGATGCGGCCGTCGAACAAGGCGAGAAGAGGGAGAATACCGGCAGTATTCGACCGATGAACAACGCAGATCGGCGGATTGCAGCGCCGCTCGAATGCAGTGGGACTTTCACCACGGGCTGCTAGGGGCGGCCATCGTGGCCGCCCTCGTCCTCAGCGGTTGTGGCGCGGGTGCGCCGGCTGACTCGATACCGGTGCCGGACGCGGTGGCGGCGCCGGCAACGGAAGGCGTGGCACTGGCCCAGGTGGTGGGCACGGCCCGCGAGGGCGACGCCATCGTCAGGGCGATCGTGCTGCTCGATCCCCACGACGACATCGACGTGCCGCTTCCTGATGAGCTGGCCGTGATGGACCAGATCGGCCGTCAGTTCGTGCCCGGCTTCATCATCGTCCGAGCCGGTCAGACCATCAATTTCACGAACAGCGAAGACGATCTCCACACTGTCCATGTCAAAGACAGCGCCGGTGACTCGATTTTCAACGTCGCGTCCATGAACGGCAGCTCCTATATGCATACCTTCGAGGTGGGCGACGACTTCACGGTGGTGTGCAACACCCACACTGAAATGTTCGCCGACATCATGGTGGTCGAGACGCCGTATTCGGCGGTGGCCGAGCGCAATGGGGCGTTCGTGGTGGAAAACGTGGTTCCCGGGGTCTATACCGCGACTGTGATTCAAGGGAAGGACCGACGTGAGCGAGTGGTGGAGATTGTCGCGGGTCGGAACCAACTCGACCTGACCGACTTCTAGCACTTTGACGAGGCCGCGCCCCTCTACCCCACCTCGCCGTGAAAGTAATCCGGCAACGTGGTCTTCGTGTCGCGCAGAATCTCAACGATGGCGAGCCGGTCCTCACGGCTGAGCCGCTCGTATCGAGGTTCGGAGGCGGCGCCCGACAGCACCTCCCACATCCGTGCGTACACGGCCGCCAGCGCCTCGGCCGGCAGCGCATCGAAGGCCGCCGCGTAGATCAGTGGACTGCACGGATAGCGCAGCAGCCGACCGCCTAGGTCGAGCTGATGCAGCGAGCGGTTCTGGCCATCGAACGGGCCCTGCGCGGAGAATCGCTCGGCGAATCCGGACGTGCTCGTGAGGCCCGCAGGCAGCGGCGCTTCGTCAATGAACAGCAGATAGTCCACCAGTTCCTCTGCCGTGTCCGCCAGGTCGATCTCCGGCCCGTCCCGCGGCCTTCGTCCCGAGGTCGGCTGCGGATGACGAGCGACTCGGGCCTCCCAACCAATGCGCACGAGCAGGTTGGTCATGTGGTTGCGGTGCTCGAGCACCAGCATGGCCACGATGTCGCTGTACGGTGTGGGGTACCCGGACAGGTCGAACAGTCCCTCGAGCGTGGCCAATTCTGGCGCCGGCTCAGACGGCCCCCCCGGCAGGTACTCCATCGGCTCTGTCGTGTTGCCCAGGTGGCTCAGCGCCGGCGGCGCGCCCGTCACGTACCAGCTTCCCCAGCGGTCCGCGAGTGGGCTGCGGTGGTCTGTGGTCCAGCCGACGGCGTAGGCGTTCGGGTCATCCGGCATCGGCAATGTGTTGAGTGTGACGAGCCCCGGCACGCCCAGCGTGTCCCAGGACAGGTGACAGGCCAGGCATCGGTCATTACGTTGAATCTGCGGGCGCTCGGCCGGCTTCTGGTCGATCGAAAAGAACAGCACGCCCTGGGTGGGGTCGAGCGAGGCGATCTCCAGCACGTCGCCGCCGCGGACCCACCCCACCGCCACGGTGTCGTTGAAGAAGATCGCCCGCGGGTTCTCCGGACTGATCCGGTCCGCCTGGAAACTTGTCTGCGAGAAGACAGTCACCTGTGACTCGACCGGCACGTTGAGCGCCGTGAGGATCGAGTGGAGATACCCCGTCGTGGGCTCGAACGCGAGTGCGAGGTCGCCGGCTTGGACGGCGTCGTCGAGCGCGGTCACGGCGTCCGTGGTCGGGCCGTTCGAGTATCGAATCGCGGGGTGATCACGGGACTCACGAAACACACCGCCCCGTTGTCCGCTCAGCGTGGCCGCACTCAGCGCGGCCAGAAGCGCGACGACGGTCACACCGAGGAGGGTGTGCGCCGTACCAATTCGCGACCGCCGCTGAGATGTCATTCCACCGTCCACAGCGTGACGCTTGACTCGTCCTTGATGAACAGTCGGTTTCCAGAGATGGCCGGTTGGGCCCAGGTGGCGGTCGGGGCGACCTCGTAGCGGGCGATCTGGCTGAAGCCGGTCCGGTCGGTTCGGGCCACGACCAGGTCGCCGTCGTTGTTCAGCAAGAACAGCAGGTCTCCGGCCAGGACCACCGCCGAGTTGGTGGCCTCACGACCCTCGGTGCGCCACAGCGTGGCGCCGCTGCCGGCGTCGACCGCGAAGAACTGGCCGCTGCGCAAATGCGACATCCCAAACAACGTATTGTCCGCCATTACCGGGTTGCTCATGAACATCGACACCTCGTCGGTCTCCCAGAGCGTCTCGGTGGTCCAGCGTCCCTGGTCGAGACGTGGCCGGAATCGCGTCACCCCGAGGTCGTGCCCGGTGATGATCACGTCGTCCCCGTCCACAATCGGGGTGATGGAGTTGTTGGTCGACCTTGAGACGAACGGACGCTCCCACAGCAACTCGCCGCTGGCGGCCGCCACCCCAACCACGTGGGCCTGCGTGACGGTCACGATCTGGCGCACGCCGCCGAGCTCAGCCACCATCGGAGACGCGTAGGCGGGGCCGTCGCCGTCCCAGCTCCAGACCACGTCGCCGCTGGCGGCGTCGAAGGCGGTCAGCGCCCCGTCATTCTGGCCACCGAGATGAAAGATGACGTGCCCCGCGTCGGCCACGGGCGAGAGCGCGGTGGCATACAGCGGCTCGACCGATTCGGCCGGTTTTCGCCAAAGCAGCGCCCCGTCGTCGGCGTCGACGGCCGAGACGACGCCGTTGATGCCCAGGGTGTACAACGCACCGTCGTAGAACAACGGGGTCGACTTGGGACCGGGTCCATGGCGTGAAACACCGGCGTTGTCCCTGAAGGGCGCATCGTAGGCGGTGCGCCAGATCACAGCCCCGCTCATCGCATCGAGCGCCATGATCACTTCCTCGGTATCGAGGCGTCCAAAGGTATACACACGGTCGCCGACCAGGATGGGCGTGGCGTAGCCGAGCCCCGTCTCCGCCTGCCACTGACGCGTCAGCCGGGTTGGCCAGGTGGCCGGTTCGACGAACGCCGCCGCCGCGCCGTCCCGACGCGCGCCACGCCACTGCGGATAGTCGAGCGGTCCATCTTGGGCCTGCACGGTCTGTGCGGATCCCGTGAGCAGCGCTCCTGCGAGCCACGCCAAGTGTCGGTGTCTCATCTCGTCTCCCGTGCCCCGACCATCGGTCGTGCGCAGCGTGTTCGGCGGGGAATTTCGATTGTACCTCCATGAGCGGACAGGCTACACTGGCCGAGCCGAGACCACCGAGATCACGATGAAGTTGCCGGTTGTCCTGTTCGGGTTGCTCGTGGCGCTGTGTGTTGTCACGAACTTGGCGTTCCTCATCGAGGAAGTGCCGTTCGAAGACGTGGCGGCACCGAACGGGGGGCTGGAGCGCATCTACAACGGTCACGGCATCACGCACCCTCGGTTTCCCTCGATGAATCACGGCGGGGACGGCCCGGCCCGGCACCGGCCCATGTTGTGGCTCGGCTGGGCGTTCGGTCTACTGCAGCTCGCCATCATCGTCGGCTGTCTGATGCTTGGGGTGAAGCGCGCCGGGCCGGTTCGGCTCTGGCTGGGCGGGAGCGGCGTGGTACTCGGCGGGCTGTTCACGATGATGGTAGTGACGTACAGCGGCTCCCTGGCCGACCAGACCCCCGAGCTGTTCCTGTCGTTACCGGCGCCGACCGCCTGGTTCCTCTACGGCTTCTGGCCGGCCGAGTTTCTCGTCGTCGTTCTCTACGTCGTGTTGTTCAGTCGGTCGATCGCGACGCCCGACGACCTGCAGCGCTTTCGAGAGATCGTCGCGGCCCGCCGCGCCGAAACCGGTCAGCCTGGCCAGTCCGGGTCGGCGTGATGGACGACTCCCGATCGCTCGTCACGCTCGCCTTCGTCGTCGTCTACCTCCTCATGTGCGTCGGTGTCGGCGTGTGGGCGCTGCGACGCACCAAGTCCCCGCGCGACTTTTTCATGGCCGGTCGTGACCTGGGGGTCATGGTCACGGGGCTCGCCCTGTTCTCGAGCCAGATGAGCGGGTTCGGGTTCGTGGGGGGGCCAGGGCTTGTCTATCGGATGGGGCTGAGCTCCTCGTGGATGACCGTCATTGGCCCGCTCGCCTTTTGCTGCAGCTTCTATCTGCTGGCCACGCGGCTGCGTATGATTGCCGAGCTGCGCGACACGATCTCGCTCCCGGATGCCGTGGCGGCTCGGTATCGGAGTGAACGGGCACGTCTGCTGACGGCGGTCGCCATCCTGCTGGGCGTCCTCGGTTATCTGGGGACCCAGATACTCGCCATGGCCACGGTGCTGCGTGACGTGTTGAACAACGTGTCATTCATCCCCGAGGTGTCCATTCTGACCTGCATGGTGATCGCGTGCGCCGTGCTGGTCTTCTACTGCGTGACCGGGGGCATCGTGGCGTCGGTGTACACCGATCTGGTGCAGGGCGCGATCATGATCGTGGCGGCCGTCTTTGTCTTTTTCGCGGCGCTGAGCGCGGTGGACGGTGGGTTGACCGGTCTGGTGACCACACTTGTCGAGGATGATCCGGAAGCGGTCAGCCCGTGGGGCACGCTCGGGATGATGGGCTCGCTGTCCTGGTTTGTGGTGTTCGTGCTGGGTTCAGCTGGGCAACCCCACGTGATTACGAAGTTCATGATGAATCGGCGCGTCGAGGACGCGCGTCGCACCCTGCCCGTGAGTGCTGGCGGCTACATGCTGTGTTCGCTGTTGTGGCTCAGCATCGGGTTGGCGATGCGGGCGCTCGTCATCCAGGGCGGGCATCCCGAGCTGGCCAGCCCCGACGAAGCGGCGCCGCAGTTTCTGCAGTTTCATGCGAGCCCAATGCTGGCCGGGATTGTCTTCGCGGGGCTGTTTGCCGCCATCATGTCCACCGCCGACAGTTTCCTCAACCTCGGCGCGGCCGCCGTGGTGCACGACATCCCCCGGGCCTTGTACGGACGGTCGTTGTCGAACGAGCTGTTCTGGGCGCGGGTGGCCACGGTAGTGCTGGCCGTCGGCTCCGCCATCTTCGTGCTCTATTCACGGCAAGATCTCGTGGCACTGCTGGGTGCCTTCGGGTGGGGCACGTTCGCCGCGGCGCTGGTGCCCACCGTGGCCATCGGGTTCAACTGGAAACGGGCCACTGCGACCGCGGCCAACGTTGCCATCGTGACGAGCCTCATCGTGAACTTCGGCATCGAGGTCTTCGGTCTGGCGATCCCCTACGGGATTACGGGCGGTTTCGTCGCGCTGCTGCTGTCGACGACGCTCTTCTTCGGTATCTCGTTGGGGTCTCCGCCCCCGACGATCGACCCCGACATCGAGGCCGTGATGGACATGTGACGGCCAGGAGGTCGGCGCGCGTCTTCCGACCCGCGAGCCTCCCAAGAGCCCCATCACCCCGAAGCGCGGACCCTGAAGCCCCACGTCCTTCGATCACCCCCCATGCAGATCATCAAAGACGGCGGACACCGGTTGTTCGAAGAGGATGAAGAGACCTCGCGTTATGTCGCGGAGCTGCTGCGTGATCTGCGCACGCGTGGCATCGATGCGGTGCGCGAGTACAGCACCAGATTCGACGACTGGGCTCCGCCCGAGTTCGAGCTGAACCCGAGCGAGATCGACGAGGCCATCGGGAGATGCGGTGACCAGCTGATTGCCGACACGACTTTTTGTCAGGGCAACGTCCGGGCGTTCGCCGAGGCGCAGTTGACGACGATGCTGCCGCTGGAAACCGAGATTCGTCCCGGTGTGGTGCTCGGCCACAGACACATCCCGGTCAGGTGTGTTGGTAGCTACATCCCCGGTGGGCGTTATCCCATGTTCGGGTCGGCCCAGATGAGCATCATCCCGGCCAAGGTGGCGGGGGTCGATACGGTGATCGGGTGCACGCCGCCGGTGCGGGGGGAAGGCTATTTTCCCGCCACGATCAACGCCATGCATCAGGCGGGGGCCGATCGCATCTTTGTGCTGGGTGGGGTGCAGGCGTTGGCGCTGATGGCCTACGGGATGGGGGTGGTGCCACCGGCCGACATGCTGTGTGGTGCCGGCAACCGGTTCGTGGCTGAAGCGAAGCGGCAACTCTTTGGGCAGTGCGGGCTCGACCTGCTGGCCGGGCCCACCGAGATCGCCATCATCGCGGACGACGCCGCTGACCCGGCCCTGGTGGCGTGTGACCTGCTCGGGCAGGCCGAGCACGACCCGAACAGTGGGCAGATTCTGGTCTGTCTGAGCGAGTCATTTGCGCGCCGGGCGCTGGCGGAGGTGGAACAGCAGCTCGCGGTCCTCCCGACCCGGGAGATCGCCGGTGTGTCCTGGCGCGACAACGGTCGCGTGGTAGTAGCCGACGACCGCGATGAGGCGATCGCCCTCAGCGACGATTGGGCGCCGGAGCATCTCGAGATCCATGTAGAAGACGTCGACTACTATCACGAGCGTCTCCGCAACTACGGCTCGCTGTTCATCGGCGAGGAGACGACGGTCGCCTACGGCGACAAGGCGATCGGCACCAACCATATCCTGCCGACCAGCCGCTCGGCCCGGTACTCGGGTGGCGTCTGGGTGGGCAAGTTTCTGAAGACGGTGACGTATCAGAAGATGACCCCGGCCGCGAGCGTCGAGGTGGGGCGCGTGACGGCGCGACAGTGCGAGATGGAGCGCATGCTGGCCCACGCGATCACCGCCAATGTTCGAACCACACGTTACTCGACAGACGAATGAGCTCCGGCGCATGAGGCATCACAACTGATGTTCAACCTGGCGGGGAGAACCGCAGTGGTCACCGGTGCGTCGACGGGGTTGGGTCAGGCG